>NZ_JBEZZW010000012.1:0-86535 GCF_040639415.1 Micromonospora sp. NPDC023888 | reverse complement strand
GGTTGCCCAGCTCTTCGTCAGTGGTCAGGGATTGCTGGTAGCGGCGTTCGGCCTCGGCGTAGTCGCCTCGATACTGGGCGAGGGTGCCGAGCTGGTGGTAGCTGGTGGCCATGCCGATTCGGTTGCCCAACTCCTCTCTGATGGTCAGGGATTGCCGATAGCAGCGTTCGGCCTCGGCGTAGTCGCCCCGATCCTGAGCGAGGGTACCGAGCCGACCGTAGCTGGTGGCCATGCCGGCCCGGTTGCCCAACTCCTCTTTGATGGTCAGGGATTGCTGGTAGCGGCGTTCGGCCTCGGCGTAGTCGCCCCGATCCTGAGCAAGGGTGCCGAGCTGGTGGTAGCTGGTGGCCACGCCGGCCCGGTTGCCCAACTCCTCGTCGATGCTCAGGGATTGCTGGTAGCGGCGTTCGGCCTCGGCGTAGTCGCCCCGATCCTGAGCGAGGATGCCGAACTGACCGTAGCTGCTGGCCATGCCGGCCCGGTTGCCCAACTCCTCGTCGATGCTCAGGGATTGCCGATAACGGCGTTCAGCCTCGGCGTAGTCGCCCCGATCCTGAGCAAGGGTGCCGAGCTGGTGGTAGCTGGTGGCCATGCCGGCCCGGTTGCCCAACTCCTCTTCGATGCTCAGGGATTGCCGATAACGGCGTTCAGCCTCGGCGTAGTCGCCCCGATCCTGAGCGAGGGTGCCGAGCTGGTGGTAGCTGGTGGCCATGCTGGCCCGGTTGCCCAGCTCCTCGTTGATGGTCAGGGATTGCCGATAACGGCGTTCGGCCTCGGCGTAGTCGCCCCGATACTGGGCGAGGAGGCCGAGCTGGTGGTACCAGGCCGGGCGGCGGGGTGAATTTTCCGGCAGCCAGCGAAGGGTGTCGTGGATGAGGCTGATTTCTCGGTCCCATGCCCCCCACTCGTCGAGTTGGCTGCAGATGTGCTCGGTGATGATTCCTGCGGTTTCCAGATCATCGGTGGCCAGCAGGTGGTGACGGGTTTCGTCAAGATCGTGGAGGTCATCGAACCGATCTTGCCGCCAGGTCCCGACGCGCCACCGCCAGTATTTTGCAGCGGCGTGGTGGGCGGCGGTGACCAGCCCGGGGCGGTGGTGCGGACCGTGGTCGGTATTCCAGTGGCGATGCAGTTCGGTGGCGGTCCAGCGGTGCATCACCACCCGGACGTCATCGACGGTGGCGATCAGACTGCTCTGTGCGAGTTGCCGGACCAGCCCGGTCATGCCCGGTGGTGCGGCGAACGGGGGCTGAGGCGGTCGGCGTGCCTGCTCAAGAAGCCGGGCGAGACGTTCGCCGTCTGCCGGGGTCAGCGGACTGTCCTGCCCGAGTGCCTCCGCCAGCCCGTTCGAATCGAGTGCGTATCGCGACAGAAGGTCACTGATCTGGGCGGCCGCCTCTACCCTGCCGCCGGGCTGCTGTTCCAATTCCGCATCCGGGTTCGCGACGCCGATCTGGAACAGCAGCCCGTTGACGTCGACGGGTTCGCGGTAGACGCTGATCCCGGCCAGCAGCCGGACCGCGCCTTCGGTGGAGTCGAGGCGGGTCAGGTGCTCGGTAAGCAGGACATCGTCGGCGGCCAGCGTGACCGTGTCGGCCAGCGCTGCGTCCAAGGTGCGCTGCCGGGCCAGCCACGCGACCGTGCCGGCAGGACCGAGCCGTGTTTCGACAGCCTGGCGTAGGCGTCGGGTGATGTCGGTGAAGCGGCCCTGTCCAGCAGGGTCGCCGCCGTTGCCGGGCAGCAGCGCGTCGAGGTACTCCAAGGCCCTGGGGTGCCCACCGACTGATTGCCAGATCCGCTGCTGCGCGTCGATATCGGCTGCGTGCCGGTCCAGGCGGGGCAGCGACCACAGCAGCTTTCGGGTCTCGGCCAGGGTCAGCGGAGGCACCTGATAAGGATGCAGCCGTTCGGCGGCCGGATCGGGTAGCCCGAACCGATAACGGCTGGTGATCAGCAGCCGGCTACGGCCGGGGCTGGTCAACCAGGCGGCGAGCAATCCCGCCAGCCCGGGATCCCCGATTGACCAACCGGCGTCAATGCCGCTGTCACGGATCAGGTTGTCCTCGAAGTTGTCCAGCACCACCACGATCCTCGTGCCGGCCAGGACCTGATCGCGCAGCAACGCCAACCGGTCGGACCAGGGCAGGTCCACCCGGCCGGCCGCCTGCACCGCGACCATCGGTGGGCCGCTGAACTGTGCCCGCAGCACCAGCTCCCGGCGGGCCGCGTCGGCGACCGCGGTCAACAGCCCGTCGACGGTGACCGGCCCGGTCACGGTGACCAGACGCCAGTCCGGCGACGTGTCCAGCAGGCGGCGGACCACCTCGGCGGCCAGGGTGGTCTTCCCGACCCCACCGATACCGTGCAGCAGCACCGCCGTACCGGTGCCGTCATTGAGTAGGCCGGGCAGGGTGCGCTGGGCGTGCCGGCGACCGACGAACTGCCCGACCGGCCGGGCGAGTAGGCCGCCCAGGTCCGGCACGATCTCCGCGCGAGGTTCGGCTGGTGCGGCGCCGTCCGCGACGGTCACCGACGGTGCGGCGGCCAGCACGCTGACCACACTCCACTCGTCCATGCCCGCGACCGCCTGGGTCAGCGGGTCCGGGGCGGTGGCAAGGTCTCGTTGCACGCGCCGACGGGCCTGTGCCACCGCCGCGACCACATCCGGCCGCGCCGAAGCCGCCAGCTCGGCGTACACGGCGGCGAACAACCGTGTGGCGTACACGTCGGTGACCGAGGTCTGCGTCGCGATCACCGCGCCCGCGCCCCGCCGGGCCAGCCTGGCGGCGAACGACCCCGCACCATCCTCGCCGTCGGCATCGGTGTAGCAGGCGGCCAGTGAGATCACCCGCGGCATCCGGCCCTCCGGAATCGCCTCCTCTATCAGGGTTTCCGGATCCACCAACCGGCGATCACCCTGCTCGTCCTCCAGGTGCAGGAGGCCCGGCGCACCGTGCGCGGACAGATGCAGCACATGCGTGGTGTCCTCGTCCAGCACCGCACGGATCGCCGCCGTCGTGGCGAACGGCAGGATCCGCACCACCGCCCGGCTACGGTGCGCCCCATGCACCGCGTCCAGGACACTGCCCAACTCCCGCTCGTAATCCAGTAGCGGACCACCGCCGGACTCCGGCGAGGCGATCGCCACCACAATCCGCAAGGGGCCCGGCGCCGCCGCCGACCGGGAACCCGCCGCCTCCACCCTCCGATACACCGACACCAGCTCGTGCAGCACCATCGGACGGCCGGTCACCGGCTCCGGCAACGCCTCCCACGGCAGCCACCACCAGTCCGGCGCCTGCACCCCCACCCGCACCGGCACATGCTCCCGCTGCGCCCGGCGGATCACCCAGGCCAGCGCCTGCGCCACCGTGACCGGCAGAAACGACTCCGCCAACAACTCACCGGCACGCCGCAACGACACCACACCGAAAGCCTGGCCGCCGGCCGCGAGGTCACGCGTCACCGCACGCCGGCGAGCGCGTTCCCGACGTACGTCCTGCAACGCGTTGGCCAGACCGGACGACACACCACGATGCGCCGCCGTCACATCCTGCCCACACCCTGACAGGCGCACCTGCGACTGCGACACCGTCAGCACCAGGTCCAGCAGCCCATTCGCCGGCACCGTCTCCTCGACGACGACCGACGCCACCCCATCCAGCAACGCGGACAGGTCTTCGACCCGGGACACCCACACCGCACCTGCCAGCCACCCGTCCTGGGAGTTGTAGCGGCCGGAGACCACGCCAACCACCGCCCGGTCGGACGCCCGCAGCACCGGCGCACCGCTCATACCCGGCAGGACCGCGTCCGCCTGTAGACGTGACCACAACACGCCGTCTCGCAGCGCCGGTCCGCGCCAGTGGCCCCCCGCGGCCAGCAGATCGTACTCGTGCCCGTCGTCCTCGACCGTCGGGTAGCCGGCCGTCGTCACCGCCTCGTTGTCCCCTACCCCGTCGGAGACGACCACCTGCGAAACAGACCCCAACAGAGGCTGCTCGGCGCGCAGGACCGTCAGATCGTGCACCTCGTCGACGCGTTGCACCGTCGCGTCCCATCCAGCACGGCCGCCGACGGGTCCGACCCGCACCACGCATCCCACCGCCGCCGCACCGATCTCCGCGAGAACATGGTGGGCGGTGACCAGCACACCCGGCTCGACCTGGAAACAGGTGCCGACAGGCGCCGCACCGTCAGCAGCGACCCAGCCGAGAAAGTCGTACCCGACCACCCGCACGGTCATGACGCGCCGTCCTGCGGTTCCTCGGCGTCGGTGTCGACGTCGTCCGGGTCCGCTTCGCCCGGCCCTCGAAGCGTACGGTCACCACTCGCGCCATAAATGATCTTCACCTTCAGTGATGCCTCGCCCGAGGCGCCCGCAACGATCACGTCACCTTTGGCCGACACTTTCAGCCCGAACTCGACCTCCACCGACTCTGGGCTACCGACGCGGCGTGTGACCCGGCCGACCATCCGCGCCGTCGACACCGCAATCTCCTCCACGGCCGACTGCGCCCGCTCGAACGCACCCGCCGCATAGTCCACGGCCCGATCGACGCGTCCGCCCGCCGACGTCTGCTGAGAACCAGCCACAGGCATGACCTCGACGAGTAACTCAACCGCGCCCACCCGCACAGCAACCGTCTGCGCCACCCAGACTCCTTGGTTATGAACACGGTAGAAACCACGCGACCAGCAATCGAAAACACCGATTTAAGATCAACAAGGGCCGACATAGGTTAAACAGAGTCCAAACGAAGCGCCACCCACCAGCACCACAACACCAAACACCGAATGCCCCATACGAGCGAGAGAATGTAAGGCATCCGACAATCAATCCCGGTCCACACGAGATTACCGCTTGGCAATTGCCATAAATTGGACAGGTCAATCCCAAAAGAATGTCGCCGTGCTTTCATCAACACCCGTGGATTTAGTGCAACCGAGTGCGCTGCTGGAAACGCCCAGCCTGTGTCCTTCGCTGCCGCAGATCATCCGACCGAGTACAGCTGCCGGCCCCCGTCACGGCGTCGGCCTACGGATTGCGGCAACTTGCCGGCTCCACTTGCTGACCGCGACGACCTTTACGACGTCACCAGTTTTGGGCGCCTGTACGAGGTACTGCCGTCCCCTCCGATCAACACCGATGTACATCCCGACATGGCCGGGCCGGGTCATCGTGCCGTCCGACCCGGGGATGAAGATCAGGTCCCCAGGTTGCATGGCTGCCAGGGATGGGACGGCGGCACCGGTGTGGACCTGGTCGGCGGTGACCCGGGGTATCTGCACGCCGCCTTTGGCCCAGGCGGCCATCATCAGGCCGGAGCAGTCGTAGCTGTCCGGCCCTTCGGCGCCCCAGACGTAGGGCTTGCCGCGCTGGCCCAGGGCGAAGGCGACGACTGCTCGTAGCTGCGGGTCCGACGGCAGCAGGAAGCCGTCGGGCAGTCCAGCGTCATCCAGGGACGGCAGCCCTTCTCCGCCGTCGCTGGTGCAGACGATGTTCATGCCATCGCTGATGAGAGCGACCAACTGCTGCGCCTCGGGCTGCCACCTCGCGTACGCGTCAGGAAACGCCGACCGCTGCACGGCCTGCGCGGCCTGGGTGAGCGGCATGGCACGCCAGCCGTCGACCTTGACGAGGCGCTCGTAGAACTTCCGGGCGGCGTAGCGGGGGTCGAGGATCTGCTCGGAGGTGCCCCAACCCTGGCTGGGTCGCTGCTGGAACAGCCCGAGCGAGTCATGGTCGTTGTCCGCGCCGAGGTGGCCGAGGTTGCGCAGGCTGGACTCCTGCATCGCGGTGGCCGCGGCGATTTCCCAGCCGTAGCGCGGCACGTGCAGCTCGGCCCCGACGGAGACGATGACTGCCGCGTTGCCCACCTGCTCGGAGGTCCAGGAGCCCCGACCAGGCCACTCCGGCGGGGCAGCCGAAGCACCAGGCGAAACGCTCGGTGGGTTGATGGTGCAGCCCATCGCTGGGCTGGCTCCGAGCAGCGCGAGGGCAACGAACACGATCAGCGCAAGCGGCGCCAGGACCACAACGGCGAGCCCTCCCGCGAGGAATGCCCAAGGCCTGCTCATCGCAGACCTTCCTGGCGGATCTCGTATCCGGCGACCCGCCAGCCGGATCCGTCCGGGCCGCCGCGGCGCAGGGTGCAGTCGAGCAGACTGTACTCAGTCCAGCCGCGCCAGCCGTCTTCACTGAGGGGCGTTGCGGTCACCCGGACCGTGCGCCGTGCGGAGATCGCCGTATCTGCTGGTTGCAGTGCGTCGACGAAGGGTTCCACGGCGGTGTCGACGTACGCCCGGTGTTCGGCCCAGGTTGCCCAACGACCGTCCCGCCTGGCAGCCGGACTCTGTGCGGCCAGTGCGCCGCCGGCAAAGTGGGCGGCGCGCTTATAGGCGTCGTCCGGTCCAGCATCCCGCCGCGTGTCGGCGCTGTAGAGAGCCGCAGTGAACCGGGTGCACACCTCACCGGGGTCGGCGTACGCGAACCCGGCCTGCGAAGGCGGCGGCACCGGGGCAACGACGCCAGCCGAATTGGGGGCGGACACGGCCCTGGTTGTGCTCGGCGCGGTCGGCGCCGGCTGTCCGCCGGCGGAACAGCTGGTAACGGACAGCATCAGGGCGAGTGCCGCTGCTGATCGAGTTCGCGCGTTCATGTCCACGACGGTGCCGAGTTGCGAAGGCCGTTACCGCTGCCAGTCGCAGCTGGTAGCGGCGGTAACGGTGGCAGCAATCCCAGCGTCAAGTCTGCCGTCAGCCCTACCCGGTGAAGGTCCAGGGCAGATGCCCAACCGAGGGCATCGTGACCTTCGGGAGACTGCTGTGTTTGCTCACTACCTCGCTGGGGTTGCGCTCGACGTCCTGGCGCCTACTCCCCCGCCCGCCGCCCCACCTGGCCTCGAGGCCACGGGGAATCTGTTCATCGGCTGGATGAAGTGGATCCTCATCGTCGCTGGCGTCGGCGGCCTGCTTGTCTGCGGGATCATGATGGCCGTCGGTCGCCGGAACCGGTCGGCGTTCGCGGCCGACGGCGCGGCTGGCATCCCGTGGGTGCTGGCCGGGCTCACCTGCGGCGCGGTTGCGGCCGTGGTCGTCGGCGCAGTTCTGCCGGGCTGAGTCATGACCTACGACGTCATCACTCGCGCCCACCGCACCACGCGTCGCCGGGTTACCGCCCTCTGTTTGGCCGCTGCGGCGGTGCTCGGCGCTGCGGCCGTGGCGATCGTGTTCGACGCGGACTCGGATCGTCCTGCTTCCTCGACCTTGGGACCGATGCTGCTTCGTCCCGAGACCACCGCCAACGGGCAGGCAGTCCTGCCTCGTGACCTGGACTGGGTCGACGTCGCGGGGGTCTCGGTGCCAGTGTCGCGGCAGTCCGGTCCTCGCGCCTCCGGTGAGGGTCAGGCCCGGGGATTTGCGCACGATCCTGGTGGTGCCGTGCTGGCCGCCGTACACATCGTCGTGCGCGTCAACCCGCAGGTCGGTCCGGCTGTTTTCGAGCCCACGCTGCGTACTCAGATCGTCGGAGCGGACGCGGCCGCGATGCGGGTTCAGGTCACGCAGGCGTATGACGAGCTGCGCGGCCAGACGGGCGTGGCGGATGGGCAGCCCGTCGGACGCCTGAACGCGACTCTGCTCGGCTACCGGATCGTCAACTACACCGAAGACGAGGCGGTCTTGCGCCTGCTGACGGAGGCACCAGACGGCTCGGGTAGGTCGCTGATGGTCAGCACCGAGGTGCGTATGCGCTGGAGGGGTTCGGACTGGGCGCTGCTGGCACCCGCCGGCGGGACGTTCGATCAAGCCGTGACCGTCGTCTTGGATCCGTACACCGCCATGTTCCTTCCCTTCAGCGCAGGCGGGTGATCGTCGTGCCTTTCTGCAACCCCTTCATGCCCGCGACCTGCGCCGGCGTCATCGTTGACGGCGTCCAGGCCCCGGGTGCCGTGCGGGATTCCATGGTCGACGCGCTCCTCGATGGGTTGGCTGACGCGACGAAAGACGCCATTCAGTGGGTCGCCGGCCTGCTGACCAGCTGGACGCTCATCCCATCGAACGACCTGTGCCCAACCAGCGGATCTGACCCGGGTCAGTGGGCCACCGACTGGGTGGCCCAGTGCAACGGGGCTGCTGGGCCCGCGCAACAGCTACGTGGGTTCATGCTGCCGATCACGATCCTGGTCCTGGTAGGTGGATTGGTGTGGCAGGGCATCACCATCGTCATCAGCCGCAAGGGCGCGCCGCTTCTGCAGGCGGTACGGGGAGTCTGGAACACCGCCCTGTGGGGCAGTGTCGGCGTTGCCGGCACTCACCTGGTCCTCAAGGCCGGGGACAGCTACTCGACATGGTTGCTGAACGAGGCGATCTTCAAGGAGTCCAACGAACCACCCAACGAGGCGATGAGCGCCGCGCTTGGGACGCTGCTGCTTCCCGGCACCGAGGTGGCCCCGTTCGTAATGATCCTGGTCGGTGTCATTGTCATCCTCGCGGCCGTGGCGCAGACGATCCTGATGGTCTTCCGCGAAGGTGCCGTGGTCATCCTGGCCGGACTGCTGCAGCTGGCAGCGGCGGGCTCCATCACCCGAGGCACGAGCCAGTGGTTACACAAGACCCTCGGCTGGTCGCTCGCGCTCGCGCTGTACAAGCCAGCGGCAGTGTCCGTGTACGCCACCTCGTTCGTCATGATGCGCGGCAACGGGCGTGACTGGCTGATGGGCCTCGGCATGCTGGCCCTGTCGGTGATCGCCCTACCCGCGCTGATGAAGTTCTTCACCGTCTTCACCGGCGGCGTCGCCTCCGGGGGCGGAGGCCTCGGCATGGCCGGCGCTGGCGCCGCCGCAGGCTTGCACGCCGCGTCCTCGATACGCGGAGCGGCCGGCGGTCACAGCGCCGGTGACCACGCCCGCTACATGGACTCGAGGGGTCCGGGTAACGGCGGCGGCAACAGCCCCACCGGGGCCATGCCGACTCCGTCCGCGCCCTCGCCCACGAGCGGATCCGGTTGGGGTACGACCGGTGGCGCGCCGACGGTGATCAGCGGTAACGCCACTGCTGGCGGCATGCCGGGTCCGGTAACACCCACGACCACTGTGCCCACCGGTAGCGGCGCTACCGCATCCGGCGGTGGTAGCGCCGCGGCCTCGGGTGGCGCGGCGGCCGGAGGTGGCACCGCGGCGGCCGGGGCGGCGGGAGCCGCGACCGGGCCGGCGGCACCGGTCGTCATCGGTACCGTCCTGGCCGCGCAGGCCGGGGCCGCGGCAGCGAAGGCGGGCGCGAACACAGCCAGCTCCGCGATGTGGGACGGAAGTACGCCGTCATGAGTAGCGACCAGGCGCAAATCCGCACCTACGGAGGTTGGCGGCGGGCGCGGGGCATGGGGCTGTTCGGCCTCGGACCGACGCAGACCTTCGTCGTCCTCGCGGCGATAACCGCGCTGATCATCTCCGGATCGATGGGACTGCGGGCGCTGGCCGTTGCCGCCGGACCCTGTGTGCTGCTCGTGGTGCTACTGGTCCTGCGGTGGGACGGGGTGCCGCTGTCGGCCGGAATCGCACAGCGAGTGCGATGGCTGATCGGCACCAGCCGCGGCTACACCTCGTACCGCTCCGGGGTGATGGTGGCCGGCGAACATGCCTGGCAACTGCCGGGTGTGCTCGCACCGACAACTCTGCTGACCGTCGCGGACGAAGGTGCCGACGGGTACGGGGTGGTCTACAACCGCCGATTGGGCACCATGACGGTGACGCTGCGCTGCGCGGCCACGTCGACCTGGCTGGCCGATCCCGACGCGAGCGCGGCGTGGGTGTCCAACTGGGGCGGCTGGTTGGCGAACCTGGGCTACCTGCCGATCGTCGACCACGTCACCGTCACCGTGGACACCGCCCCGGATCCGGGTTCCCGGTTGGCCGACCACGTCAGCCGACGGATCGTCCCACATGGTCCGGCTTCCGCCCGACGGGTGCTGCAACGGCTGGTGGAGGTGTCCCCAGCGGCCGCTGCCGACGTGGAAACCCGGGTGTCAGTGGCCTTCAAGCCCGGCGCCTCCCCCAGCAAACCCAAGAACCTCGACGAGGCCCTGGAGGAGATCAGCCGGACCTTGCCGGGTCTGCAGGACTCGCTGGGCAGCTGCGGACTGACCGTCCTCGGCCGAGCCAGCGCGGAGAAAATCTCGGCCATCGTGCGGACGGCGTTCGACCCGGCCAGCCGAGGTGACATGGCCCGGCTGGCGGCGACTCCCGGTCTTGATCTGAGCCGGTGGTTGGACTGGGACACTGCCGGGCCGGTGATGGCCGAGGAGCACCTCGACCGGTACGTGCACGACTCCGGCACCTCGGTGTCATGGGCATGGCACGAGGCACCACGTCAGCACGTGCACGCGGACGTCCTCGCCCGATTGCTGGCACCCGGCCCGTACCCGAAGCGGGTTTCGCTGCTGTATCGACCTTTCCCCGCTGGGGAGGCCGCTCGGATCGTGGAGAGCGAGGTCAACGCCGCAGCGTTCCGGTCGGCGTACAACCGGGCGCAGAAACGCGACGAGTCCGCTCGCGACCACGCCGACCGGGAGCGGGCCTTGCAGACCGCGCGGGAAGAAGCGACCGGGTCCGGGGTGGGCCTGATGTCGCTGTTCGTCACCACCACCGTCGTCTGCGCCGACGACCTGGGCCGGGCCATCGCCGACGTCGAGTCCCGTGCCGATGTCGCCAAAATTCGGCTTCGTCAGCTGCGCGCCAGCCAGGCCACCGGCTTCGCCACGACCCTGCCCTGCGGCGTATGCCCGCCGCAGCTGGCCCGCCACTGGCCCCGCTGACCATACGACCAGGAGAGATCTATGAAGAGCACCGCTGCCGCAGACGCGGTCGCGCCGGCGCCAGCATGGGGTGTACGGACACCCGGCGCCGGCCGAGCCAGCCACATCTCCCCCGGAATGGAGTACCAGGGAACCACGGTCCAGCTGTGCGGACTGTTCCCTTTCGTCGCCGGGTCCGGGGCACCCACGATCGGCGTACCGATCGGGCGGCACATGCTGTGGGGCGAGGTCGTCTGCCTCGACCCCCTCGAATGGCTCCGCGAGGGCCTCATCACCAACCCCGGCGTGTTCGTCCTCGGCCAACCCGGCGTCGGCAAGTCCACGGTGGTCAAACGGCTCATCACTGGCATGACCGGGTTCGGGACCAGCGCCCTGATCCTCGGCGACACCAAGCCCGACTACACCCGACTCGTCGAGCACCTCGGCGGACAGGTCATCCGCGTCGGCCGCGGCCTCGACCGGCTCAACCCACTGGACTCCGGCCCGCTAGGCAGAGCCCTCGCCCGCATGGGCAGCGCCGACGCCCGGCAACTGCGCCTCGAGATCCGAGGCCGGCGCATGTCGCTGCTGCTTGCGCTGTGCGCCCTGGTGCGAGGCCAGGCGCTCAACAACACCGAGGAAGTCATCCTCGGGCGGGCGATCGACGTACTCGCCGAACGCCTTGACCGGGACCCCACGGTGCCGGACGTGCTGAGCCTGGTCGAAGCCGGCGCCGACGAGCTGCTCACTGCGGCCCGGGCCCGTACCGACGGCGAGTACCGCCGCCGCGTCGACCAGCTCGTGCCTACCCTGGCGCTGCTGTGCGAGGGCAGCCTGAGGGGTGTGTTCGACGGCCCAACGACCAAGCCCCTGGATCTCGACGCCCCGGCTGTCAGCGTCGACATCTCCCAGGTCGCCGCCGCCGGAGACCAACTGGTGGCCGCCGCGATGCTCTGCACCTGGGCGTACGGCTTCGGCATGGTCGACGCCGCATCCGTGCTGGCCGATCAGGGCCTCGCGCCGCGCCGGCAGTACCTCGGCGTGATGGACGAGCTGTGGCGAGCCCTGCGTGGCGCATCCGGCCTCGTCGAACACGCCGACGCGCTCACCCGGCTCAACCGGCAAAGAGGAATGGCCAGCGTGATGGTCACCCACTCCCTCGCCGACCTCGACGCTCTGCCGACTCCGGAGGACCGGGCCAAGGCGCAGGGCTTCATCGAACGGTCCGCGATCAAGATCCTGGCCGGGCTGCCGCCCCGCGAACTGAACCGGGTCAATGAGGTCATCAAGCTGTCGGGGCCTGAGCGGGAACTGGTCGCGTCGTGGGCCGCACCGGAAGCATGGTTCGCCGGCTCTGTGCATCCAGGCCGTGGCAAGTATCTGATCAAGACCGGTGAACGCAACGGACTGCCGGTCTCGCTGACACTTGTCGGCGACGAGTGGGAGCTCTACGACACCGACGCCGCGATCCGGCAGGTGCAGCCATGAACACCCGGCCCGTCGAGCCGCGCGGCACCGCCGGCGGCCCAGTGACGCCGTTTCTGATGCTCGGGCTGGTGTGGGCGGCGATCGCCCTGATGTGGCTGTCCTGGCTGGCCGGACGGATCGCCGCCGCAGTGACCGGGCGGCCGGCCACTGGGCCCGGCTTCGGATCGGCGTACCTGGAACGCCTACTGCGTACCGAATGGTCGACGATATGGCCCGGGGTGTCCCCCACCGTCGTCGGTCTGGTCTACGCGGTGCTGTTGCTGGTGTTGCTCGGCCTGGTCACCCTTGCGGCGGTGTGGTGGCAGGGGCGCAAGCCCGACGCCGAGGACCCACTGCCGTCGCTGGCTGGCCCGGCCGAGGTGCGGGCGATGACGCTGCCCTCGGTGGCCGCCAGGGCTAGGCGCCTACGGCACGGCCTGGCGGATGCGGCGGTGAAGGAGATCTCAGCCGAGTCCGCTGGGATCGTGCTCGGCGCGCATCGGCAGCGGCGCGGCTCAGGTCCTCGGCTCTACTCCTCATGGGAGGACGTAATCCTTGCAGTGATGGCGCCCCGCGCCGGAAAGACCACCGCTCTGGCCGTGCAGTCCCTCCTCGGCGCGCCGGGGGCGGCCCTCGCCACCAGCAACAAACCCGACCTGTGGGCCACGACGGCGACCGCTCGCTCCGAGCATGGCAGCGTGTGGGTGTTCGACCCGCAGTCCATCGCTCACGTGCCGCAGGGCTGGTGGTGGAACCCGCTGGCCGCCGTCGAGGACGTCGAGGACGCCCACCGGCTGGCTAACCACTTCGTCCAACAGGTCCGCAACTCGCAGGGCAGTGACGACTTCTGGATCCAGGGTGCGCTGGACCTGCTCACGTCGCTGATCCTGGCTGCCGCGCTGGAGGGTCGGACGCTGACATTGGTGCAGGCGTGGTTGTCGGACTCCACGTCGCGGGAGCCTGCGACGATCCTCAAGAGTCACGGGTTCGGTGCCTCTGCCCGAGCCATGTCCGGCCGGCAGGCCGGCGCACCGGAGACCCGCGAAGGGCTCTACGAAACCGCCCGCACCGCGGCGGCGTGCCTGGCCAACCCGACCATCATGGCCTGGGTCACCCCACCAGACCTGCCGCTGCCGGCGCTGGACGTCGAAGCGTTCGTCGAGAGCGCCGACACGCTGTACCTCCTGTCCAAAGACGGTGCTGGAGCGGCGGCACCGCTCGTCGCTGGTCTGACCGACCAGGTGCTGCGTGCCGCCATGGCGCTTGCCGAGGCGCACGGCGGCCGGCTCGATCCGCCGTTGGTCGCCTGCCTGGATGAAGCGGCGAACATCTGCAAGATCGCGGACCTGCCGGAGCTGTACAGCCACTTCGGCAGCCGGGGAATCATCCCGCTGACCATTCTGCAGTCCTACCGGCAAGGGACCAGGGTGTGGGGTGAGCAGGGCATGGACGCGCTCTGGTCAGCGGCCACAGTCAAACTGGTCGGCGCGGGCATCGACGACGCGCGGTTCGCTGAGGACCTGTCCCGGCTCGTTGGCGAGCACGACGTCACCGTCGCCTCCCGCACCCGCGACGGGAAGGGCCACACTTCGTACCAGACGTCGGTGCGCCGGCAGCGAATCCTCGACCCGGCGCGGATCCGGGCACTGCCGAAGGGCTCGGCGTTGTTGTTCGCCACCGGCGTGAAGGTGTCCATGCTCAACCTGCTGCCCTGGTACGACGAGCCAATCGCCGACCGGCTGACCGCGGCCGTCGTGGCGTCCACCGCTGAGATGACTCGTCAGGCGCAACGCACCCGCGCCGCTCGCCGGGATCGGATGGTGCAGCGCTCCTGGCGGGGACGGGCCGGCTGAAGCTAGCTTAGATATCGGAGTAGGCCATGGGCGCACCTCGGCTCAACCGAACGACGTAACAGGTACGCGGCACCGGGCTCGAGACTGGACGGCTGCCGGCGGCCGTCGACGTAGCGGTGACCTACTACCGCGCCCAACTCAAACACGCCGACGGTCCCGTTCCTACCTCGCCGCACGCGGTCTTGGCGTCGTCGTGTAGCGGGAGTGGCCGTGGTGGGTCGGGTCCGCACCACCCGGTTGGAGTTCGCTGATGCGTCACGTGCGCCCGGTTGGCTACACGGCGGAGGAGTTGGTCGGCAGGCTTGTCGACCCGCCTCGAGGGAGCCGGACCGACTCATCGATGTGTTCCGGGACCGGGTCATCTTCCCGGTACGCGACCCGGTCGGGCATGCTGTGGCGTTCCTTGGTCCTGCCGGCGCGGCGCCGCGGATGGTGTGCCGAAATACATCAACAGCCCTGAGACAGCGATCAACAACGATGGACGGCTGTTGGTCGGTGTTGCAGAGCAGCAGGATCGCCTCGACAAACAGCGGAGGCCGGTCCTCGTGGAAGGGCCAGCTGATGTTCTCGGGTGTGGCTGTCCTACGCCCGGTCGTGCCGTGCAGGGACTGCGGCTCTCGCGCCGTGCGGCACCATGCTGACCGGCCGACGACTCCGACGATGGTAAGCAGATAGCCGGCACTAGGCGGCCGGCGGCCGGCGGCCGGCCCAGTCTCCTGCCGAAGACAATCAGCGGCTAACAGGCCATCAACTAGCTTTCTACATGCGACAATCCCTGCTTGACCGGCCCCCGCCGACGGGAGACGACGTGACCATCAGTGACCTTGTGGCTGCCCCGGAGCGGCAGGGGGAGCCACTGAAGACGCTGGCACACGTCGAGTTCCAGCTGAGAGTGCTTGGGCTTCTCTGCGCCGCCGCCGCCGAGGGTCGCACCAAATTGATGACGCCGGGCTCGCTCGACGCCTGGTCGAACTACGTACGGTTGAACCGGTCCGCGCTCCGTTGCGGCACCTGCGAGGTCGCTGCTCTGGACGTCGCCGAGAGCATCGACGTCGAGGTGGCTTCAGGCACATCAGTTCGGCGAATGCGGAATCAGGTGTTCCACGGCGGCCCGGACCCCGAGAGGGTCGACCCCGACGCTCTGTACCGGGTGGTTTCCACCAACGCGGAAAAGATCGTCAAGATCTACGCACACGGACACATCAGCGGGCTGGAGCCGTTCTTCATCGACATTGACGGTGAGCTCGCGGCGCTCAACGACTATTCAGAAGGCTCGGCGACCTACTGGCCGCGGAAAGGCCCAGCGACCGACATCGCTCAGCCGCGAGTGCTCGACACGCTTCAGAAACTGGAGCCGCAGGGCGGCGACCGCCAGCTCGAGAGCTTCGCCCTCGACATCCAAAGGGATCTTCGCGGGTTCGCCCAGCGGGACTCGATCCAGACGCTGGTCGATCCGCCGAATCCGATCGTGGTTCGCTGGGAGCTGCGTACCTCCGGCGGCACGATCCCGCGTGTCGACCGTTTCCGGCTGCAGCTCGATGGTGCCCGGGTCTGGCAGTCCGAGTTAGGGCCTCAGCCGTACAAGGCGTTCCTGGCCGACATCTGCAACTGGCCGCTCCTCAAGGAGCGTCTCCTTGAGGAACTTGAGGAGCAGGTCAGGCTAGAGAGCGTGGTCAGCGAAGAACTGTTCGGCGATCTGAGGCGCAGTGTCCCCGACGTGCCCGCCCTCGTCCGCGTCGCTGACGGCCAAATCGGCGACGGCGGAGACCTGACCATCGCGCGGGCATGTAAGCAGATCACCGCCATGTCGGACACTTACCGGGGCTACACGACCCTCATAACCTTGACCGGCGAGGCCGGATCTGGAAAGACGTACAGCCTCCTGCAGTACGCTCGCGAATCGCTCACGGCCGGTGACGAGCTGACGCCGCTCGCGATCTACATTTCGTCGAGCAAGGAGAGCGCAAACAGTCTCGACACGCTGCTTGACAACCGGGCGAAGAGCACCTTACTCCTGAGCAAGACCTCCGCCCTCGCACTGTGCCGCGCAGGTCTCGCAATTCTGGTGATCGACGGTTTCGACGAGATGCTCGGCTTTCGTACCTACGATAATCCGTTGTCCGGACTGAAGCCGATCCTGGACGAGCTGCGGGGCCGGGGGACGGTCATCCTCTCGGCGCGGTCCAGCTATGCAGAAGCCAGGCTCCGGCAGAGCCTGGAAACGCAGTCCGCTATGGATTGGCCGCCATACGTGGTCGCGTTCGAACTGCTTCCCTGGCGAGAGGAGCAACTGCGGAAGCTGACCAGCCGGCTACCAGTCGAGTCGGTGGGCCAAATTTTGTCCCCACAGTTTCGGCAATTATTGACTACGCCGTTCTTCTGCCTGGCCTACGCGGCGTGGGCGCGCTCCACGCCACAACTGCAGTTTCTCGAGTTCGTCGTCGATCGGTACCTCCAACGGGAACGGGGCAAGCTGCGCGGCCCCGACGGTACAGAGCTCTTCGACACCGAGGCACTGGCCGCGATCTTTTGCGAGGTCGCGGACCTGAGTGCCCGAAAGGTCATCCCCGAGGTCTCCGAGGAGGACCTGGGATTCGCGGCTGAAGTGGCGCTGGGACGCGAGCTCGCCAACCCCGAGAAGCGCCGGCTCGGCTCGCTGTGCGGGATGAGCGCCGAGTGGTCGGAGGACGAAAACTCGTTCAGTTTTACTCATCTCGCGATCGCCGAGCACTTTCTCGCCATGCAGGTCGCCCGGCTGACCCCCGACCAGGCCACGGCACTGTTGTTCAGCGTGCCGATCTCCGCGCTCTGCGCGCAGCTGATCGTCTCGATCTTGCAGACGCGCTCCGGCCATGCGCCCACCGATCTGATCGCCTCGCTGCAGGAGCGGGTCGCCGCACTGGAGCCGTACGACGACTCCCATCCGGGAACGATCAGTCTCGGAGAGCTGTGGGCGAAGGTGCAGGGGGTAGGGGATGGTGATCGTGCCGTACGACGGATCACGATGGAGAATCTCGAACTCGGCGGTTCCGGGCGGGTGTCGTTGCATGAGAGCCGTATCGAGAGCTTAGTAGTGGGACCGGGGGTCGAACTTCACCTGATCGCGAGCCACGTTGACCGGCTCGACCTGTCGAAGTCAACGACTGCGGCTTTGCACGGGGACTCCTACAAACAGGTGCTGGAGCTGCTGACGAAGGGCGAGCTAGCTGTCGGGAGGTCGAGGATCACGAGGGCCCTCGGGATCGAGAACGACACCGCGGACAGCGTCAGCGAGATTGACAACTACTTCAAGTCACAGATCATTCTGGCCCGGGGTCCGATTATCGTGAACGCACGCAACTATTCGCCCGAGGCGGACAGCCGGGCCTCCTGGGTCACGAACTACGGCTTGCCGGCCTGGCAGGGCTTCGTTCGCCGCATGCTTGAGGAGGGAAAGCTCACCCTTGAGAAAGTGACTGCGAGCGGACGCCGGAAGGTCCGGCTGCGCCGGACGGAGAAGTTCGACGATCCGACGAATCAGTGAGTTCCGCCCGTGTGGCACCCTCTGATTGGCCGCTACGACACTCGCCATAGCCTTACCTGGGGGACATATGGCGAGAAGCATTACTTGTACGTGAGCGCGCACGCCGCCACTGCCGGCCTGGTGTCAGTGCCACCAACTCCACCAGTTCTCTGGCGCGGGGTGGGCCGGTACCTCCAGCGCCAAGCGGTGTCGGGGCTCTCCGAGATCGCCGCCAGCAACGCAGTTCCGGAACGGTCCGTCGTCGCCGTACAGAATGGGCAGTTGATGATCTAGTTCTCGCAGCCAGGGCAGCATGCCAGTCATCTGCAGTCGGGCCTGTTCCCAGCCGTACCACAGGGCTGTCAGCCGGGTGACCGCTTCGTCGTGGCGCCACCATTGCTCGCACCAGTGCCACCGGGTCAGCCCGACCTCGCCGACCGGGCGCGGAAAGGTCGGCAGCAGGTAGGTGGTCACCCACTGCTCGACTGTCGAATACAGCGGCGACTGATCGTCTTCATCGCCGGGTTGGGCGCGCTCGGCATGGGCCTGCTGCAGTTCGACAACCTGCACCGTCAGCCTCGTCACCTGAGCCCTGAGCTCGTCAAGTTGGGTAGCCGCGTCAGTAGGGATCCTCTGCGACGTGGTGGTCGTCATCGTGTCCTGCCCCGCATCGGCACCGCGGTGGCCGCTGCCGCTGGGTGCTTCCCCGTGACTGCGGCATTGACCTGGGCTACGCGAAGCTTTGGGAAGGCCTGTACCCAGGCCGGCGTCGTTAGCGTGTCAGCGTGGTGGACGGCAGCTGCGGACGCGACGAGGCGATCGGCATTGTCGTCGTGTAGCACGCTCGCCGACTGTCCGGCTGCGTGCTCGTCAGCCGGGGCGCGGGGACTGTCGACCGTCCCGCCGTCGCGGACTCCTTCGCCGTGCTCGGCAGCCGCTCGACTCTTCAGATCGAGGGCCAGGGCCTCCTCCACGTGACGCTGAGCGAGGCGTATCGCCTCGACCGGCCGCCCGTCGGCCTCGCCGACCCTGATCGCCTGGTTCATCTCTGCCGCGAGGTCACGGAGCAGCTGCACCGGATCGCCAGCGGGAAGCTTCCCCGTGGCGCGCCACTGGCGCTGCAACTCATCGAGAGCCTCCGGCCTGACGTACTCGGCCAGCCTCATCGCCTCCTGCCTAACGGCGGCATCGAAGCCGTCGACCCGCGCACGGCCACCCGACGGCAGCGCGGCCGGGCCATCCGGGGTGATCCCCCGCGGGTCGCGTGTGCCGCCGTGGGCACGAGCTGCGTCGTGCTGGCGGTAACCTGAGCGCGCGTCGCGCTCCCACACCTCCCGGGCAGCGGTACGCATGGCCTCAGGGATCGATGCTCCCGCTTGCCGGTGGCGTTCGTAGGCGGCCATCAGGTCCGGCCGGATCTGCCGCAGCCGTTGCTCTGCGAACTCGGCCGCCCGCCGGGCTACCGGGTCGCTGCTGACGTAGATCGTCGCGGTACGCCAAACGGCGGCGGCTTCGGCGAAGGTCGCCTTGTTGACCAACCAATCGCCGTCCAACGACGCCGCCATCCACTCTCGGTCCGCCCGTACCTTCGCTGTCAGCCGGTCGGCTTCGCGGCGGGCCGTCGCGGCGGCATGTTCGCGGCGAGCCTCGCGTTCTCGATCGGCGGCCTTGTTTTGGATGCCGACGGCGGCCCATCGGGCGCCGGCCTCGCCGACGGTCGCCATCGTCGCCAGCCCTTGTAGGAATTGTTGGCGGGTCTCGGCCATCGGGTCTTCGTGTTGCTGCGGGTGCGGCACGTGCACCTCCCTTGCCTGCTCAGCGGCCGCGCGCGGTACGCCGGCCGCCTCTCACTGTCGGTGCGGGTGTTGATGTCGGAGTTAGCGGCAGCGTTACCGCCCGTTGCCGGCCGCCCGCTACCAGCCGAAGGGCGTCGGCTGCGGTCCGGGCCGCTTCGGCCTGGTGTAGGCGTTGCTGGGCATTTCGTAGCTGTTCGAGGGTGTCGGCGAGCCGGGCGAGGTCCATGACCAGCGCGAGGGCTGCGATGGTGTCGTCGTCGCCGGAGACGCGACCCAGGAGCGCTACCAGGCGCGACATGGCGCGCATCTCCTGGGAGCGGCTGGTGGACTTCTGAACCCGGCCGTATAGGTCCCGCGCTGCGCGGTCGAACACCTCGGCGGCCCGGTTCAGCGGCCCGCGCCGGTCACCTTCCATCATGTAGGCCAGGCTGGTGAGCAGGTCCGCAGCGGCGACCGCAGCGGCCTGCGCCCGTCCGGGCGCGGTATGGGCGTCGCGGCGGATGTCGTCGGCGGCCGCGGTGACCACCTTGGCGGCCTGGCGCATCGCGGCGACCCACTCGGTCCGGCCGACCGCCGGCGCTGCCGGCATGGGCGTGGGAGCGCCCCACCGCAGCCGCAGCTTCGGCAGGGTCATGTCGGACGCCAACCGCCCGCCGCCGAAGTACACCGGCTGCCCGCCGGCGGTACGGGCGTCGGGGAGTGCCACCGCATACCCGGTGATTTGCTGGGGATCGATGCTGCTGCGCCGGAGCCGGACGAGGATCCCTGCCGCCCGTAGTCGGGCGAAGAACTCTTCTTGCGACCCGACAGCAGCCGCGGCCGTTCGTACCCGCCGGCGCAACTCGTCCCGGGGCGTTCGTGCCCGGCCGGTACGACGGGCTTTGCTGACCTCGGCAGGGTGGGGGCGGCTGGGGGCGGTGCGGTCAGCCGGTGGGACTCGGCGGCGCAGGTTGTAGCGGCGGGCGACGTTGTAGGTGGCCTCGACGCAACGCGGGTAGTCATTGCGCAACCAGTTGGTACGGCCGTCCTCGCGCACCAGCGTCGCGACGATGTGTACGTGGTCGTCGGCGTGGCGCATGGCGATCCACCGCAGGCCCGGATCGGCGGCGGTGGTCGCGACGCCGACCTCGGTGAGCATCTGCACCGCCATGTTCGCCCAGGTCGTATCGCTGACGGTGCGATGCCGATCTTCGGGGGCGAGTCGCATGCTGGCATGCCAGACGAACTTGATCGGAGGCCGGTAGCCAGCGCGGACCGGCTGCTCCAGCATCGCGGTCAGCGCGCGGCAATCCCGCCTACCGCTGGCGGTGACCTCGGGCTCCAGGGTGGTCAGAGCGCCGGCGCCTTCCCAGGCGGCCACCAGATGCGGGTTGACGTGTTCTTCTGCCTTGCCTGGCCCCCACAGGTAGCGCAGCAGGCCACCGACCCGCGAACCGCGCCGGTGTACCCGCGTGATCACCGCAGCTTCTTATCTATCCGGGAGATCACCTCGTCAAGCCGTGCCACCGCCGCCGCGCAGAGCCGGACGGCCTCGGTGGCCCAGTCGGGCAATTGGCCGGTGGCGTTGGACGCCGCAGCAGCCTGGTTGACGTTGTTGCCGAACATCACCACGGCACGGCGAGCGGCGAACAGCTCGTGCTGCAGATCGCGTAAATCGCCGGTCGCGGCACCGGGTGCCTGCGCCGCAGACGCGGCAGCGACCGCGGCCTTCGCCGCGTAACCGGTCGCGGTCAGCTGCGCGATCGCCGCCGCTGCGTCGATGGCGGCCTTCTCCTCATTGGAAAGCCTGAGCAACACCGCGTACGGGCGACCCGGACGATTGTGGGCACGATGGCGGGCCTTGCGGCGCGGAGCAGGCTGTTCACTGTCCATTGACGCCACTGTGAACCCAGAGCGTTGCCGGCGACGTCTGCGCCAGCGGCTACCAGGGTCGGCCAAGCCGACGCGGCGGGCACCGCCCGCTCCCCCATTGCCGATCTGCGACCGCGCCCGGTCGCAGATCGATAAGCAATGGCCATATCTTGCTCCGCCCCGTTGCGGGTTTCATCGGTGAAGCTGTCGCATCGTGGTGGGGCCGGGCCGGCGGCTAGTCAGTCGTCGTCGAAGACCTGGTTCACGGTGACCTTGATGTTGTCCGGGTTGCTGTCGACCACGAGCCACCAATGGTCGTCGTAGGGCACTTCCAGGACCACGGGGGTGAGGTCGTAGAAGCCGCCGAAGAACTCGTACTCGTCACCGTCGACATACGCCTGGTACTCGTCGTCGCCCATCAGGCAGACCCGGGCGGTCGAGCCGCGCAACCCGACCTCGAACACGGCGCCGCCCGCGCAGGTGCCGAGGTTCCAGTAGAGGTGATCCACACGCTATGTGTAGTGGATGGCGACGCCCGGTAGGAAGACTGCTGGGTGGGCTGGTCGACGCGGTTCTCGCCTCGTGCGCGCGGCGGCCGACGGCGGAGCGGTGACGTCACTGACGTTGCGGCAGGCCGAGAATGCAAGGGGGGTGTGTCCCTTGTAAGTCGGCCACAGACCATTACATAGCTGAGAGTTGACATACCCTGGACGTACGGTGACCCTTCACGTTCGTCATCGACACCTCGGGAGACTCAGCATGGGCCTGTTCCGCCGTCGACCCACCCCGCCGCCGGACGACAACGACCGCGCCGTCAACGAGTTCATGGATCACCATCACCCTCGGGCGAGCATTCTCGACGGCGACGACAGGATCATCATCCAGCCGGGCCAGGTGCTGGAGAACTTCGCGCTGACGATGGAACGTCTGGACAACGACATCGACACCCCGATCGGGATCTCCGACGCCGCCTCGTTCGACGAGGTCATGGGGATCATCCAGATGGGAATGGGGTCTCTCCTGGCGCTGCACCTGGTCAACACGGCGATGCGAATCATGTCCGCGCGCTACCCGGAGGAACTGGTCAGAACGCCGCTGCCGGAGCAGTACGACCTGCGAAAGCAGGTGCCGGTGCTGACTTTCACCGACGAGCAGCACGAGGCGGCCCGCCGGCTCTTCAACCAGCGGACCCTCAGCACCAGCGACCTTGAAATGGAGGACATCTACGAGGTGTGGGAGCCGCTGAACGAAGAAGACCAGGCCCAGATCGTCACCGCCCTGTTCTTCATGTTCGGCAACAAGGTCGGCGCGATGAAGTACCGCACCGGCATCAAGTAGGCCCTCGCCATAGTGGCGGCTGGCGGCGCGCTCCGGGGTCGCCAGCCGGACCGCTGCCCGGCCGTCGTTGGTATACGTTGCGAGTCAGCGCCCCGCAGACCGGCATGAGCAGTTGGTGGCGCGACCACCTCGACCCGCACCTCGCCGCGAGTACGGGCCGTTCAGCCGGTGCGGACCGGACAAACACACCGAGCCACGCCGGCTGCCGGTCGAACCAACGCCACCGGACGTGCTGGCCCAGCTTCCCGACGCAACCGGCGTTTGACTCCCCGGCGGCAGCCCGGACGACCAGGTCAGGCAGGGCTTTTACCTGCCCGTGACCATCGCGGTTGATCGCCGTCGTTCTCAGGAAGCACGCTCCGGAGTCAACGCACGCAGCAGCTGCGGTCGTCGGTGACGGAGGTTTACGGCCGGCGGACCGGTCTGCTACACCGGAGGGAATAAATCAACACACCATCGCGGTACTTGAACACAACCTCATCCGTCTTATCGTTGATGACGTAGTAAAAGAGAACGGGCGGGAAGCTCTCGCTCCCCGCCCGCTCCTTCAGTAGGACGTCATCGGTGAGTTCTGGCGAGCAACCACGTCACCGTCGACTGTCCCAGCACCGCGAGGGCCTTCGCCGCCACGGCAAGGCCCTCGTGCTGTTGGTAGGCCGCCGCCAAGGCGACCAACTCCAGCGCGGGCCTCGCCATCTGCCACACCCGCTCGGTACGCGAGGTGGCCCGTGGAGGGTCCTGCCCCTGCTGCTCCTTCACCGTGCTTTCTCCCATCCGCCCCGAGCTTCGGAGCACCGCGCGGTAACGCTCCGGAAAGCAGGCCGGACGCGCGGGAGAAACCACAGCAAGTCACATCAGCGGTACGAGATCGACGGTAACCGAGCGACCCGACACAGCGCCGACAACACCCGGCCGACACGCCGTGTCCACCCGGGACGTTCGGAGAAATTTTCGGGCCCCGTCGGCATCCCCGTCGCCACCGATAGCCCCTGATTCCCTGGCATCGCTCGCCGGTGAGGTCGCCACCAGCCGGGGGGTAGTAGGTCGTCGACGGGCATCGACGGCACGCCCATCTGTGGTGACCGCGGTGCGTAGCCGGCGGCGGGCAGGGGCAGGGCGTCCTTCCCCCATCACCTCACCCGAGCCCAGGGGGTGCCGCTCAGGTTCAGAGCAGCGCGCGGGGGCGGACGCGACGAGCTGGCGCTTAGTACTGCAACGGCAGTTGGTCAGGGGTAGCCGTGTCGTCGGTAGTGGCAGGTTCGGGCTTGGTGTTGGCGTCGTCGGCGCCATCGAGACCAGGCCCAGACGCGCTCTGATGGGTGGGTTGATCGCACTATGAGTGCGGTGAGCAGTCTTCGGATCTTCGGTACGGTGTAGCCGATCATCATGTCGCCGTCGGGGCTGGATCCCCTTTTGCGGTAAGGGATCGGGCCACGGACAGCCAGGCGTGGGCGGCCATGGACAGGGTGATGTGGGCGTACCAGGCTCGCCAGTCGCGGACCTGGTATTCGTCGAGGCCGGCTTCGTTCTTGGCCTGCTGGAAGCACTCCTCGATCGCCCAGCGTGCCCCCGCGATGCGGGCCAGGTCGACCAGGCGGGTGCGGCGGGGTCCGTAGCAGACGTAGTACGCGATCTCCCCGGTCGTCATGCTGCGCCGGGCGAGTAGCCAGTGCCCCCGGCCGGGCTGCCAGCAGATCCGCACGGGCACCCGCGCCCACCAGTACTCGCGGGGGCCGTGGGCCCCGGCGCCGGCGGACAGCCGACACCACGCGCGGGCCGGAAGGTTAGCGATGAGCTGGTCGGCGCGGGCGGTGCCCATGCTGGTGGTGATCATGTCGTCGTTGCGGCGGGTCGCGACCACATAACCCGCATCCCGCTGTTCCAACCAGACCCGCAGGGATTTCGACTGCCCGTAGGCCTCGTCCATCGTCACCCACCCGACCGGCACCCCGGCGTCGAAGGCGCGGGCCAGCATCTCCCGGGCCATCTGGACCTTCGTGGCGAACTGCACCTCGCCCGGGATCCCCGCCGCTCGGCACCGGTCCCGGTCATCGGTCCACGACGCCGGGAGGTAGAGCTGCCGGTCGATCAGTGCGTGGCCTTTCGCGGAGCGGTAGGCCAGGAACGTCCCGACCTGGCAGTTCTCCGTCCGCCCGGCGGTGCCGGAGTACTGGCGCTGCACCCCGGCCGACCGGGTGCCCTTCTTCAGGAACCCGGTGTCGTCCACGATCAGCACTCCGGCCGGGTCGCCGAGGTGCTCGACCACGTAGTCCCGCACGTCGTCACGGACCGCGTCGACGTCCCAGTCCGCCCACCGCAACAACCTTTGCATCCCGTCCGGCGACACGTCCCCGGCCTGCTCGGCGAGGGTCCAGCCGTTCTTACGGCCCAGGCCGGAGACCAGCCCGCACAGGTACTGCCGCGCCCGCCGCCGCGGCTCCGAGCGGCGAAACCGAGGCCCGATCCGGGCATGCAACCGGTCCAACTCCCCATGCCACTGATCGACATCAACGTCCGTCACAGGCAGACCAACGAACGCGAGCCGAACTCGATTCGCCTACTGCCGTTGCAGTATTAGCGGACCTGTCGACCCGCACTTAATGGGCCAGCGCGTCGCAGCGTGGACAGGCGGGAACGACGCCGCCGGTGAGCGGACGGATGCGCCGTGCGTGAGGCAGGTCCACTCCCCCGCCTGCAACGTCGGCGTCAGCCGCCCCCAGTCCACGGTCACTACCGGACGGGACGGCACCGCCGCGCAGCACTGCCAAGCAGCGAGAGGCGGGGGTGCCGTCTGGCACCCCCGCCCTCGTCTACCTTCAGTTGTTCAGCGCGTGAGGTACGCGGTTTCCGTCAGGGTCGTGAGGTTTCCGCAGCTTCGGGTGTCGGTGCACTGAGATTCTGAGTCCCCGACACACCGCGCGGTGCTCCGGGGACCGGAGCGCGTGCCGGCCGGACGGCAGCCGGATCATGCCTACTCCGCGCGCGTTTCGGGCCGATGAGCACCTGCCTGATCAAGGTCGTCCAGCGCTTGGACCGACGGTGCTTACCCCGCTGGCCGGGCTCGACGGTCTCCTCGATCCCGACGTTCTTCGTGTTGTTGGGCGGGGTGGAGACCACCGCGGTGGCCGGGATGGTCTCTGTCGAGTTGGCCTTGAGCGCGGCCAGCGCGGCCTTCGCCCGGCGGTCGTGCTCGACCAGCTGGTTGAGGCGAGTCAGCCAGGTCAGGGCACGCGTCTGCGGAATCCCGCAGGCCAGCAGGTACGCACCCACCTGCCTCGGACGCAGCGGCGCCTTGCCGTTGAGCATGTCGTGCAGCTGCGAGCGGCTGAGCCCTCCCGACACGGTGGTGCGAGGAAGATTGGTGAGCCGGGACCGTTCAGCTATTTGCCGCAGGCTGAGCCCCTTCTCGATGCGCATCTGGTCCAGCGCGGTGAGGAACTCCTCCAGCGTCGCCACCAGGGCCGGGTCCGCGTCGATGTACCGCAGCTCCAAAACCGGGAGCGGTGCCGGGCTGACAAGGGGGACGTCCGCCACTTCCAGGACAGCGACTGCCGGGCGGTTCTTCGCCGCCTGACGCTGGGCGCGTCGTTGGGCGCGCACGTGCTCGTCGACGGCGCTCCAGCGGCGGTGCCAATGCACGATGTCGTCGCCACCGACCCCGCACGCCCGGACATATGCCTCAGCGCATGCCCAGCTCGGGAAACGGGTTCCGCTGGCAGCGATGGACAGCGCGGAGACCGAGTAGTACGTGCGGTTCGCCAGGGTCCGGTACGACGGGCTGCCGACCTCGTGGCGCAGTCGGCGCAAGGAGTAGGCGAACTGGGCGACGGGCCCGGCGGCCGGGTCGAGCGGCTTCTCAGGCCGGCCGATCCCCGCGCTCATTAGTCATCCCGCCCGGGGTCGTTGTCCACCTTGACCTCCGGCGGACGGTGCCCCTGGTCGGCGGTGACGCCAAGGTAGCGGCGGATGGCGTCGGCCGCCAGAGTGCAGGCACCAGTGCCGGCGACGGCGGCCAGGGTGGTGTTGCCCAGCAGCCAGAAGATGATGCTGAAGGCCATCAGTAGGATCATGGTCGCCGTGACGGCGACGGTGGCGGTGAGGGTCGGGGAGTTGCCTGAGGCGTTGGTGCTCCCGATCCCACCACGCCGTGAACGCTGGGCGCGCACGGGCTGGGGTCCTCTCTCGAGTGAGCAGAGGACCCGCAGCCCCCGCTGCGGGTCGTCCACCCGGACTTGGGTCTTACAAAGGGATGCTCATCAGTCCGGGTGACTCGCCAGGTTGCAGCCCGGCGTCCTCGCTGACGCGCCCCCACATTCTTCCAGATGCAGAGGACACGACCCGCGTCCGCATAGGCGAAACTCGCTGCCGGTGGCTCCAAACACGAGTTGTTTACTCGTTTTAGGGTGAACAAAGGCGTGGTGTTGTTTACACATCGCTCGGGATGAGTTGCCGGACAGGTGGTAAACAACGTTCTATAGTGGGCAGCGAGGCGAGGCAACCGGTATGGCCCGGAATCTCATCTCGCCGCTTACCCATGATGCTCTCTCTTGGACTTGGGTCATCATCGGGAGTGGGGGCCGACCGTTGCAGCGGATCGGCCCCCCAAGACGTTTACCAGCGAAAACGTTCTTTCTTTCGCTGCGTGACCGGTCAGTAACCAGGGGGTTAACCGGCACGGACCACCCCGTCGGACGATGGGGGGTCGGGCGATCAGCCCATAGACCGGTATCGCCGTTGCCTGGATCACCCCTGTGTCACTTTTGAGCCGCCGTGGGCGGGCCATGTCACAGGGGTTTGTCAACGTTTCTGACCGCCACTTTCCTATGTGACCGTGACCACTTTTCACACATCGCCGGGAGTGCGGTCGTTACTTGATCTTAAGCTCCAAATAGATCCCACTCGTCCGGCCCGGCCGCCCGGGTCAGCTCCTCCAGGCGAGGGGCGCGACCCCACTGCAGGCGCCGATCGTGTGCACGGCAGCGGCTTGGACCTGCGGGGACGGATCGGACACCGCCGCGGTGGCCGTGTCCAGCAACGCGGGCACGATCTGCCGGCAACCGAGCACGGCCCGGACGTAGAGGGCACCCTGCAGCCGCTCGTCCTCCCAGATCCCCTCCTCGTCGCCATCGGCGAGCGCCTGGGCCAGAGCGGCGTCCACGTCGAAGTCTGGCAAGGACAGGTCCCTGGTCGTGATGCTGCCCGCCTCGGCCACCGCGGCCAGGAAGTTGAGCAATTCGGCACGTAGGCTCGGATCGGTCACCCGCGGGTCGGCGAGCAGCGCGGCCACATCGAGGGCGACCGGCGGGGTCGCGGTCCACGGCGTTCCCTGATGGATGATCGCCGACCACAGTTGCTCGATCGCACTCCTGCGAGCCACCGGGTCCTCGCCGACGAGCGCCGCCAGATGGCCGGGGGTGTCCACGGCGAGGCCGTAGGCGTGCAGCAGAGCGCCGTACTCGGTCACGCCTGAAAAATACCCGGTCGGCACCGAGGATCACCGTTGCACTGCACCTGACCTCCGCTCATAGCGCGTTTCGTCGCAACCGCTCGGACGACGTCCGCGCCTGCCTCCGCCGATGGCAAGCATGTACGGCCAGAGCGGTGCTGGTGAGCGGGCTGAAGCCTGCTGCGGTTCCGTCACCTGAGACACCGATCCCACGTGCATCGCCCTGAGCAGGCCCGTCAGGCTGGTGACCTCTCCGGCCGAGCCGAAGAGGTCACCACCACAGCTAAACTTGCGCGAGCTTCAGAGTTGCGCTGAGCGTCATCGGCGGTGGGGCAATGGATCGTGTCGCCCCTCGGACACAGATTTGAAGCATCCCTGCTGTACTTGACGTACGGGTGGTCAAGCTCGCTTGACCACCCGGATCGCATCTCCGCGACAGCATCGACGGATGCGACGCTCGGCGGCGGTGATCGCCGTGGCTGATGTGACCGTGGCCCCTCTGATCCCACCGTCGACGCGTCCCGCGCAGAGCCAGGGGACGGACCGGCGGCTAGGAGCGATGCTGCGGCGCCCCCCATTGCCCCTGCCCGACCTCCCCGCACGCCGGGCAGGCTCCTCGGTCTACGGCCTGGCTGCCATCGATGTCAGTGGCCGGATCGCTGATCGTATGATCGTCCGCGCTCTCGGATGGGGCTGCGATACCCGCCTTCATATTCACGAGCGCGCCGGGCTAATCGTCGTCCGTCTGGACCCGCAGGGCGTCTTCACCCTGACAGGTCAAGGTCATCTACATCTGCCCGCAGCTGTCCGAAAATGGTGCGGCCTCAAGCACCGGCGAGCGTACGAACCCGCCGCCACTCGCGCGCAGAGCGGCGCTGCGGATTGGTTGATGGGCTGCGCAGCGCTCACCGCTACCGTGCACCATGTGCCCGCTCACGTCTTGGCTGCCGGGGCGGTGATCTCCGTCAGTTGGGGCGTTGGGGCCCGACCTCGACGCCCCAACACGACCGCGTCGATCAGCCTCGGCCCCGTCGCATGAGAACCAGCCAATCGCCGTAATGAAAGCAATAGTGGGTAATGCCGGTGCTGCTCGTTAGAGATGTCGCCGCAGCCCAGCAGGCGGCCTCGGCGGCGGGCCCGTAGGGATAGTTTCTGACGAACTCCCAACCGCCCGTTGCTGTCATTTCGCCAGCGGCACCGATCCCTGTGGCTGTCGCGGAAGGCGATGCCCCGAAAGTTCCGGTGAGCACTATCGAAATCAGCAGTGTGGCGGCAAATCCCCGTGCTCGTCTCCTTGGCTTGCCAGTCACGCTGATCCTCCAGCCGAGAATGAGAGAATTTTTATCGGTCGATGTTGTCATTGCGATTCAAGACTGCGTCTCGACCCTGACGCGGAGATGACAGATGTCTCGTCTTGTGGCGCTGCTCGTGGAGATCACCTCCCCGAAGACGGGGCCAGCCGCAAGCGCGGCGCACTCACCGGACCGTTGCGGAGTCCGAAGTCAGCGCACGCCCGGAGGCCGGGTCGGCAGCCACACGTAGAGCCAGGGCGGCCCGACGCCGGCCTGACCCTCCAGCTCGTACACGCCGTCAACGTCAGCGTCCAGGAGTTCGCCACCGCACTCGATCCACAGTTACGACTGGTCGATCGTCTCGGGCGGCGACCCGTCGTCGTCGAGGGGCACGAGCAGGGAGCGGCCGTCGACTGGCCCCCCGACGCACGGCACGTCGACCCGCTCCCACATGCCCTGATCATCGGACGCCCACCGTCCGGCCTGGCCGGTTTCGGCGGAACCGGCCCGGTCACCGGCCGGGGGACGCGCCGAGGGGGAGCCCGGTGTGCAGCCCGGCTCCCCCTCGCGTCGTCGTGGCGACGATCCCATCCTATCGACGGTCCACTGAGTACCGCCGATGGTGGCAGTGCAAACTCATCGCCGAGCTGAACGCGGATCAGCCTGAACTCGACATGCCCGCCTCTTTCCTCGTCGTCGCGGGGCGGGCGCGACGGATGAAGGTGGCCCGCGCCCGGGTGCGCAGTAGACGCGGCACCTGGCTCGTCGTGCACGCCTCTTTGCTCGACGGCCGGGCCGACGGCCGGATATGCGTGGTCACCACCGTCGCGTCACCGGCGGAGGTCGTCCCCATCGCACTTATCGGTTACGGCCTGACGCCCCGCGAACAGGAGGTGGCCCTCCATGTAGTCCGCGGCAGGAGCACCAGCGACATCGCCCGCATCCTCTCGCTGACCAACCTCACGGTCCAGGACCACATGAAGGCCATCTTCGCCAAGACCTCCGTGCGCAGCCGACGCGAACTGGTCGCGCAGCTGTTCGCCGCCACGCCACCCGAGACGGCGTGAAGCGATTGAACGAGGACGCGCGGCCACCCCAGCAGGTAGCCCGTACACCTCGGACGTTCAGGTTGACGAACCTGCGATCTTTAAGAATCTTTGAACAGGGTGGCGTCCGGATCTGCCGCTGGCAACGCGCGTTCACCGCGCCTCGTGCCACGTCGGCGCTGGCGGCGCGTTAAAGCTCGTCGCGGCGTGCCTTCACCTGCGCAGGTCATGCAACAGCAGCTCCGCCGGGGTGCAGTCGAGCACGGCGCAGAAAACGTCGAGGTCGTCCAGACGGATCGACGTCGGCGTCGTCGTCCACAGGGCCGACACCTTGCCCGCACTGATCTCCAGCCCGTGCTCGGCCAGTAACCGGCGCATCTCCGTGGACTTCCAGATCCCGCGTTCAGTCGCCTTCACGCATCGCGCTGACCCAAACCGCCCAGCAGGGGGTGGGCGTCCACGCACCACGGATACCCACCCCCTCTGCGGCCCTGTGGCCTTCACCGCGGGACGGGTCCGCGGCCTGTTCGCAATCCGCGCCTCTTTGAAAGGACGACCAACTTGTCATCGCTTCCCGTAGGCGTCGACGAGGTCGCGCAGCATCTGCCGATCGTTCAGCAGACTCACGCCGGCTACTCCGATCCCGGTGCCGCGTCGAGCATCGTGTACAGGTGGGTGATCCGGCCGTTCTCCACGATCGAGATGTCCGCGCCGGTCGCCACCGGCGGCACGCCCTCTGGGCCGAAGGTCCAGGCCAGGTACGTGAGGTTGTCGACGGTCCGGACTTCACCGACCGAGCGGAACACGAACCCGGGTGCCTCGTCCAGCAGGCGTTGGGCCTTGTTGTCGAGCGCGTCCCAGCCGACGACGACCTCCTCCGGATCGGCGAAGGTCACGTTCTCGGCGTAGATCTCGCGAATCACCGTGGCACGCGTTTGGGGATCGCGTTCGCCGAAGACGTTCAGCAGGTTCTTGTGAGCGAGGTCAGCGGCGTGGTTCGCCATATTGAAGACTCCTTGATTTATCGTGAGGCTTTCTTATTGCCGGCGGCGGTGGCGGATTTGGCCAGCGTCCTCGTGCGGCGTAATGCGCGGTCCTCGCGCAGTCCACTAAAGGGATGACGACGGTGGCGGGAATGGTCAGCAGCGCTCCTGCCGCCGTTATCGCGAACACTGCGGTGGGCACCCTAAGCGACCAGCCAGGTGCTTCCGCACTGGTCGCGGTGGACATGTGTAATCGTACCCGCCGGCCGGACGACCGGAGCAGCCGTCACATGACCGGCCATCGGATCCCCGCCGGTCGGGGCATGTCGGCCACGGAACCCCGAGGGGACGCGTCGGCTTGTGGAACAAACTCGGGCACGGATCTCCAATCCCGCCAACATCGGCGTCACGACGGCAGCTGCGCGGTGTCCGGTGCGGGATGCCAGGCGGTCTGTATGAGCCCGCAGACGGACCGCCGGCGCTGGCGGTTTATCTGGTGCCGTTTCACCGCGCCAGTCAGTGCCCTGGCAGCGATGTCCTGGTGCACCCGCGCCACATCCGCGCGAGCGGATAGCGGACCAGTTCGAGATCGGCGAAAACACAAGCGCGGACGGCCTCGAACAACTCAGCGGAAGCTCCACCCACCGCCGAGCACCTCGACGCCACGCCGTTGCAGGTCCGCGCCAGCCTCGGGCTGGCCGAAGCGCCACCGATCGTGACAAGCAGGCCGCCGCCGCGGACGCTACTGGTGACCTGGGCGAAGGTTGCCCTGCCCACCACGTCGTAGGCCCCCTCCACCCCTCCCGGCGCGATGGACTGGAGCTTCTCGGGGAACTCCGGATCGCCCGACCACAGCGCGTGGGCCGATACCTTGGCTACCTTCGCGAGCGAGCCGGTTACGCCGATGACCGTCGCTCCCAAGCCTTTCGCCCAGCGTGACAGTATCGCTCCGACGCCGCCCGAGGCGCCCTGGACCAGCACGGTTTTCGAAGGCTTTTGCTGGTGCAGCGCGCGCAGTCCCATCCACGCAGTCAGGCCGCTGGCCAGGAACGCCGCCGCCTGTTCGGCGCTGATATCGTCCGGCAGCGCGATGAGCGAAGCCGCGTCGACCAGACGTTATTCGGCGTACGCGCCGGGGTGAAAGAAGTAGCCAGCCCGGTTGCCGGCCGCGAAGCCGAACACGCCAGAGCCGACCACCTCGACGACGCCAGCCCTCTCAACACCGAGCACCGCCGGGAGCGGGAATCCGACGTCGCGCGGCGGACCATGGCGTCAAAAGTTGACGCCATGGTCTGCTACCGCAGCAGCACCTAGCCCCGCGTCCGAACTCGCCCACCTCGGCCCATTCGACGCGCACGACCGACGGGCCGCCGTGCTCGTGGATGCGGATGCGGATGGTCAGGCGGTCTGGCCCCCGTCCACGTTGAGGGTGGCCCCGGTGATGTAGGACGCGTCCGGTCCGACCAGGAACGCGACGGCACCGGCGATCTCCTCGGGCCGCCCGTAGCGGCCGAGCGAGGTCAATTTCGTCATCGTTTCGGCCCCTGGTCCCGATGCCGGGTTCATCTCGGTGTCGATGGCGCCGGGCTGCACGACGTTGACAGTGATGTTGCGGGCGCCCAGATCCCGGGACCAGCCCCGGGTGTAGGCCGCCACCGCCGCCTTGGACGCCACATAGTCCGCCCCACCTGCAAAGGGCATGGACGCGGCGCCGGTGCTACCGATCGACACGATCCGGCCGCCGTCGGCCATCAGCGGGACCGCCGCGCGTACAGCACTCGCCACGCCCTTGACGTTCACGTCGAGCTGGCGGTGGAAGATGTCCTCGTCCGCGCTCTCGTCGCCGATGTGCCCGGTGACGTACACGCCGGCCGAGTTGACCAGGATATCGAGCCGCCCGTAGGTGTCGTGCGCCTTCTGCACCAGCTCCCGCACCTCGACGGTCGACGCCTGATCTGCCCTGACCGCCACAGCCTTCCCGCCCGCCGCCTCGACCTCCTTGACCACCTGGTCAGCTCGTTCCGGGGACGCCGCGTAGCTGAACACGACTTTGACGCCGTCGGCCGCCAGCCGCTTGACGATCGCCGCGCCGATGCCCCGGGACCCACCCGTGACCAGGGCAACCTTGCCTTTCAGGTGCTGAGTCAATTTTCTGCCCTTCGTTCGATTTCCTGCTGACGGAGTAATAGTAACCGATCGGTTCGGTTAGTATTAGTTGACGCTGGTCACATTACGAACCGATCGGTTACTGCTGGCGAGGAGGTGCCATGGCACAACAAGGACCGTTGGGCTACGAACCTGACAAGGTGCTCGACGTCGCCATGCGGTTGTTCTGGGACCACCGCTACGAGGGCACGTCGATGTCCGACCTCACCGAGGCAATGGGCATCAACCGGCGCGCGGCATACGGCAGCAAGGAGAGCCCCTGTTCGAGGCCGCCTTGGCCCGCTACGTCGACGGTCCGGGCGCGTTCCCTGAGACAGCCCGACATCTAGCAGGCAGAACGGGGGCAGCTCCCCCGGGAGCTGCCCCGTTTCGGACGTCAGGCTGTCTCACTGGCCACGGCCGGGGCAGGGGCTGAGACCTCCGGCCGGGCCGCGCGCGGCCGGCCGAGTCCCACCAGGGCGACAGCGCTGACCACGGCGAGGACCGCACCGAGCCACAACGCGCTGCGCAGGCCGGTGTTGTCGACGACGAGCCCTCCCGCGAAGGCACCGGCCCCGATCGACAACTGTGCGATGGAGACGAACGCCGCGGCCGCGCTCTCGAGCTTGTCCGGCGCGGCCGAGAACAGGAACGTCTGCATGGCGATCGGAATGATGCCGAAGGCGAAGCCCCAGGCCACGACGGCGATGATCGCCGATACCGGGTGACTCCCGGTGATCAGCAGCACCGCCACCGACAGGCCGAGCAGCCCCGCCGCGCTGGCCGTCACCGTGCGTACGGCCTTGCGGGAGCCCCAGCCGCCAGCCATGTTGCCGACGAAACCGGCGATCCCGAAGGCCAGCAGTACCGCGCTGAGCGGTGTCCCGTCGATGTGCGGGAAGTCGTTCAGGAACGGCGTGATGTAGGTATACGCCGCGAAGTGCCCCGCGAAGATCAAGACGGTGGCGATCAGGCCGGCCCGGACGAGAGGCAGTCGCAGGATCGCGGGCATCTCCCGGATCCCGGAACCCGGCTCGGGCGGCATCGAGGGAACCAGAACGAGCAGGGCGCCGACGACCAGGACGGCCAGGGCCGCGGAGGCGAAGAACGCCGAACGCCAGCCTAAGGCGTTACCCAGGAGGGATCCGGCCGGCAGACCGGCGACGGCGCCGAAGGACACGCCCGAGAAGATGATCGACGTGGCGCGGACGCCCTCGGGACCGGGCCGCAGTCGGGGTCCCAGCGAACCTCCGACAGTCCAGAACCCACCCACCCCGATACCCAGCAGGACACGGCCCAGCAGCAGCATCGGAGTGGTCGTCGCGGTGGCGACGAGGATGTTCGACAGGGCGAGCAGACCGAGCAGTGCGCTCAGCACAACGCGTCTGTCGATGCCTCGTGTGAGGGCGATGACTCCCGGCGCCGCACACGCTGCAACGAGTCCGGGAACGGTGACCATGAGCCCGGCCGCGCCTTCGCTGACGCCGATGTCGTCGGCGATCATCGGCAGCAGCCCGATCGGCAGAAACTCGGTGGTGACCAGCGCGAAGGCGCCGATGCCGATGGAGGCGACGGCCACCCACGAGGCCGGTGCCGAAGCTTTGTCGTGCACAAGAACTCCCTTGGTGGGCATCCGGTAGGCATGTCTGGCGATGGGGGCGGAAGCAACGCCGGCGCGTGGCGTCCCGCTTCCAACAACACACAATGTAACCGAACCGGTCGGTTACTATTTCTTGACCCTGATCACATACGAACCGATCGGTTACCCTTACCGAGGGAGGTAGACATGGCGCAGCGCGGACGACCCCGGGGCTACGACGAGGACAGGGTGCTCGACGTCGCGATGCGACTGTTCTGGGAGCATGGCTATGACGGCACGTCGTTATCCGAGCTGACCGCCGCCATGGGGATCAACCGGCGCAGCGTTTACGCGGCGTACGGAAGCAAGGAGGGGCTGTTCAACGCGGCCCTGAAACGCTATCTATCCGGCCCGGGCGCGTTCATCAACCAGGCGCTGAAGCAACCGACGGCGTACGAGGTCGCGGAGACCTACCTGCGCCTGGCCGTGTTGAGCTACACATCACCGGATCTGCCGCCGGGCTGCATGACGCTGCAGGCCGGCCTGACCTGCAGCGCAGAGTCCGGGCCGGTGCAGGTCGAGCTGGCCGAGAAGCGACTGGCCGGCATCGCCCTGCTCGAGCAGCGTTTCCGTCGTGCCGCCGAGGAAGGCGACCTACCCGCCGGCGCCGACCCGGCGGCCCTCGCGAGTTACCTGGTGACCCTCAACCACGGCCTCTCCGTCCAAGCCGGCAGCGGAGCCGGACGGGCTCACCTGGACCGCACGGTCGACCAGGCATTGCTGCTCTGGTCACGACCCGCCGAATCCGGTCGAATTTCCGGTTGAACTGGCCCGCGCGCGGGCCGTCCTCACACATGAACGGCCACAGGGACAGCCCTCTCGGTGAACCCCTGTGGCCGCCATCCGATCGATCCTCATGCAGCAACACCCGGACCGCTGCGGCTTGCAGCCAGGCGCCATCCTCCTCCCAGCTCCAGCTCGCGTCGCGGACAACGCGGCCAGGAGTGGATTCCGAAGAAGTACCGGAGGACGTCGGTCGCCCGCTCTCGGTCAACCTCCTGGACCAGCTCACCCAGCTCCCCAAGACGTCTCGCGGCGTGCGCGAGGGTCTCCGGTACGCCAAACACATATTGCGCCTGCGCCGCTCTCAGGCCCGGCACCATGTCCGATCCGACGACCGCCACCAAGGTCGCGTTGCGCAGCCTCGCCCGACGCTGGCTCGCACTCCAAGCCGAGATCGACGACCTCGACGGCCACCTGGCCGCCCTTGTCACCGCCGCCGCCCCGGATCTGGTCGCCCTGCCTGGCGTCGGAGTCGACACCGCTGGGCAACTCCTCGTCACCGCCGGCGACAACCCTCACCGCTTGCACTCCGAAGCAGCTTTCGCCCGGCTCTGCGGCGTCGCCCCCATCCCAGCCAGCTCCGGACGCACCGACCGCCACCGCCTACACCGTGGCGGCGACCGCGAAGCCAACCGGCGGTCGTGAACGCGGGCCTGGCCGTGGAGATCCGCTCGGCGGACAGGTGACCGATCGGGCAGCCCAGCGCATGCAACACGTCGCGGGCGAGCGTCGTGGTGCTGTTCACCGCAGGTGTCGGATGCACCACCACCCGCCCGGCACGCCGGTCGTGCGCGTCCAGCAGTGCGCGGGTCACGGCCACGTCGTCCTCGGCGTCGACGAGGAGCGTGACCGTCGGCTGGTCAGTCACGGCGGCCGCCGAGTCGGCTGAACACCCACTGCAGGATCTCGCGGTCGGGAACCTCGCGCTCCAGGCGTGTGAGAGCGGTCAGCGTGTGCGCGGTGATCTTCGCCCAAGCGCGGAAGTTGCCGTGGCCGGCGTGCACGTCGGCGTACGCGATGTCGTCGACCTCGGCGTTCGCCCACACCGGGTGGAACGCGGGGATGACCTGGACGACCTGCTCACGGGGCATGCGCCGGAACTCCTGCCACACGTAGACCCGGGAGGACAGCATCGGCTCGCGGCGCAGCACCTGGTAGCAGTCGCCGCCGCCGACGAACACGATCGCGATGTCAGTGCGTCGGTCGTCCCACAGGTGCCGCCACAGTTCGAAGCACTCCCGCGACAGCCACTGCGCCTCGTCGCACACCAACACCCGCGGCCGTTCGGCGAGAACGTCCTTGAGCAGCGTGTCGAACTCGATCGGCGAGGCCGGCGGCCGCCCGCTACAGCCGAGGGCGTCGAACAGCACGTGCCGGATGTCGCGCGGGGTCGGCCGGGCCCGGAACTGCACCCGGTACACGTCCTCCGCAGCCAGGGTCCGCAGCGACGCGTTGACCGACAGTGTCTTGCCCAGCCCGGCGTCGCCGTGCACACACATCATCGCCCTCGCCTCGACCACGTCGGCCAGGTTGTCGCGGGTGCTCAGCAACGCCTCGGTGGCCGAGATGTTCGCCCCGGCCAGACCGAGGTAGTGGTCATCGCGTTCGTCGACGTCCAGCCAGCCCGTCACGAGCCGCCCCCCTGGACCGGCCGAGGCAGCACCCAGCCCGGCGCCGGCGGCCCGGGCGGCAGCAGCCGCGGCCGTGCCACCCGCACCAGCTCGGTGTCGCCGACGCCGTCCAGCTCCGCCTGCGCCTCGGCCGCCGTCACCGCCCCCACCGGGCGCGCCGGCCCGGGTGTGGTCTGCGCCGCGTACCGCTGCCGCCGGGTCTTCTCCACCGCCCGCAGGTCCGCCTCAAGCCGCGCCTTGCGCGCGCCGCGGGCCCGGCGCACCGCGCGAATCTGCTCCCGACTGGCCTGATCCGCCAGGCTCGCCGCGCCCAGGTGCTCACCGGTGGTCGCGTCGAACACCTCGACCTCGTGATCATGGTGCGGCATCCACCGCACCCGCACCGTCCGGCCGACCTGCCCAGTCATCCACGCGCCGACGTAACGCCGCCGCCGCCACTCCACCCCCTTGGTGGTGATCTTCCGGCGGCGCCCGTCGTCTTCGAGGGTGAACAGGCGCAGGTCCTGCGCCGGCACCGTGGACAGCGGTGTCGGGTCCGCCAGCCACGCCTGCAACGGTGTGCGCCCGTCGAGCGCGTCCATCCGGTGCTCGGTGTTCCACCAACGCACCCAGTCCAGCAGCGCCACCACGAACGCCTCGAACGTCAACGCCGGAGCGTCCGGGTCCGCGACCCGCCGGTTCGTCAGCGTCGGCGCCGCCGTGTAGCGCGGCAGCCCGGCGAAGAACATCGCCTTGGCCGCCCCGTTGAGCGTCTCCACCGACCCCTTCAGGTGCGGGGTGTACCCGGGCAGGTCCTCCAACCCGACCGCGAACACTCCCAGCGCCGCGCGCACCGCCGCCGACAGGAAGTCTTTGCCCCGATCCACCCGCACCTTCTCCGGCAGCCCACCCGGCGGCCCGTACGGCTCGTCCAGGCTGATCGCCGCGCGCAACGCCGTCAGAATCGACTCCCGCGAAGGCGGCCCCGGGGTGACCGCAGTCCCGCACACCGCGTTGCTCGCACAGTCAACGAACCACGTCACCCACGGCTTCACCAGGCGGCCGTCAACGTCGACCTCGACCGGTGCCTCCACATGATCGGTCTCCCACACCGCGTTGCGGTACGTCGCCGGCCGTTGCAGGAACACATCGAACCGGCGCGCCGCGTGCTCGCCCTTGCGCAGCCCCGCCCGCGCCCCCGGCGGCAGATCCCGGGCCACCGCCCGCTGCAACGTCGCCATGCTCGGTGCCGCAGGCCCACCCTCGGCGGCCTGGGCGACGAGGTCGCGGTGCAACGCGGCCACGTTCCCCCGCCAATAGGCCAGCCGGCGCCGCAACTGATCGTCGACCACGAACCGGGGCCGCGCTGTCGCACCCAACTGATCAGTCGCCCGCGCCAGCCGCAGCCACCGCCACACCGTGCGCTCCACCACGCCTACGCTCGACGCCGCGAGCTTCACGTGCGCCGAGGTCAGCCGTCCGGCACGATCCAGGTCCACCAGCCGGCGCACCGCTGCCTCTCGCAGCACCCGCCGCTCTGCGGAGCCCGACATCACACTCCCGCCTTCCGCCCACCCTGGAGGCTCCCCTGCGAGGGTGATGACCGCCGATGATCAATCGTCCGAGAACCTACTGCACGCTGTTCGCCGCATCGCTAGGTGCTGCACGGTGAGGACTTAGACCTTCGGGCGGCCGGTTATCGCGGTCGTGCAACGTTGTGTGCTAGCCCTCACGCCTGCACCAGCGTCTACCGGACCTGCACTAACTCGGCAGACGGGGCGTGCCGGCAAGAGGTGCCGGCAGCCCCTGAGAGCGAGGAGGTCTGCCCATGTTTCGTAAGACACGCGCCAACACGGTTCCGGCCGATCCAGGTTCGCCCGGTAGCAGGACGGTAAGTCGTCCGCGCCGCGGTGCCGACGAAGCCGGCAAGGTGCTGGTGCTGGTGAACGCGATCTTGATCGGGGTCCCCAGCGCCTATCTGGCGTCGGGGTCGCTGGCGGTCACCGCGCTCACGGTGACAACCGCGTGCCTGACTGTCCTCTTCTACCTGCGGCTCGGTCGTCACGCCGAATGATGAGCCGCGTAGAGCACCGGCGCCAGACCGGTTAAAGAATCTTGACGAGCCGTTGCACGGCACCGTCACCTCGTTGCACTCCCCTGATAGAACCGAGGAAGCCCGCCGCCGGCGGGCTTCCTGGCAGTCCCGGCCGAGGGCCGGGCTGACCAAACCTCATCGCCGGAAGGAGACGTAATGGCTAGCCCATCTACGACACACCTCATCGAATGGAGGCCATTCCTATGGCTCGTACCGGCGACACGACACACGCGGTAACCGACCAAGCCCTACAGGAATTTCGAGCCTTCTTTCGGACGTACACCCTGCGGGTCGAGAGGTTCCTCGTGAACCAGGGCGCGACCCGACACGACGCGGAAGACGCCACCCAGCAGGCAATGCACGACCTGTATCGCCGCTGGACCCTGATCCGACAGCCGCGCGCATGGATCTTCAAGGCCGCAAAAGGTCACTTCCTCCGCAGCGTCGACCGGCAGCGCCGGGAACAGTTGCACGACGACATGCAGCCCGTCTGCGACGACGCCGCCACTCGCACCGCCTGGAATGGCATGCCGCCCCGACGTTACGACCTCGACGGCGGCAGCGAGGAGACGCAGTGGGTCATCGCGCGGCTCCAGCAACTACCACCCGCTCAACGCCAAGTGATGGCGCTCAAAATAGACGGCTACGAGGCACCGGAGATTGCTGACATGATCGGCAGCCCGGCCGAAACGGTGCGGTCAAACATCCGATACGCCCGCGCCCGACTGACCCAGGTGCTGCAGGCCGACCTGGCCGCAGCGCCAGCTCACGCAGGAGGCAGTCATGCTGAAGGACGAACAGTTTGACCTTGACGAGATCCTCGCGCGCGTCGCCGCAGACACCCTGGAGACGCTGCGCGCCACCACCGACATCGAGCGCCGCCTCCAGGAGGTGACCTCCACGTCGCCCCGCCAGGAACGAAAAACCCGCGTCTTCCGCCACTGCGGAGGGTCGGCTTCGTAAGGCAGCGTCAGGGAGGGCAACTCGCGGGCAGCGCCCGATCGATGCACAAGGCGAAGGGCTCGTGCCTCGACGGTTGTGTGCCACCTCTGCCGCACCGCAACGTCGACAAGGGCTCGTGCCTCGACGGTTGTGTGCCACCTCTGCCGCACCGCAACGTCGACGACGTGCAGCACGGCCGGCACCCCCCGGGGGGTGCCGGCCACACGCTGTTTCCGGCACCCCGCATCGTCAGCAGCCAGGAACCCCGGGCTCGCGGATCAAGGTCACCGCTCGTCGCGACCCTTGCGATAAGAAATCACGAGCCATCCGAGGAACCCGATCAGCAGAAGAATCACGACAACGACACTGACCTGCCATGGCTTCATGGCCTGGAAGCGTATCGAACCTCGCGAGCGTTGCGAGGCAGGCCTTGCGGACCTGCAAGGATGGGGCCCCCAAGAGAAACTGCTCCGATACGCCGCGGCGGTCGAGCAGGTGAGGCGGAGGCGCACCTTGAACAGCAGGGGACGCTGGGGTGTCTCGCTGGTGGGCCCCGCGCTTGGGTAGCTGTCCCAGCCCGCCAAATATCTGATCTTGGTCGAGGATGCTACAGACGGTTCGGCCCCGCGCAGCAGTTCGTGCTGGCGGGGCCGGTCGCTACTGATCGCGGTGGTGTCAGTGGACGGCGTCGCGCTCGTGGCGGTCGAGCGGTTCGAGGTCGTCGTCTTCGTCCCGGTCGTCCTCGGGCTCGGCGGGGCTGTAGAGGTCGGGAAAGCGCAGCGGGTCGGGACCTTCTTCCCAGTCGAGGCTGTCGGCGTCGGGCCAGGCGCCGAGGAGCCCCACCGCCGCACCCGCCGGTTCCGATCCATGGCCGGGCGACCCGGGCCTGCTGAGCCGCCATACTCACTCGGTGACCTCCGCTCCCGCCCGGCCCGGTCCTCCCATCGCCCTGTTCGTCGACGCCCACGACCCGACCCTGCGCGAGCTCAGCGAGTACGGGCCCGCAGTGAAACATGCCGTGCTGGGCGCGCTGCTTCCGCTCGATCCGCGCCGCGAGCTGCAGGTGCAGACCTGGTGGGGCTCGCTGATGCTGCCGGTCTTCCGGCTGGCCGAAGCGGACACCGCTGGTGCGGTGACCTTCGACCAGGACCTCTTCCTGCTCTGGTCCTCGGCCACCCGGCTCGTACACGACGGCGACGCATGCTGGTCACGACCGGCCGCGACAGTGCCGTGGCTGCTGGGCACCAGCACCCGCATCTACCTCGGCATCCTGACCGGCCTGCCCGTCGGCCTGCACGAGGCACTGCACACGGCGCTCACCGACCAGGGTTGGTACCTCGGGATGATGAACGTCGAGACGGACAACGCGCTGCACCACCAGGTGTTCGACCTGATCAAGGCCTGGCGCTACAACCGCGGGTTCATCGCCGATAATCCCGTCCATCTGAGACCGCAAGAGGTCTTCGACGGGCTGCCCGTCCAGTTCGGCCCCGGACCCGATCAGTGGCCCGGCTGTGACCTGGCCCTGCGCTGGCGGCCGGCGACGTTGCCCGGTCCCCGACACCCGCAGACCTACCAGGAGGCGCTGGCCGAAGCCGTCGCCCGCTACGGCGAGGCCGAACGGCCGCTCACCTTCGCCGTCGGTCGCCGGTCACCGGTCATCGCCGACCTGGAAGGCAAACTGCACGGCTACGCCCTCAACCCCACCCACTCGGTCGGCGGGCCGAAGGCCGTCTTCTTCGCCACCGCTCTGGGCCTGCGCCAGAACGACTGGCGGCTACTGGCCGTCCAACTCATCTCCGCCCTCGACGCCGGCGCACCGCAGAAATTCCGCGACGAGAGCCGCTTCGGCAGCCAGCAGCATCTGCGATTCGAGATCAGCGCTCCCGTGTTCGGCCTCAACGGCCGGACGGCGATCGTCACCGCCGCGTGGAAGATCGAGGACGACGGGCCGGTTCAGCTCGTGACCGTCACCCCCGGCAAGAAACAGGGGATCGTCGAGCAGGACGACGCGCTGCAGGACGGCAATCTGGCCGGGCTCTACGCGATCGCCGTCGAGGTCGCCGACGCGGCCCGGCTCGCCTGCCGGCCGACACCGCTCGCCGTGGCCGGCGGACCCGACGGCGACGAGATCCATCCCGAAGGACTCGTCGGGTTCGCCTGGGTTCGCTTTCCCGACCCGGTGGCGCCGCTGGCCGCCTGGCTGGTCGCGCACCACCACGGCACCCTCGGCGAGGGACGCGTCACGGTGGGGTGCCCGACCTTCGACTACGAACCCGCCATCGCCTGGGCCACGGCATTCGCCGGTGTCATGCAAGCCGCCGGCCACACCTGCACCGTCGACTACGAGGTGGACTGAGTCCGCCCCGGCCAGCAGGGACCGCAGCCGGTCATCAGGAGACACACCAGCGCACCCACGCTTCCACACCGGCGAACGCGTCCGGCGGCACGCCGAAACCGCCCGGGTAGACCTGCTGGTAGTGCCAACTGCAGGCCATGGCCTGACGAGGACGGCTCGTCGGACGAGTACGAGGGCTACGGGCCGGGCCCGGCCCGGCGGAAGCTGAAACGGCAGTTCAAGGACCAGGACCAGCGGATCAGGCGCAGGACTTCGTGGGCTTCGTGGCCGGTCAACGGGGCGAGCAACCGTTGGCTGTCGGTGAACCGGGCGCGGATGTCGTCGGGCACCATGCCGGGGCGGACTAGACAGGCGAGGTGCTGGTCGGTGACGGCCAGCCGTAGCGGTCCGCTGGCGAGCATCTCCCAGCGGCAGCCGTCGACGCCACAGGGGACGGATCACTACCCGGCGGCTGATCGACTACTTGAGCTGTTTGAGGTACGCCTGTAGATCCTCTCGCATCCCGAACGGGAGCTCGGTGCCCTCGTCAATATCAGCTTTGGCAAGGCAGTCGATGCTCAAACCCTGGACCGCTGCAATGCCGAGCCCGCTCCCGCTCAGGTCCGCCTTCTGCAGCTGCGCCCCGGCCAGGTTCGTCTTCTCGAATTGCGCCCCGGCCAGGTACGCCCCCTGCAGCTGTGCCCCGGCCAGGTACGCCCCCTGCAGTTGCGTCTCGGCCACGTTGGCCCCCTGCATCTGCGCCCTGAACAGGCGCGCGTTCTGAAGCTGCGCCCTGGCCAAGTTCGCCCCCTGCAGCTGCGCCCCGCTCAGCTCCGCCACCTGCAGCTGCGCCTCGGTCAGGTCCGCCCCGCGCAGCTGCGCCCCGCGCAGGTCCGCCCTCTGCATCTGCGCCCCGCGCAGGTCCGCCCCGCGCAGCTGCGCCCCGCGCAGGTCCGCCCTCTGCATCTGCGCCCCGGCCAGATACGCCCCCTGCAGTTGGCCCTTCGGGAGTCGAACGCCAGTGAGGTCGAGCCGGGCAAGGTCCAGGATGCCTGGCGGTTCGTGTCTTGGGCGGCGAACGCGGGCGGCAATGACCGTCATGGCGGCTTGGACGTCCGAGTCGGGTTCGGTCCGCAGGTTCGGGCGGGGATAGATCGGATTCGGGGAGTCATTCCCAGTTACTCGAGGGGCACGCTGGCGGACGAACGCGACCAGGACTTGAAGGACGTCGGCGTGGTGATCAGCGCTGTCGCGCAGCACGTGCGTCAAGGAGTGAATGGCGCCGATGCGTACGTACAGCTCGGCAGAGCCGAGACGTTCGAGGGCCTTGGTGAAGCGGTCGGTAACCTGGCCGCGGTGAGACAGGCGGTAAGTGAGGGCGGTGTAAGACAGGCCGATGGCCACGACCAGGGCGCCGGCGCCGGTGATGAAGAGCAGGCGGGCGTTGTGAGAGGCAGTCGCGCGCTCAGCTCGGCTCATCGGTGACGCCGATGGCGCCGGGGCAGCCAGGTCAGGGACCAACAGAGCCGGGGCTTGCCACACCACCCACGCATAGCCAATCAAGACCGCCGGGGCGGCGGCCAAGGTAAGCCACAACCACAGCCGATGTCGGCCGGTTCTCCACGCGGTACGAACGGCAGTCGGGCGAGCACGGAAGGTCAGCACGACTCCATTGGACCCTGCGGCTTCCACCAGTGCTCGCCCACAACAGGTCACCGAGACCCGACGGCAAGATCGACCAATACCGCAGCTGCGCTACCAAGGCTGATGCCGGCCAATCAATCCCGGCACCAAAGTCCCAGGCCCGGATCATCCTCGGCTGCCAGTTGCTCCGAGATGACCCCCACCTCAGTGATCTCCATACGCGGCTGCCACTGCATGAGAGAACTGCTGACAGCCCGATGAGAGATCAGCGCTGCCAACGAGGTGAGATCTCCCATCCACTGAGTGCCGGCCGGACTTTCGGCCAGGGCTAAACCACGTTATCCGCTGAGATGGTAGCGCCACTCAGTGGATAACGAAGCTTATCCGCTCGGTGACGCGCGCAGCGGCGGCCCGTCGTACAGGCGTGCGTGTTGCTCCACCAGGCCGTCAGAACGGCACGCTAAGCTGCTCGATTGCCGCACGAGCCCGATCCTGAGCACCTGCCGTACTGCCAGCCACCGCGCCCAGAGCCACCGGAGCGAGAAAGCCCTTCAACGCGTTGACGGCGCGACGGACCTTTCCCCTGTCAGGTTCAGTCTGCGCAGCCTCGACTAAGACATCGGCAGCCGCCATCCGTGCCTCACGGAGATCATCTTCACTCAAGCCAACGGCGGCCAGCTTCTCTACCGTGTCTGCCACCGCTTCAGCAATGAGCTCGAACCCCGGAGCGACCTGCTCCGTATGGCTGCGCGCTTGGCTGACGGTGTTGTTCCCCCAAGCCAACTGCGTCCTGTCCACGTTGCCGTGGATGACCGGGCCATAGTAGTTGATGGTCGTGCCGAACCCTGCATGCGACACGGCGTCCTGCATTCTCACCGTGGCCGCATGATCCCCGCTACAGGGCTGCGGAAAGAGTACGACTGGCGGTCGACACCGCTGACCGTGGCAGTAACAGCCTTCCGGACGAGCCGACCTAGTGGACGTGGCCTCAGGGAGCTTGCCAGCGGCCACCGCGCGGATCACCGCGCAGAGGATCGAAGCCAATTGCTTGGAGAAGTGGTAGGAAAAGGTCAGAGCCCCAGTGACCAGCGCTAACGCGAGGCCAATCTTGATGATCTCGGCCGGATTTTGGGCAGCATCGGCTAACTGGACATTAGCCGAAAATTGCTGTAAAGAGCCTCTCCGGCGGGCTCATCCCTAGTAGCCCCTCCCAAGTCCGACTGCCGAGAACACTCTGAGAGTACCCGAGGACCGCGGGCAACCGGCGCCTTGCATCACAACCGTAGACACACCAGTTGCGCACGCCGACAGCTCGGTTCACGAGGTGACCCGCGCGAAGGGTCCTGCTCCGGCTGTTGTCGCATCTGTTCCTCCTCTTCGGCTCCGGAGTTCGGATCCCCGTGCTCGCTCCGAGAAGCGGCGCCGAACGGTAGGAGGTCCACGGTTGGTGACATCCGCAGTGCAGAGGAGTGATCCTCTCCCGCAGACCCTGCACATCCCCGACCCTGTCCAGGTTCGACACGCCGGTGACGGCGCACATCCGTTCGAGGCGGATCCAGCGAATGCCGAACGGGCTCCGGATCGGCCAGCCGGGGTGGAAATCAGGTGATGATTGTCAGAGCAGGGTGTCGGGGCGAGCGAACAGCCCTGCACCGTCCCCGTCGACATCTTGGTGACGTTTGCAGCGGCCTCCGCCGGTGGCGATGGTGCAGCGTCTGCCCTTGCGATTGATGGCTCCACACTGCACCGCAGGGTCGTGAACGTGGCACAGGCCGGACGGTCGTGGGTCGATCATGCAGGGCTCGCCTTTGGTGGTGACAGCCGAGCAGTGTGCGCTCGGCCACGCCGAACCTGCAGGCTGAAGGACGACCGTTTCCTCGACTGGTGGCACTGGTTGCGTCAACGGCGTGCGGCGCGTGTGCTCGGCGGCAGCCCGGGAGTAGAGCAGTCGCCCGGCGGCCCTCCGGCGGATGGTAGGGACTTGGACTACTCCAATCGGGTCGGGCACGATCCATGTCTTCGCGTCGTTCCAGCGCACCCAGAGCGGGATCGCGCCGGCGTCGGCCTCGCACCGCAGTTTCCGGCTGGACCACTGCTTGTCGGTGCGGTCGATCTCGATAGCGATCGGCGGGCCGTCGAGCCGTTGACACACGACGTCCAGGTAGCCGGGTCGGTCAGGGTGTGGCCCAGGTAGACCGGCGATGCTGGGCACCTCGCGGCGCACTCGCCATCCGCGCTCCGCGCCCCAGTTCAAGACCTGGCGAGTCAACTCGGAGGTGACCCGGGCGGCGGACCAGTCGGTGAACTCCAGTGGCGCCAGGTAGCCCTGCAGCGACGCTACCGCCCGCCGTGACCGCTCCTTGACGTCCACAATGGAACAATAGTGCCTGGCTTGACCCCGACGCGCTCCGTCTGGCACTCACGCGATGGGAAGGGTCAGTCGCCGTGGAGGTCCACGCCTTCACCAGCGACGGAACCATCGGGGATTTTGCCGAGCAGCCTGAGAAGTAGGTCGGCCAGGAGGACGGTCTCGGCGGCTTCGGTGGGGTCGGAGTAGTCGACGCGGCGATGGCTCGATGGGTTCTTAAACAGCCCGATGGCGCCTTTGAACAGCTCCATCTGGGCCACCGACTCGCCTGGGTCAAGGTCATCGCGCCAGAGGGGGCCGGCTTGGCCGCTGGGGTTCTTCGGCGGGCGGAACGCCTCCTGCATCAGCCTCGTCCCCACCAGGCTGTCGGAGAGCCCGGCGCGGCGACGGACCTGGACCTCGACCTCCTTCAACGCCGTGAACGCCGCCGTCTCGTAGTCGCCGCGCAGGAACTGGGGCCGGGCGGTGAACTCCAGTTCAGGAACGAGGTCGACGTCGAGCCGCTCGACCGCCCGGAGCCAGTGAGCACCGTGACATAGAAACTGACGACCGCGCCTGGTGGTGGTAAATGCCTCGGCGGCGCTTTGGTCAACGGTCCAGGCGATCAGGCACTTGGCCTGCAGCCAGCCCCATGCCTCCGACAGGAGCTGAACCGTCTCCGGATCCCGGGGATAGTGGTCCTGCCGGACTTCGAGTAGCCAGTTGCGCCAGTTCCACGCATCCTGCGCGAAGGCCAGCACCCGCAGGGCGAGCTCGTCGAGGGGTAGGGCGCGAACTTCGTCGGCCGTGAGGGTTTGGTTCTGCACGTGGTCGAGGCTCCTGGATCTGAGTCAGCCGATCGCGGCGTTGCCCAGCTGCTCGATGGCGGTTTGTGCCCAAGCCTGGGCTCCCTCACCCGCACCGATGGCCAGGCCGGTGGCGATTGGGGCAAGCAGTCCCTTGAGCGCGGCGACGCCGCGCCGCAGCCGGCTCGGGTCCGGCGTCTCCTGAGTGACCTCGGTGAGGACCTCGTCGGCGGCAGCCTCTGCGTCCTGCAGGTCCTGCTCCGACAGACCAACCGCCGACAGCCCTTGTCGGGTGCTGACCACGGCCTGGGCCAGGGCCTCGAAGCCAGGCGTGATCTGCTCGTTGCGTGTCTGCTGCTGGTTGACGGTGCCGGTGTTGTTCCATGCCAGCTGAGCGCCTGCGGCCCCGCCGTGGATCACCGGCCCGTTGTAGGTGATCGTCGTCGGCCCGGTAGTACGCTCCACCCCGCGCAGGCCCGTCGGCGCATCGGCGACCGTCGTCACCTGGATGGGGTGCTTGTCGAACTCGCGCTGCATCTCGCGCATCATCCGGGCGATCCCCTGCTTGTTGATGGTCACCTTCGCCAAGATCCTCTCCTCTGACCTACCGTGGTCCAGCCTACGGAAGGGGTCTGACGCACCCGCGCCTTCCCGGCCGCTGCCCCTACCTGGAGTCCACATCCTCAGGCGCCGTTGTGACGTCCTGGCCGTTCAGCCACCGGCGGTGACCTGCTCGCACGCCCGGCGGGGCCGGCAGCCGCCCGGGACGTCGGCGTCGACGGTGTCCCAGAACGCTGGCGAGCCGCCGATGTGCCCGCCGAGCGTGTGCCAGGCGTAGCCGGGGTTCTCCCTGCCCGGCGCCGCGAGGCCGGCGGCGGCCAGTCCGCGGCGGCGGTAGGCCGGCAGGGTGTGGGGCTGCTCGACCCAGCAGATCCGGCACCGATGACATATCTGGTAGTCGATTTCGAACACGAACTGGTCCCGTACGGAAGTGTCATCGGAGTCGTGGCCGCGTAGGTTCGCCGCGCGCATCCGCCAGCCGATCCGCTCGTTCGAGACGGTGTCCTGCCACGGCGTGGTCAGCCGGGGCACGACCGGCGAGCCGGACCGGCGCGGCCACCGGCCTCCGGTGAACCGCAGGAGCAGCTCGCGCCCACGGCTTATGCCCGGACACCCACCCGAGCACCGCCATGCTGTCCACCAGGTCCCGGATCTCGGCATCACGCGAGCCAGTGTCGGTCATCGGCAGGTCAGTTCTCGCCGGCGTCGGCCTGCGCCTGCCCGGCCTGCTCGACCAACGCATCGGTCAGGTCCCGCAGCCCGGCCACGACGTTCCAGTCCGGCCGGACCGCCGGGTCCATGCCGCGGGCCTTAGCGTCCTCCCAGATCCGGTCGTCGTAGTCATACAGCGCCTGCCGGATCCGGACCTGCGCTGCCCAGCCTGGTCCAGCGCGGTGAGGAACTCATCTAGGGGTCGCCACCGACCCCGCACGCCCCGGACGTATGCCTCAGCGCATGCCCCGCTCGGCAAACTGCTTCCGCTAGCGGCGACGAACAGCGCGGACACCGAGTAGTACGTGCGGTTCGCCAGGGTCCGGTACGACGGGCTACCGGCCTCGTGGCGCAGCCTCCGCAAGGAGTAGGCGAATGCGCGCCGGGGCCGGCGGTTGGGTCAAGCGGCTTCTCGGGCCGGCCGATCCCCGCGCTCATTCGTCATCCCGCCTGGGATCGTCGGACGCCTTGAACTTGTGCGGACGGAGTTCCTGGTCAACGGCAACGCCGAGGTAGCGGGGCGAATCTCGTCGGCCGCCAGAGTGCAGGCACCCATGCCGGCGACGACGGCCATGGTGGTGTTGCCGAGCAGCCAGAAGATAATGCTGAAGGCCATCAGCAGGATCATGGTCGCCGTCGTTCCAGTAGTGCCGCCGACGGCTGCAGCGGACTGACGCCCTTCCGCAAGCCCGGAAGCGGCACCAGCCGTCAGCGCCGTTCTGAAGCGTCGCCACACTCACTGGACGGCTAGAGGCCCGGGACAGAACGGCCGGACCGCGAAGAAACAGGGTCCGAACTTGGAACGCAAGCCGTGTTACCGCGCTCCCTCGAACACCGCTACCAGAAACGGGTAGCGCCACGAACAACGCCCATACCGGATGGTTGTGTCGAGGCATGCCAGACCGTGTCTCTCCAGCCAGACGCCCCCTGGCGTCCGCTCCCCTCGACCAAAGGACCAGGGTGATGACCAGCAGCAGTTTCAACCACGACGAGCTACTGCAGCTTCCTGCGATGATCGACCTGACGACCGCCGCCCGCGCTCTCGGTGTTGGCCGCACAAAGGCTTACGACCTGGCAAAGAGCAACGCCTTCCCCTGCCCGGTACTTCGGATCGGAACCTCGTACCGCGTGCGCACGGCAGATTTGCTCCGGCTCGTCGGCGTCGATCGGCAGCCGACGACCACCCCCTGACGACCGTCCGGACCGGACAGACCGGCGCTACGCCGATCGCTGAGGTTCATCCTTGTCGGGCGCAGTGGCAGCCCATGCCGGCCGGTACCGACCGGTGAGCACATCGTCAACGAGCAAGGCGACGATCCCGGGCGGGGTCAGGTCGGGCCGCAGCACACCCAACTTCTCCATTTCCGACGGCGTCAGCCTGATCTTGACCTGCTGATCCCGCTTCTCCCGCGCCGGTAACGGCGGCAGGTTGTCAGCGACAGGGCGCTGTCGCGGCATACCTCAACTCCTCGGTGAGCAGATCGAACGGCCGCATGACGAGTCGAGGGTCCCACATCTCACATCGCCTATCGCCATCCGCCATGAGTCGGACGCCGGGGCCGGAATTTGGTACCACTTTTCGGTACCATTTGAAGACGCATCCTCCCCGTCGCAGGCCCCGACGAAAACCCCCTCCACGAAAGGCGCAGAAGCAGAATGAGCACCTCGGACCCGATCAAGAAGATCACGCTTCGAAGCGGCAAGACCCGTTACCGGTTCGTCCTCGACGTCGGACGCAAGCCGGACGGGCGTCGGGACCAGCGGACGTACACCTTCGACACCAGGAAGGAGGCAAAGGCGGAGTACGCCCGGATCAAGCACGAGACCGACCGCGGCACGTACGTCAAACCCGGCAAGATCACGGTCAACGACTTTCTCGACGAGTGGTTGGCATCCGCCACCCGCGATGTCGAGAAGGCCACCGCCGCCAACTACCGCGACGCGCTGCTGCCGGTCCGCGCCCGCCTTGGCAGCAAGCCACTCCAGGACGTCACCGAGGCCGACATCGAGACTCTGATCGACTGGATGCTGACGGAGGGCCGGAAACGTGGTGGCAAGCCGGGAACGGGGCTCGGTGTCCGGTCAGTGCGCCTGACGCTCGGCCGACTTCGGACCGCGCTGAACGTGGCGGTTCGCCGTCAGCTCGTGGTCCGCAACGTCGCCGCGTTCGTCGCCATCCCCAGGGCTGCGGCGAAGGCCGCGGCCGAGGCGCAGGCTGAGCGCAAGCCCTGGACCCAGGAGGAGGTGAAGGCGTTCCTGACCGGCATCACAAGCGAACGCCTCTATGCCGCCTGCCTACTGTCGCTGATGGGCCTCCGACCGGCCGAGGTGTGCGGGCTGCGTTGGTCCGATGTCGACTTCGAAGCCGGGACAATCGCGGCCGGTGATAACACCCGGACGCTCGTTGACGGAGAGATCGAGGAGAAGGAGGCCAAGTCGGCGGCTGGCAAACGCGGCCTGCCGATGCCCGCGACGGTAACGAAGGCACTCAAGGCGTTCCACATCCTGCAGAAGAAGGAACGCCTGAAGGCCGGTAACGCCTACAACGACAGCGGCTACGTCCTGGTCAACGAACTCGGCCAGCCGCAGCGCACCGACTGGCTCCGCCGCCGGGTCTACGAACTGATGGCCAAGGTCGGAGTCCGGAAGGTCCGGCCGTACGACGCGCGGCACGCCTGCCTGACCTACCTCGCCGGCGCCGGAGTGCCCGACGTCGTCCTCGCGGCCTGGGCCGGCCACGCCGACGGCGGCACGCTCGCCAAACGCGTCTACGTCCACCCCGACAGCAGCCATCTCAAGGTGGCTGCCGAGCACCTCGAATCAGGGCTGTTCGGGTGACTCAAGCGCCCGAAATTCAGCAGTACGCGCGTACGTGAGAAATTGTGAGACGAAACGGCAAAAGGCCCCGACTCACCGAAGTGAATCAAGGCCTCTGACCTGCCGAAACTCTGTCGGGACGGCCGGATTCGAACCGACGACCCCTTGACCCCCAGTCAAGTGCGCTACCAAGCTGCGCCACGTCCCGCCCCCGCGCGGTTTCCCTCGCGGCAGCCGATACAGCTTAGCGCAGCCACCCCGGGTCATCCGCACAGGCCCCACCCGCATCGCCAGGTGGCCGAACCACCGCACAACCCCTAAAGCGTCCTAGGAGGGTGGGGTAGAAGAAATGCCGGACGGGCGAGGATCACCCGTCCGGCATTTCGGGAGAACAGGCAGGTCAGCCGTGCGCCTTGCCTCGGCCGCCGGGGCCGAGCTTCTTGCGCGGGCGGACCGAGATCTCGATGGGGCTGCCCTCGTACCCGAACTCCTCGCGGAGCTTGCGCTCGACGAAGCGCTGGTAACCGGCGTCGAGCGGGCCGGTGGTGAACAGCACGAACCGTGGCGGCGCCACCCCGGCCTGCGTGGCGAACAGAATCCGCGGCGCGCGACCGCCGCGTACCGGGTGCGGGGTGGCCTGCACCAGCGCGGTCAACCACTGGTTGAGCTGCGCGGTCGGGATCCGGGTTTCCCAGCTGGCCAGGGCCTTGTTGAGGGCCGGGGCCAGCTTGTCGACCGCCCGGCCGGTCATCGCGGACAGGTTCAGGCGGATCGCCCAGGGGATGCGACGCAGTTCCCGGTCGATCTCCTTGTCCAGGTAGTACCGCCGGTCGGCGTCGACGAGGTCCCACTTGTTGAACGCGATGACCATCGCCCGGCCGGCCTCGGTCACCATGGACAGGATCCGCTGGTCCTGCTCGCTGATCGGCTCGCTGGAGTCCAGCAACACCACGGCCACCTCGGCGGCCTCGATGGCACCTGCGGTGCGCAGGCTGGCGTAGTACTCGGTGCCGCTGGCCTTGCCGACCCGCTTGCGCAGCCCGGCGGTGTCGACCAGTTGCCAGGTCTGACCGCCGATCTCGACAAGGCTGTCCACCGGGTCCACAGTGGTGCCCGCGACCGAGTCGACGACCGCCCGGTCCTCACCGGAGAACCGGTTGAGCAGGCTGGACTTGCCCACGTTCGGCCGCCCGACAAGCGCCACCCGGCGGGGTCCGCGCGGCCGGTTCTCGATGATCGCCGGAGCTTCCGGCAGCGCGGCGAGGATGGCGTCCAGCAGGTCGCCGGAGCCGCGTCCGTGCAGCGCGGAGACCGGGAACGGTTCACCGAGGCCGAGCGACCAGAGCGAGGTCGCCTCCATCTCGATGGAGGTGTTGTCGGCCTTGTTCGCCACCAGGATCACGGGCTTGGCGCTGCGCCGCAGCATCTTCACTGCGGCCTCGTCCACGTCGGTGGAGCCCACCATCGCGTCGACTACGAAGAGGACCACGTCGGCGGTGACGACCGCCGTCTCGGCCTGCGCCGCGATGGCCGCGGCCCGGTCCTTCGCGTCCGGTTCCCAGCCGCCGGTGTCCACCACGGTGAATGCCCGGCCGTTCCACTGCGCGTCGTATGGCACCCGGTCCCGGGTCACCCCGGGAACGTCCTCGACGACCGCCTGGCGGCGGCCGATGATCCGGTTGACGAGCGTGGACTTGCCCACGTTGGGGCGGCCGACGACGGCCACGACCGGCTGCGGGCCGCTCGGTTCCTCGACGGCGACGTCGGGCTCACGCAGCTCGACCCACCCACCACCATCGCTACTCATGCCACGCCCCGCTCGGTGAGCAGGTCGCGCAGCCGCGCCACGACCTCGTCGATCCCCAGCTCCGTGGTGTCCAGCACGACCGCGTCGGGGGCCTGCGCGAGCGGGTTGACCTTGCGGGTCGAGTCGAGATGGTCTCGTCGGGCGAGGTCGGCGGCGGTGGCCGCCACGTCGGCGGCGTCCTCGGCGCTGCGCCGGGCGGCGCGGGCCGCCTCGGAGGCGGTGAGGAAGACCTTCAGGTCGGCGTCCGGCGCGACGACCGAGCCGATGTCCCGACCCTCGACGACCATCCGATTGGCGTTGGCGATCATCTCGCGCTGCCGGGTGACCAGCAGCTCACGGACGGCCGGCACGGCGGCGACGGCGGAGACCGCCCCGGTCACCTCCGGGCCCCGGATGTCCGCGTCCACGCCCACGCCGTCGACGGTCACGGCGTACCCCTGCGGGTGGGTGCCGATGTGCAGCTTGACCTCGCCGGCGACCTTGGCCACCGACGCGGCGTCGGTGAGGTCCACGCCGGAGCGCAGCACGGCCCACGTGATCGCCCGGTACATCGCCCCGGTGTCCAGGTAGCGCGCGCCGATCCCGACGGCGAGCCGCCGCGACACTGTCGACTTACCCGAACCGGATGGCCCGTCCACGGCGACCACACATCGCCTGGCCCGTACGTTTTCCTCCACCGTGTCCTCCTCAGCCCGTACCTCACGGATCGCCCGGTGATCTGGCGCCGCAAGCGGTTTGTCAATCGTCATCAATCATGCCCGCGGTCCGTCGCGGACCCGCGTGCGCCGCCGCCGGGGGCGACCCACGCCACCTCCGGGGGCCGCGTCCCGGCCATCGGTGGAGCCTACCGGCAGCCGTACCCCGAACTTCGGGGGTCAGTCACCCACCGCATTGAACAGGGCGGCGACCTCGGCGTTCGTCAACCGCCGGATCCGCCCGGTACGCAGTTCACCCAGCCGGATGGGCCCGATCGCGGTACGCACCAGCCGGGTGACCGGGTGGCCGACCTCCTCCATCAGCCGCCGGACGATGTGCTTGCGGCCCTCGTGCAGGCTCAGCTCCACCTGGGCGCTTTTGCCCAGCGTGTCCACCACCTTGAACGAGTCGACCTTGACCGGCCCGTCCTCCAGCTCGACCCCGGCCAGCAGCCGCTTGCTCAGGTTGCGCGGGATCGGCCCGACCACCTCGGCGAGGTAGGTCTTCAGCACCTCGTACGAGGGGTGCATGAGCTTGTGCGCGAGGGTGCCGTCGTTGGTGAGCAGCAGCAGGCCCTCGCTGTCCGCGTCGAGCCGCCCGACGTGGTAGACCCGCTGCTCCACCCGGTTGCCGATGAACTCGGCCAGCTCGTTGCGGCCCTTGTCGTCAGCCATGGAGGTGACCACGCCGCGCGGTTTGTTCATCGCCACGTAGACCAGGCGGATGTCGACCTGGAGGCGCTCCCCGTCGACGTGGATCACCGCGGTGGCCGGGTCGACCTTGTCACCGAGCTTGGCGACCCGCCCGTCGACGGTGACCCGGCGGCGGAAGATCAGGTCCTCGCAGGCGCGCCGGGAACCCACGCCGGCGGCGGCGAGCACCTTCTGCAGGCGCTCAGCCCCCTCGTAGACGGGAGCGTCGGTTTTCGGGGAACGGTTATCGGGTCGCATCAGCAAGCTCTTCTACGTCGTCGGGCAGGAAGGGTGCGAGGGGCGGCAGCTCGGCAACGGTGTTCAGCCCGAGCTTCTCCAGGAACAACGTGGTGGTCCGGTAGAGGAACGCCCCGCTGTCCTGTTCGGTGCCGCACTCCTCGACGAGGCCGCGGGTGACCAGCGTACGGATGACCCCGTCGCAGTTCACACCCCGGATGGCTGAGATTCGCGAACGGGTCACCGGCTGCTTGTAGGCGACCACGGCGAGCGTCTCCAACGCCGCCTGGGTCAGTCGTACGGACTGCCCGTCCAACACGAACCGTTCAACGTACGTAGCGTATTCCGGCCGGGTGTAGAGCCGCCACCCGCCGGCCGCCCGGCGCAACTCGAACCCGTGGCCGGCAGCGGTGTAGCCGGCGGCGATCTCGTCGAGCAGCGGCCCGACCCGTTCGGCGGGCTGCTCCAGCACCTGGGCCAGCACCAGCTCGCTGACCGGCTCGTCGACCACCAGCAGGATCGCCTCCAGCGCGCCGCGCAGCTCGGCGTCGGACAGCTCCGGCGCCGGCTCCGGCGCGGCCGTCACCCGCCGTCGCCCCGCGCCCTCCCGACGGGGTACGCCCGAAACGTCACCCGACTCCCCCGAATCCGAGCCGGTCCCCGCCACCGAACCCGTCCCCGACTCCGTCGAGTCCGAGCCCGACTTCGTCGAGCCCGACGCGTTCGCGCTCGGCTCGGCGGAGATCTTGGAAGGTTCCGGCCCCTGGAGGGGCGCTTTCCGTCCAAGATCTCCCTGATCCGACAGCGGAGCCGTAGCCGACTCGTCCGGCAGTGGAGACGACTCGACCGGCAGTGGGGACGACTCGTCCGGCGGTGGGGTTGACTCGTCCGACGGGCCGTCGGTGTTGTCGGGGATGTTCGCGGCGGCGGGCGGGCGGGGGCGGTCCCACGGGGGGACCCAGGCGGCAGCCTGGTCGGCCAGCGAATCCCGGCGTTCCTCGTCACTCATCCCGCGCACCCTCCGTCATTCCCGTCCCGTCCGGCCCACCGGCCTCCCCTACCAACTCAGGCCCAACCCGCACCGACGCAGGCTCAGCCCCAACCGACTCAGGCCCAACCGACTCAACCCCAGCCCCGGCCGGCTCAGACCCAACCCCCGCCGGCTCAGACCCAACCCCCGCCGGCTCAGACCCAACCCCCGCCGGCTCAGACCCAACCCCCGCCGGCTCAGACCCAACCCCCGCCGGCTCCGGGTCGGCCGCGGTGCCGGCGTACTCGTCGACGTGCAGCTCCGTGTCGCCGTCGGCCGGGCCGGTCCAGCGCACGGTCAGCTCCTCCAGTGCCTGTTCCTGCACGAAGGCGACAAGCCCCTCCCGGTACAGCTCCAGCAGCGCGAGGAACCGCGCCACCACCTCCAGGGTGGCCTCGCAGTCGGCGCAGAGCAGCGAGAACGTGGCCGTGCCGGCCCGCCGCAGCCGGGCGGTGAGGATCGCCGCGTGCTCCCGGACACTGACCCGGACCATGTGCACGTGGGCGATGGAGACCTCCGGCACCGGTTTCGGGGTCATCGCCTTCACGGCAAGTTTCAGCAGCCGCTGCGGGCCGATGCCGAGGACCAGGTCGGGCAGCGCCTCGGCGTAGCGGGGTTCCAGGCTGACCGCCCGCGGATACCGCCGGCCGCCGACCGCCTCCAGCTCGGCGATGTGTGCTGCCGCCTCCTTGTACGCCTTGTACTGCAACAGCCGGGCGAAGAGCAGGTCCCGTGCCTCCAGCAGGGCGAGGTCGGCCTCGTCCTCCACCTCGGCGGCGGGCAGCAGCCGGGCGGCCTTCAGGTCGAGCAGGGTCGCGGCGATGAGCAGGAACTCGCTGGCCTCGTCGAGGTCCCAGTTGTCGCCCATGGCCCGGATGTAGGCGATGAACTCGTCGGTGACCGTGTGCAGGGCCACCTCGGTGACGTCGAGCTTGTGCTTGCCGATCAGTTGCAGCAGCAGGTCGAACGGGCCGGTGAAGTTGGCCAGGCGAACCGTGAAGCCGGTCGCGGCGGGCGGCACGCCGTCGACCACTGCCGGAGTAGCGGCGTCAGGCGGGTCGAGGGGTGGCGCGGTCACCGCACGACCGTAGTCCACGAGGCGGGCACCAGGCGTTCCGGCTACCGCTCCGACTGGGCGGCGATCACCTCGCGGGCTAGCTGACGGTAGTTGCGTGCTCCGGACGAGGCCGGGTCCATCGTCGTGATGGGGGCACCGGCCACGGTGGACTCCGGGAACTTCACCGTCTTGGTGATGACCGTCTGGTAGACCTTGTCGCCGAACGCTTCGACCACCCGCTGGAGGACCTGCCGGCAGTGCGTGGTGCGGCTGTCGTACATGGTGGCGAGGATGCCTTCGAGCTCCAGGTCGAAGTTGAGCCGCTCCCGCACCTTGTCGATGGTGTCCAGCAGCAGCGCCACACCGCGCAGGCTGAAGAACTCGCACTCAAGCGGGATGAGGACGCCGTGCGCGACGGTCAGCGCGTTGATCGCCAGCAGGCCGAGCGACGGCTGGCAGTCGATCAGGATGTAGTCGTACTCCTTGCGGACCGACCGCAGGACCCGGGCCAGCGCCATCTCCCGGGCGACCTCGTTGACGAGCTGGATCTCGGCGGCGGAGAGGTCGATGTTGGCCGGCAGCAGGTGCAGGCCCGCCACGTCGGTCTTGATCAGGACGTCCTCGGCGGTCACGTCGTCCTGCATGAGCAGGTTGTAGACGGACAGGTCGAGGTTGTGCGGGTTGACCCCCAGCCCCACCGAGAGGGCGCCCTGCGGGTCGAAGTCGACGAGCAGCACCTTGCGGCCGTACTCAGCGAGGGCCGCGCCCAGGTTGATGGTGGTGGTGGTCTTGCCCACGCCACCCTTCTGGTTGGCCATCGCGATGATGCGCGCCGGCCCGTGCCGGTCGGTGGGCATGGGCTCGGGGATGGGCTTGCGCATCGTGTAGGCAGCCGGGTCCGCCGGACCCAGATCCGCGCCGAGCGTGGCCTGCTGCTCGCGGAGCTCCGACGTCCAGGTCTCGGCACGGTCACCGTTGCCAGCCATGTGCTCGTTGCCCCCTCCCGACGACCCCACCCGGCGTCGGAGCCGTCCGACGTCCTTCGCGGCGCCGCTGCGCACCCCGGTCGTATCGCTCCAGGAGGTCCGCGCCGATGCCGACTGTACGCCACCGACCAGCAGGGGGTTCGGCACCGGCCCGGCGTGTCGGAGCCGACACTGACCGGGTTCAGTCCCGGGCGCGCGGATGGGCGGTGGCGTACACCTCGCGCAACCGCTCGACTGTGACAAGTGTGTAGACCTGCGTCGTGGTCACCGACGCGTGGCCGAGCAACTCCTGGACCACCCGGACGTCGGCGCCGCCGTCGAGCAGGTGGGTGGCGTACGAGTGGCGCAGGGTGTGCGGGGAGACCGCCGCGGGCCCGTCGACGGGCAGCCCGGCCCGGCTGGCGGCGGCGCGCAGGATGCCCCAGGCGCCCTGGCGGGTCAGCGCGCCGCCGCGGGCGTTGAGGAAGACCATCGGGGTACCCCGGCCGGCGGCGGCCAGGCCGGGGCGGGCCCGGACCAGGTAGGCGCGCACGGCGTCGACGGCGTACCCGCCGATCGGCACCAGCCGCACCCGGCCGCCCTTGCCGCGCAGCACCACTGTGCCCTCGTCGGTGTCCAGGTCGTCCACGGCGGCGCCGACCGCTTCGGAGATCCGCGCGCCGGTGCCGTACAGGAACTCCAGCAGCGCCCGGTCGCGCAGCGCGAGCGGGGCGTCCGCGCCGACCGCGCTGGTCGGGCCGGCGGTCTCCAGCAGCCGGACCACGTCGTCGACAGGTAGCGCCCTCGGCAGCCGGCGGGGTGGGGTGGGCGGGCGGACGTCGCGGCTGGGGTCGGCGCCGGCCAGCCCCTCGCGCAGCGCGAACCGGTGCAGGCCGCGGACCGCGCTGGCCGCGCGGGCGGCGGAGGAGACCGCCAGCGGCGGGTGCGCGTCGTCGCCCGCGCGCAGCCGGGCCAGGTGCGACTCGACGAGACCGGCGCCGACCGACGCGAGGTCGGCGACGCCGGCCTCGACCAGGGTCGCGAGATAACGGTCCAGATCCCGGCGGTACGAGGCGAGCGTGTTCGCCGACAGTCCACGCTCGACGGTGAGGTGGTCGAGGTAGCCGCGCACGGCACGGCGCAGCGCCGGCGTGGGCTGTTCAACCACGCCGGCGCCGGAGTCCGTGCTGCCGGTCAGCCCGCCACCGCTCAGGCCAGTGCCTCGGTGAGTGGAAGCACGTCCATGCCGTGCGCCTCGGCGACCGGACCGTAGGTGACCCGGCCGTCGTGCGTGTTCAGGCCCAGCCCCAACGCCGGGTCGCGGCGCAGCGCCTCCCGCCAGCCGTGGTTGGCAAGCTCCAGGGCGTACGGCAGGGTGACGTTGGTCAGGGCGTACGTGCTGGTGTTCGGCACCGCGCCGGGCATGTTCGCGACGCAGTAGAAGATCGACTCGTGCACCTTGTAGACCGGGTCGGCGTGGGTCGTGGGGCGCGAGTCCTCGAAGCAGCCGCCCTGGTCGATCGCGATGTCGACGAGCACACTGCCCGGCTTCATCCGGGAGACCAGCTCGTTGGAGATCAGCGTCGGCGCCTTCGCGCCGGGCACCAGCACCGCGCCGATGACCAGGTCGGCGTCGAGCACGGCCCGCTCGACCTCGTAGGCGTTGGACGCGACGGTCTGCAGGTGGCCCCGGTAGATGGCGTCGGCCGAGCGCAGCCGGGCGACGTTCTTGTCCAGCAGCAGCACCTCGGACTGCAGGCCCAGCGCGATCGCGGCGGCGTTCATGCCGGACACGCCGGCGCCGATGACGACGGTCTTGGCCGCGTACACGCCGGACACACCGCCGGGCAGCACACCGCGCCCACCGCCGGTACGCATCATGTAGAAGGCGCCCACCTGCGGGGCGAGCCGGCCGGCGACCTCGGACATCGGGGCGAGCAGCGGCAGCGACCGGTCGGGCAGCTCGACCGTCTCGTACGCGATGCCCGTCACCTTGCGGTCGACGAGCGCGTCGGTGCACTCCTTGGAGGCGGCCAGGTGCAGGTAGGTGAAGAGCACCTGCCCCTCGCGCATCCGGTGGTACTCCTCGGCGATCGGCTCCTTGACCTTGAGCACCAGCTCGGCGGTCTCCCACACCTCGTCGGCGGTGGCGAGGATCTTCGCGCCGGCGGCGGCGAACTCCTCGTCGGTGATGCTGGAGCCGACTCCCGCACCGGCCTCGACGAAGACCTGGTGACCACTGCGGGTGAACTCGTTGACGCCCGCTGGCGTGATCGCCACGCGGTACTCGTGGTTCTTGACCTCGCGTGGGATTCCGACCTTCACGATGCAGACACCTCTCTTCGGGGCTGCTCTCCCCCGACTGCTCGGTGCCGCGGCGGCTCCTTTGCCACCACGGTCCACCGGTCCCGCCGGCGGCAGTCTAGGCGCGCCCGGTGCCGCCGCGAGCCAGCACAGTGGCATCCGGTGCCCGGGTGTCCTGACGGAGTGTCAGGGCAGCACCCGGATGCGCCGGCGGATCACCGCCTCAGCCGTCCGCACACTGTTCCACCACTATCGTCCCATCTACGGGGTGGCGGTGCGGACAGCGCAAGAGTTGATCACTAAAGTGTCCGCGCATGACCACTCCTCCTTACCAGCCCGGGTACGCCCCGGGTTACTCAGATAAAAGCAAGGTCGTCGCGGGCATCCTCGGCATCCTGCTCGGCACCTTCGGCGCCGGTCGGTTCTACACCGGACACACCAAGATCGCGGTCCTCCAGCTCGTGGTGAGCCTGGTGACCTGCGGTTTCGGCGCCCTCTGGGGCCTGATCGACGGCATCCTCGTCCTGGTCAACGGCGGCACGGACGCACAGGGCCGCCCGCTGCGCGACTGACCGACCACAGAGGGGCCCCGCGGTCAACCGCGGGGCCCCTCTGCGCGTACTCCTCTCGCCGGTGCGGGACCGGCGACGGCGCTCAGCGTGGCAGCGGCGCGTCCGCCCGGCGCAGCGCCGACCAGCCGGCGTCCCGGGCGCGGGCCGCGGCCAGCAGCCCGGCCACCGCGGACGCGTTGGTGATCTCGCCGGCCAGGACCATGGCCACCGCCTCGTCCAGGTCGATCCGGACGACCTGGAGGTCGGCCTCCTCGTCGCGGCGCTCGTGGCGCTCGTCGGCCGGCACGTCGGCGAGGTCCCGGGCCAGGAAGACCCGCACCAGCTCGTTCGTGAACCCGGGTGAGCTGTGCAGGTCGACGAGCACGTCGACCTGCCCGGCGGTGAGGTCCGCCTCCTCGGCCAGCTCCCGCAACGCGGCCGCCGGCAACTCCTCGCCGGAGACGTCCATCAGCCCGGCGGGCAGCTCCCACAGGTGCCGGCCGACCGGGTGCCGGTACTGCCGGATCAGCACCACCTGGCCGGCGTCGTCGAGCGCCACCACGGCCACCGCCCCGACGTGCCGGACGAGGTCACGCACCCCCGTCCCGCCGCCGGGCATGGTCACCTCCTCGGTGACCACGTCGAAGATCCGCCCCCGGTACCGCTCCTCGCGGGACCGCACCTCGTAGCGGTGCTCGACCCCGCTCACGCTGTCGCCTCGCTGCGCTCGACGACGGCGCGAGGCGCCCCGCTGGTTTGCTCGCTCACGAGGCGGATGCCGCCTTGGTCGCGGCGCCGTTGCGGGCGGCCTTGCGCGTCGTCGGGGCCTCCGACGCCGTGTCCAGGTCGACCGGCAACTGGTCGGCCTGCGAGTACGTCACCGCGGCCTTGACGAACGAGGCGAACAGCGGGTGCGGGCGGGTGGGTCGGCTCTTCAGCTCCGGGTGCGCCTGGGTGGCCACGAAGAACGGGTGCAGGCTCCGGTCCAGCTCGACGAACTCGACGAGCCGACCGTCCGGCGACGTGCCGGAGATGTGCAGGCCCGCCTTGGTCAACGCGTCCCGGTAGGCGTTGTTCACCTCGTACCGGTGCCGGTGCCGCTCGCTGATCTCGGCGCTGCCGTACGCCTCGGCGACGATCGACCCCTCGGTCAGCGTCGCCGGGTAGGCCCCGAGCCGCATGGTGCCGCCCAGGTCGCCCCGGCCGGCGACGATGTCCTCCTGGTCGGCCATGGTGGCGATGACCGGGTGCGCGGCCTGCTCGTCGAACTCCAACGAGTTGGCGCCGTCCAGGCCGGCCAGGTGCCGGGCCACCTCGATGGTCATGCACTGCAGGCCGAGGCAGAGGCCGAGCAGCGGGATGCCGTTCTCGCGGGCGTACCGGGCGGTGCCGATCTTGCCCTCGATGCCGCGCACGCCGAAGCCGCCGGGGATGAGGATGCCGTCCACGCCGGCCAACGCCGCGGCGGCGCCGGCCGGGGTGACGCACTCGTCGCTGGGCACCCAGCGGAGCTGCACCCGGGCCCGGTGACCGAACCCGGCCGCGCGGATCGCCTCGCTCACCGACAGGTACGCGTCGGGCAGGTCGACGTACTTGCCGACCACCGCGACGGTCACCGTGTGCCGGGGCCGGTGCACCCGCTCCAGCAGGTCGTCCCAGCTCGCCCAGTCCACGTCCCGGAAGGAGAGACCGAGCCGGCGCACCACGTACGCGTCGAGCCCCTCCCGGTGCAGCACCTTCGGGATGTCGTAGATGCTCGGGGCGTCCGGGGCGGCGACGACCGCCTCGGTGTCCACGTCGCAGTAGAGCGACAGCTTCTCCTTGAGCTTCACCGGGATCTCCCGGTCGCAGCGCAGCACTATCGCGTCCGGCTGGATACCAATGTTGCGCAACTGCGCCACCGAGTGCTGGGTCGGCTTGGTCTTCAGCTCACCCGACGGCGCCAGGTACGGCACCAGCGAGACGTGCAGATAGAAGCAGTTGTCCCGGCCCAGGTCGTGGCGGACCTGGCGGATCGCCTCCAGGAACGGCAGCGACTCGATGTCGCCGACCGTGCCGCCGACCTCGGTGATCACCACGTCGGGGAGCTGGCCGTCCTCGTCCGGGTCGGCCATCGCCAGGATCCGCGACTTGATCTCGTTGGTGATGTGCGGGATGACCTGGACGGTGTCGCCCAGGTATTCCCCGCGCCGCTCCTTGGCGATCACGTCGGAGTAGATCTGGCCGGTGGTGACGTTCGCCTTGCCGGACAACGCCCGGTCCAGGAAGCGCTCGTAGTGCCCGACGTCGAGGTCGGTCTCGGCGCCGTCCTCGGTGACGAAGACCTCACCGTGCTGGAACGGGTTCATCGTCCCCGGGTCGACGTTCAGGTAGGGGTCGAGCTTCTGCATCACCACCCGCAACCCGCGTGCGGTCAACAGGTTGCCGAGGCTGGAGGCGGTGAGGCCCTTACCCAGCGAGGAGGCGACGCCCCCGGTGACGAAAATGTGCCTGGTCGTCCGTGCTGATGGGGCCAAGGCCTGCTCCCGTGTCGTCTGTCGCGGTCATGCAGACCGCCGTGCTTGATCAGCTCAGTGATCACGCGATCCACGGGATTCGACGGTAACACCTCCCGGGTGGGTACCCGCAGGCCGCACCCCGGCTGCGACCCCACCGGGTCGTCCGGCGCTCAGGGAGCGGCAACCTCGGTCGATGACCGGTTGACCTGCCGGGGCGGCACGGGCACCGTCGAGGTGGCGTCCGGCGTCGACAGGCGCGCGGTCGGCCCCGCCGGCTCGTCGGCGTCGGGCGGGGGCTCGTCGGCGTCGGTCGGGGGGTCGTCCGGTGTCGCCGGCGGCGTGACCGCCTCCGGTGCGCCCGAGGGCGGCCCGCTGATCGGACGGGGGTGGACCGCGCCCAGCGGACCCCCACCACCTGTCGGACCGTCACCCCCACCGACCGGAGCGACCCCGCCGGACCCCGAGTCGTCGGCGCCGTCCGCGCGGGAGCGACCCGGCAGCGGGCGGGTCCGGTCGGCGGCGTGTCCGAGGACCCGCAGCGACGCCAGAGCGGCCATCGGCACCACGAGCGCGGCGGCGGCGCCCAGCACGTCAAGCGCCGCGCCGTCGAGCACACCACCGAGCACCGCGGCGACCACGGTGCCGGCCATCGCTGCCCGGACCGCCGGGTAGATGCCGAACAACCGCATCAGCCCACCCCACGGCTGCAACAGGGCGAACCACACCAGCAACCCACCCACCAGCGCCAGCACGGTCAGCGGGCTGTTGACCAACGTCTCGAAATTCTCCGTGCTGGATCGGTGCACGGTGAACCCGCCGGTGCCGTCGCCGAGCGCGGAGAGGAACCTGCCCAGGCTGCCCCGCTCGGCCGCCGAACGCCGCAGGTCCACCACGGCGAACCCGATGCCGACCGCCAGGGCGGCCATGGCCGCCCAGGCCAGCCGACTGATCGTCAACCAGCCCCCGGCGCTGATCACGGCGGCGACGCTCACCCCGGCGGTGAGCGCGATCGCGCCGACCGGATCGGCGCCCAGGTACGGGCTGCCGACCACCACCACGGCGAGGCCACCCACGGCCACCATCACCGCCGGCCGCCAACCACGGTGCACCCGTTGGGCGAACCAGCCCCCGGTGAGCAGCGCCCCGGCGAGGAACACGCCCAGCCCCACAGTGCTCAACCCGGCGTACCGGCCGCCCTGCAACGCGGAGTAGCCGACCACTCCGTTGAGCTGGAGGCTGGCCCCGGTGAGCACGTCCAGCCCGACGACGAGCGTGGTGAGGCCCGCCACCGCGCCGAGGGGGCCGAGGGTGCCCGCGTACCCAGGGACGAACCGGACCGCCGCGGTGCCGGCGGCCACCAGCAGCCCGGTGATCCCGGCGAAGAGCCAGCCGGGGTGGTCGCCACGCCACCAGGGCACCGCGTCGGCCAGCAGCGCCGCCGGCACCGTCAACGCCACGGCGACAAGCAGCAACTCCGCCACTGCCACGATCCGCCCGGAGACGGCGGTCGGGCCGGTCGGCCCGGCGTGCGGGCGGGCACGGCGCAGTAGCGGCAGGACCGCCAGGGCCAGCAGCACCTGCACGCCGGCGAGCAGCGTGAAGAACCGGCCGGAGACGGTCCGCTGGGCGGCCGCCTCCCGATCGGCGTTCGCCGGGGCGCTTATCGCGTCGGCGAGGTCGGCCGGGCGACCGCCGGTGCTGATCGCCGGCCGGCCGAGGAAGAGGCGTTCCGGCATCGGGCGGCCCAGCGCGGCGAGGGCGGTCGGCGCGAGGTCGACAAGTTGCAGGTACCCGTCGCGGCCGGTGCTGGCCGAGGTGAGCCACCCCCGCTCCCAGCCCGGACCGTCGGCGACCGCCACGTGCAGCCGCGACGGCTGGGCGGTGTCGGAGATCCCCGCGACCAGCACCAACGACCGTGGTGGCCGGGCGGCCAGCACCCGGGCCAACTGGGCGTCCGCCGCGCGGGCCTGCCCGGCGCGCGACGCCGGATCGGTCCCCTCGACGGTGCCGAGGTCGACGATGCTCAGCACGCACGAGCCGAGCAGCACCTGCGGATCGGCCGGCAACGCCGAGGCGTACCTGTCGACGCGGCCGAACGGTCGGGCGGCCGCCACGGCCGCACCCGGGCCCACGGCGACCGAGCAGCGGACCGACTCCGACAGCGAACCGGGCATGGCGCCCCAGGACAGGCGCTGCTGGTTGTACTGCACCACGCTCTCCTGGTCGGGCAGGTTCGCGCCGATGCCGTCGGGCTGTTCCACGGCCACCCCGGCCGGCGGGCACCCGTCGGGCGGCCGGCTGCCGTTCCACGCGGCGAAGCTGCCCGCGCCCAGGGTCAGCCAGCCGTCCACCGGGCAGGTGGGTCGGTGCGCGGACCGCACCGACAGTGAGCCGATCGATCCCTCCTGGGCCATCCGCCACAACGTCGGGGTGCTCTGCGGATCGACGTCCTCCCAGCGCAGCCCGGCGATCCCGGCGAGCACCACGAAGTCGGCGGTGCGGTGCGGGACGCTCTGTGGTGGGCGGGCGGCCAGCGCGGTGACGCCGAGCGCCACCACGAGCACGGTCAGCAGGGCGGGGGCGATTCGGCGCAGCATCACCGGTGTCCCGTTCTCGGGGCGTCGGAGTCCGGGGTGGCCGCCGGGCCGGTGGGGTGCCCGGCCAGCTCGGCGTAGAGGGCGGCCAACGCGGCGACGGTGTCCGCCTCGGTCGGCCAGGTCGCCGCCCGGTCCGCGCCACGGCGGCCCAGCTCGGCCCGTGCGGCCGGGTCGTCCAGCAGCGCACGCACCGCCGCGTCGACCGCGTCCACATCGCCGGGAGGGACAAGCGTGGCGGCGTCGCCGACCAGCTCCGGCAGCCCGCCGACCGCGGTGGCCACCAGTGGTACGCCGGCGCGCAACGCCTCCTGGGCGAAGAGCTGCCGGGCCTCCCAGTCGCTTGTCACCACCGCGAGGTCGGCGCCGGCGAGCAGGTCGGCCACGTCGGTGCGGTGCCCCAGCAGGGTCACCGGCGCGCGGGCCGCGGAGGTCCGGGCGGCCAGCGGCAGGTAGGCCGGGCCACTGCCCGCGATCACCACGACCGGCGGTGGGGTACGCGTGCGCCAGCGGGCCGCCGCGTCGATCAGCACGTCGTAGCGCTTCTGCGGGTGCAGCCGGCCGACCGAGAGGATCAGCGGCTGGTCCGGGCGTACGCCGAACTCGGCGCGTACCGCCGCCCGGCGTCGGCGCGGCGCGGGCAGCGTCGGCGCGGCGACCGGGGCGAGTCGGGCGTCGGCTGCGCCCAGCGCGGCGGCCCGGCGCACCAGATCCGTGGAGGCGCCCAGCGCCACCCGGGCACCGCGGGCCACCACTCGTTCGGCGAGGCGGGACATCCCGCCCCGCACTCCGCCGGCGAGCACCGCGTTGTGCCAGGTGACGACCAGTGGGGCGGCGGGGCGGGCCAGCACGGCGACCAACCCGGCGCGCAGGCCGTGCGCGTGCACCGCGTCGACGCCCGCGGCGGAGAGCACCCGCCGCAGGGTCAGCACCGCTCGGGCGTCGGCGGGAGTCGGGCTGGCCGGGATCTCCACCGGCTCGAAACGCGCACCCACACCTGTGAAGTCGAACTGTTCCTGGGTGGCGGCCGGCCCGCAGACCAGGACTGTCGCGCCGCCCGCGACGAGGCCCCGGGCCGCCGAGCGGACGTGCTGGCCGACCCCGCCGGTGCTTGACGCGAGCACCAACGCGACGCTTCCCGACCAGCCGGCCGGCAGAGCTGGCTCAGTCATCGCGCTGCCGTCTCCTTCCCGTCGCCCCGTTCCGGGGAGACCGGCTTCGATCCGCCGTCCCCGCCCCGTGGCCCCCGCCGACCCAGACGCCGCAGCACCCCGGCGAGCAGCGGTTGCACGTCCCGCCGGTCGACGAACCAGACCACAGCGAGGAACACCGCCCCGACCAGAACCCCGGACAGCATGCCCTGACCGAGTGCCGCCGCCGTCGTCGGGGTGCCGCCGCCGGGTGTGTCGAGCCAGCGGGTGAGGCCCAGCCCGGCGAGCGCGGCGAGCACACCGGCGAGGCCACCGGCCGCCCCGGCACGGGCCGCGCCGGCCAGTGCCGGACGGCCGGCGCTGCGCGCCACCGCCAGGAGCAGCAACGCCCCGAGGACCAGCATCCCCACCGAGTTCGCGGAGGTCACCGCGAGCACCCGGTCCCGCAGCGGCAGCAGCGCACCGAGCGGCAGGGCGACGGCCGGCACCGCCAGGAAGCCGACGGCGGTGGCGGTCGTCGCCGCCCGGGTCTCCCCCCTGGCGTAGAGGGCTCGGGTGAGCACCGCGAAGAGGCCGTAGCCGAGCAGGCCCGGGGCGTACCCGATGATCGCGGCGGTGGCGGTCGCGGCGGTGGCCGCGGGGAAGAAGAAGTGCCCGACCGGGCCGGCCGTCCCGATCAGCGCGGCCGTGCCGAGACAACTGAACAGGAGCACCCCGCGCACGGCCGGTGCCAGGGTCGCCCGGTAGGTGTCCTCGTCACCGGCGGCCCGCGCCGCCGCCAGGGTCGGGTAGGCCGCGATGGCCAGCGGCACCGCCAACACCGCCCACGGCAGCAGGTAGACGGTCTGCGCCAGGTTGTAGACGCTGGGATTTGTCGCCGCGCCGTAGGTGACCTGGTTCAGGCTGACGATCAGGGCGATCTGCTGGGTGGCGACGGTGACCGCGCCGGCCACCGCCAACCCGCCGACCCGGGCCCGCACGTCGGCGGTGAACCCGAAGCCGGGCCGCAACCCCAGGTGGAGCTGGCGCACCGGGATCAGCAGGGACAGCGACAGCACCAGCACGCCGAGGGTCGTGCCGGCGGAGAGCAGCAACTCGCCACCGGCGCTGACCCCGGCGACGGTGGCGTAGCGGCCCTGCGTCGCGCCGAACACGAGGTAGACGACGATGACGGTGAGACTGGACAGCAACGGGGCGAGCACCGGCCAGGCGAAGCGGCGGTGGGCCTGGAGCACGCCGGCGAGCACGATGCCGACCCCGTACAGCGGCAGTTGCGGCGCGAACACCCGCAGCATCCGGACGCCGCTCTGCTGCTGGGCGGCGGTCAGCCCGTCGCCGAGCAGCCCGATCACCGGCCCGGCGCCGACCACCACGAGCAGCGCGAGCGGGACCAGCAGGGCCAGCGTCCAGGTCAGCAGCGCCCCGGTGGTCCGGGCGACGGCCGTCCGGTCGCCCGCCGCGACCGCGCCGGCCAGCAGCGGTACGACGAGGCTGGCCAGCGCTCCCCCGGCGACGATCTCGAAGATGAAGTTCGGCACCGCGTTGGCCACCACGTAGGTGCCGCCGAGGTCGGTGTGCCCCAGACCGAGGGTGAACACGGCGGTGCGGCCGAACCCGGCGAGCCGGCTGGCCACGGTGAGGACGGCGATGAGCGCGGCTGCCCCGGCCAACCGGCCGGCGCCGGCGAGGGGTGCCGGTCTGGTCACGTCAGTCGGCGCGCCGGCCCAGAGCGTCGAGCTCCCGCAGCCCCGGGGTCCGCTGGATCACCGCGGTGAAGCTGACCTTCTCGCTGGTGGCGGTGAGACCGGCGAGCAGCGCGAGCAGACCGGCCCGGCCGAGGGGGCCGGTACGGGCGGCGAGCGCGACGCCGAGCAGCGCACCGAGCGCGTTCGCGCCGCTGTCGCCGAGCATCACGTCCTCGGCCAGGTCGTCGCGGAGCAGGCCGGCGGCGGCGCCGGCCGCGCCGGCGGCGATCCCGCCGTGCGGGCCGCCGGTCAGGGGCGCGGCGAGCAGCAGCCCGGACTTGAGGGCGCGGCCCGGCCGCAGGTCGAGCAGGTTGAGCAGGTTGGCAGTGCCGGCGATCACGCCGGCGCCGAGCAGCACGTCGACGCTCCGGCCGAACGCGCCGTGGCGCTGCCGACGGGGGTGCGCGGCGACGCGGGGGTCGGCGGCGAGCAGCGCGGCGGCGCCCAGCCCGGCGGCGCCCACCCCGACGATCTTGACTAGGCCGGCGGTGACGCGTCCCGTGCGCAGCGCGGCGAGGTGACCGGCGAAGCCCTTGGCCGCCTTCTGCTCCGGTCGCGCGCCGACCACGTCGTCGTACAGGCCGACGCCACCGGCACCGAGGCCGGCGACCAGGGCGGCCGCACCGGAGGGGCCGCTGGTGGCACCGAACGCGCCGACGGCGGTCGCCCCGGCGGCGAGCGCCGGGCCGGCGGCCAGGGTCACCGTGCGGCCCCGGAAGTTGGTGCGTTCCAGCGCGGGTCCGGCCGGGGAGGTACGCACCTCGCGCAGCGCGTACCGGGCCGCCGCGGCACCGGCACCGGCGATCAGCAGCCGGCCGAGCGCGCTCACGCCGCCGCCCCGCGGTGCCTCAGGATCGCCGGGGCGTCGGTTACGGACACGGGGGTACGTCGTTCGCTCACTGGGGCAGTGTAGGCAACAGGCCGGAGGCGGCGTTGTCGCCGACGCCGTACTGGCCGGCCTTCTTCTCGGTGAGCTGCTGCACCAGGGCGAGGCTGGTGACCAGTTGGCCCTGCACGGTGTTGGCGTTGTCGACGGTGGAGATGGTCTGGGAGAGCACCGGGTCACCGCGGACCACGGACACCAGGTTGCCACCGGCGGAGCCGTTGCCGGCCACCACGATCGAACCCGTCCGGTCGAACTGCTCGGCGATCTTGACGACCGACTCGTCCCGCTTGTCGGAGTCCTTGTCGACGTACGGCTGACCGCTGACCACGACGACCGCCTCCGCCGAGCCGGTGACCTTGTTGTTGTCGGTGGTCAGGTAGCCGGCGTTGTTGTACGCGGCGAGCACCGCCCGGCGGTCGGCGTCGCTGACCGGCGCGGTGCCCTGGGCCCGGTCCAGCAGGACGCTCGCCAGCAGCGCGCTGGAGGTCTCCACACCGTGCCCGTTGCCCGGAAGGCCGGTGGTCTGCGCGGTCGGGCGGGCCGCGGTGACGGCCAACTCCAGCAGGTTGGAGTTGTTGTCCGGGTTGACGAGCTTGTCCTGCAGATCGACCCGGCCGGTGATGGTGGCCCCGGCGAGCTGGAGCTTCTTGAGCACACCCTCGGTGTGGTCGCGCCCGTTGGGCAGGGTGAGCACCAGCACGCGACGCCCGGTCAGTTCGCCGGGGAGGACGACCTGGGACATCTTCTCGGCGAACTCCTCCTCCAGCCCGAGCTGCTTCTCCATGTTGTTGACCTGCTGGCGCCAGTACTGGTTGTCCTTGCGTAGCCCGGTGACCTGCCCCTCGAGCGAATCGGCGACCGGGCCGTTGAGGGCGGCCGTGCCGACCACCAGGCCGATCGCCAGAGCCAGGAACACCGCGGTGAGGGACACCACGTGGTAGCGGAAGTTGATCACGCTTGCAGCCTCTTGATCGGTCGGGAACTAGAAGAGCCGGTACAGCTGGAACACGAAATTGTCCCACCACTCGGCGACCACGCCCAGGTACGCCTTCCCGACTGTCGAGACAGCCACCGCGGACGCCATCGCCGCGATCGCCGACAGCACCAGCAACAGCAACGAGGATCCGGAGATGCTCTGCCGGTAGAGCCGGCTCACACCCTTGGCGTCGACAAGCTTGCCACCGACCTTCAGCCGGGTCAGGAAGGTCGAGGCCATCCCGCCGCGGCCCTTGTCGAGGAACTCGACGAGGGTGGCGTGGGTGCCGACGGCGACCAGCAGCGAGGCGCCCTTCTCGTCGGCGAGCAGCATGGCCAGGTCCTCGCTTGTCGCGGCGGCCGGGAAGGTGATCGCCGGTACGCCGAGACCGTTGACCCGGGGCAGACCGGGCGCCCGCCCGTCCGGGTACGCGTGCACGATCACCTCGGCGCCGCAGCGCAGCACGTCGTCGGTGACCGAATCCATGTCCCCGATGATCATGTCCGGGGTGTAGCCGGCCTCGACAAGCGCGTCCGCGCCGCCGTCGACGCCGATGAGCACCGGCTTGAACTCCCGGATGTACGGGCGAAGCACGTCCAGGTCGGCCTTGTAGTCGTAGCCGCGCACCACGATCAGGCAGTGCCGCCCCTGGATCTGGGTCTCGATGTCCGGCACCCCGACACCGTCGAGCAGCAGGTCGCGCTCCTGGCGCAGGTAGTCCATCGTGTTGGCGGCGAACGCCTCCAACTGCACCGACAGGCCCTCCCGGGCGTCGGCCATCGCCTTCGCGACCGACTCGGCGTCCTGCAGACTGCCGTGGGCCACCGGCTCGTCACCGGCGAAGACCGTGTTGCCCTCGATGCGCACCTGGTCGCCCTCGCGGATCTGCTCGAAGACGCCCTCCCCGAGGTCGTCGAGGAGCGGGATGCCGGCGGCGACAAGCACCTCCGGGCCGAGGTTCGGGTAACGGCCGGACACCGAGGGCTTGGCGTTGAGCACCGCGCCGACCCCGACCGCTACCAACGAATCGGCCGCCACCCGATCCAGGTCGACGTGGTCGATGATCGCGATGTCACCAGGGCGCAGCCGACCGACCAGGCGTTTCGTCCGGCGATCAAGGCGCGCGGTGCCGAGGACTCTGCCCGGGTCGGAGTTCCGGTTCCGGCGCAACGTGGGTAGACGCATCGTGACCATCCTGGCATGTGAGGCAGGCTTTTCTGTCGCGACATGCCTGAGCAGGGCCGCCTACCCAGGGAAGCACACGACGGCACAAGCCGGTGTGCTTGCGCTCACAATACGCGGCGTCACAGCCGCCTTTCCTTGGCGGCCACGGCCAGAAGCTCCTCAGCGTGAGCGATACCCAGATCCGAATCGGGCAAACCCGCCAACATCCGGGCCAACTCCCGGGCCCGCTCGGTGTCCTCCACGACCCGCACCCCGCTTGTCGTCACCGCGCCGCCGGTGTCCTTCGCCACCACCAGGTGCCGGTCGGCGAACGCGGCCACCTGCGGCAGGTGCGTGACGACGAGCACCTGGTGGCTGCGGGCCAGCCGGGCCAGCCGCCGGCCGATCTCCACCGCCGCCTGACCGCCGACGCCCGCGTCGACCTCGTCGAAGACCAACGTGGGCGGGCCACCCGAGCCGGCGAAGACCACCTCGATGGCGAGCATCACCCGGGACAACTCACCGCCGGAGGCACCGCGCTGCAACGGCAACGACGGCGCGCCCGGGTGCGCCAGCAACCGCAACTCCACCTCGTCACCACCGTCCGGCGTGACACCCACCTCGACGCCGTTGACCGACAGCGTCGGCTCGGCACGACCAGCCGGGCGGGGCACCACCGCCACCTCGATCCGCGCGTGTGGCATGGCCAACCCGGCCAGCTCCACGGTGACCTGGTCGGCGAACCGGACCGCCGCCTCCTGCCGGGACGCCGACACCCGCCCGGCCAGGTCGGCCACCTCCACGGCGAGCCGCTGACCCTCCCGCTCCAACTCGTCCAGCAGATCGTCGGAGGTGTCCAGATCGGACAGTCGGGTCCGCGCCCGATCGGCCCAGGCGATCACCCCGTCGACGTCGTCGGCGTACTTGCGGGTCAGCGCCCGCAGCGCCGCCCGCCGCTCGTAGACGTGCTGCAACCGGGCCGGATCCGCGTCGAGCGTCGCCAGGTACGCCGACAGCTCCGCCGACACGTCGGTGACAAGCGTGGCCGCCTCCTCCAGGCGGGCCGCCAGCTCGCCGAGCGCCGGGTCGGTGCCGGACTGCGCCTCCAACGTCCGCCGGGCGGTGCCGAGCAGCGCCGTCGCGTCGGGTGCCTCCTCGGCGGCCTCCGCACCGCCCGCCACGCACTGCTGGGCGATCTGCGCGGCGGTCCGCAACCCCTCGGCGTGCTCCAGCCGCTGCGCCTCGGTCTTCAACTCGTCGTCCTCACCCGGTTGCGGATCGACCCGGGTGATCTCGTCGAGGCCGAGCCGCAACAGGTCGGCCTCCTGGTTGCGCTCACGGGCGTTGCGCCGCCGGTCGGCCAGGTCGTCGACGACCCGCCGCCACCCGGTGTACGCCTCGCGCAGCGCGTCGAGCAGCTTCTCGTGCGCGGGGCCGGCGAAGCGGTCGAGTGCGGCGCGTTGCTCGGCCGGGCGCAGCAGCCGCAACTGGTCGGACTGGCCGTGCACGGCCACGGCCTGCTCGCCGACCTCACCGAGCATCGACACCGGCATGCTCCGGCCGCCGACGTGGGCGCGGGAACGCCCCTCCACCGTCACCGTGCGGCTCAGCAGCACCGAGCCGTCCTCGTCGGGCTCACCACCGGCCTCGACGATCCGCGCGTGCACGGCGTCGGCGACCCGCCCGTTCAGGCGCAACCGCCCCTCAACCACCGCCCGGCCGGGTTGGGCGCGGACCCGCCCGGCGTCGGCCCGGCCGCCGAAGAGCAGGCCGAGGCCGGTCACCACCATCGTCTTGCCCGCACCGGTCTCGCCGGTGATGACGTTCATCCCGCCGGTCAACGGCAGCGTGGTGTCGTCGATGACGCCCAGTCCGGTGATGCGCAGCTCTTCCAGCACAGCCACCGACAGTAGACGCGAGGCCCGACAGTTGACCAGCCGACGGGCCCGGGTGCGGCCGACACCCGGCCGCCGTACAGTTCTGCCCCGTGTTGGATGTGATCGGCCTGACCACGGCTGAGGAGGAGCTCTACCGCTGCCTGCTCCAGCTCACCACGGCCCGCATCGACGAGTTGGTCCGCCGGCTGAACCGGCCCCGCGACCAGGTCGTCGCCGAGGTCCAGGCGCTGCGCGCCAAGGGCCTGGTGCAGCCCACCGACAACGACCCGGACGCGCCGCTGCGCCCGACCGCCCCGGACGTCGCCCTCGGCGGGACGCTCCTGCGCCGCCAGGAGGACCTGGAGGCGGCCCGCCGACGGGTCACCCAACTGGCCGAGGAGTACCGGTCCGGGCTGCGACGGCACCACGTCGACCACCTCGTCGAGGTGATCGCCGGCGCCCGGGTGCTCCGGGACCGTCTGCGCGATCTGCAGAATGCGGCACGCACCGAGGTGCTCTGGTTCTGCCGCGCCAACCCCCTGGCCATGGCGGGGCCGGAGAACGTCGAGGAGTTCGACGCGCTGGCCCGCGGGGTGAGCTACCGGGCCATCTACGAGCGTGACCTGCTGCTGGAACCGGGCGCGTTGCCCGACCTGGCCAAGGGTGTGGCCGCCGGAGAGCAGGCCCGGGTCCTGGACCGGCTGCCGGTCCGACTGGCCATCGTGGACGCCCGCATCGCCATCTGCCCGTTGGTGCCGGACCGCGACGGCGGTGAACCGAGCGCCGCCGTGATCGGTCGTAGCCAACTGCTCGACGCGCTGCTCGCCCTCTTCGAGAGCCACTGGCGGGTCGCCACCCGACTGCGGCTCGACGACCCCCTCAACGTCACGGCCGCCGAGAACCGGCGGCCGGAGCCCGAGGACCATCCGAGCGACGGCTACCAGCCCGACGCCGACGAGGCACGGCTGCTGTCGCTGTTCGTGGCCGGCGTACCGGACAAGTCCATCGCCTCCCAGCTCGGGGTGAGCCGGCGGACCGTGCAGCGGCGGATCGCCGACCTGATGGCCGCCGCCGGCGTGGACACCCGGCCCGGGCTGGCGTTCCAGGTCGCCCGACGCGGCTGGCTCTGACGCCGAAGGGGCCCGCCGTCGGAGAACGGCGGACCCCTCGGCGGGTGGGCGGGACGGCGTGACCGCCCCGCCCTCCCGGATCAGCGCAGCCCGTACGCCTGGAGCACCGTCTGGTCGACGGTGTTCCCGGCCCGGTCGGCGGCGTGCACCCGCAGCGACACCGTTCCGCGCCCGGCCGGCACGGTCGCGGTGTACCGGGTACCCGACCCCTTGGTTGTCGCGTCCCGCCAGGTGACGCCCCCGTCGAAGGAGACCTGCACGCGGACGCTGGCGCCGGTCGGCGCGGGCACCCCGGAGGGCTGACGCAGGGTCAGCCCCAGCTGGTGGGGCCGGTCGCCGCGTACCGTGCCGAGCAGGTCCGCCGGCACCTGGTAGTCCACCTGCAACAGCGACAACGGCGTGGCGGTGTCGCCCGTCGGGCGGGCCGAGGTGAACTCCCAGGCCGTGTCGGTCCGGGTGGCGTAGCGCCAGTCGGCCGAGGACCGCTTCGTGGTCAGGTCCAGCCGGTAGCGGGCCCGACCCGCGGTGGTGGGCACCGGCGCCCACCCGGCGGACAGGTCGGCGAGCTGCTCGCCGTCCCGGCTGACCCGGGCCTCGACGGTGTCCGACTCCTCACTGCTTCCGGCCGGGCTGTAGTGCCCCTCGGCATCGACGAACTCCGGCACCCGCAGGTCCAGCGTGTCCCCGCTACGGGTGGGCACCGGCACCCCGCCGCCGGCCGGCACGGCCGGCCGGACCACCGGGGCGTGCCAGGTCTCGGTCTCCCGGTCGTCGGCGGCGTACCGCCGGGGCTGCTGGCTCAGGCCGCCGTTCAACCGCCCCCAGCTCATGAACATGATCTTGTGCATGACCTGGTGCTGCCACCAGGAGTCACCGGCGCTGACGAACTCCTGCCGGGTGGTGCCGGCCCGCACCAGCCGCTGGTTGTCGTTCCAGGAGGTCTCCTGCCACGGACGCCAACCGAACCGCTGCTCGCTGGCCCACTCGGCGCCGACGCCGCCGTAGCGGGCGGTCACCTCGGCGGTGTTCTGCGCGGTGACCCGGTGGGTGATCCGCTCCGGGATCCGGTCCTTCGAGACCTGCCACACGTCGTACAGGTAGGGGCTCTCCACGGTCAGCGTCAGGTCGAGCGTCGTGCGGCCCTTCCGGGCCGCCGCGATCACCTCCTGCCCGTCGTCGTACGCCACCGCCAGGGCCGGAATGGGCAACCGGTCACCCAACGGGGTCCAGGACGTCCAGGCGCTCTGGTCGGCCGGCCGGACGATGAGCGCCACCTTCGCACCGGCGGCGGCCGCCGCGGCGATCTGGTCCTCCTCCGACGCGTCCGGGCTGGCGGTGAGCAGCGCCGCGGCGCCACGGACCCGGGCCAGCTCGGCGGCGGTGCCGGTGCCCGCCCAGACCAGCGGCAGCTTGCGCCGGTCGGCCGGCGCCGGCGAGTAGCCCATCAGGTTGATGTCCAGCGGACCGGACACCCCGCTGATCGTCGCGTCCACCATCGGCGCGACAAGTTGCCAACGCGACGAGAACTCGAACTCGCCCTCGCGCACCGGACGGGTCGGGGTGACGTTCACCTGTTGGACGGTGCTGAAGGTCATCACCCCGTGGTCGACCTGCCGGCCGTTGCCGAAGACCCGGTGCTCGTAGAAGCTGATCGTCGACCGCTGCTCCGAGGGCTTCGGCGTCTCGATCCGCACCGGGGTGCCCTTGCGCGGGTCGAGCACGACGGTGAGGTCCCGGTCGACCAGCAGCTCCGGGTCGGTGACCAGGGTGACCTGCTCGTCCAGCGGGGCACCGTGCTCGATCAGCGCCTCCAGCAGGTACGGGCCCTCCTCGACCTGCACGTGTACCTCGCCGCCGACCCAGCCGAGCCAGTCGGATTCGGGCTGCTCGCCGAAGAGGGTGAGCACCGACGCGAGACCCGGCTGGCCCTGCATGTCCAGCGCCCGCACGGTCACGATGTGCAGCGGGCCGCTGAGGGTGAGCGCGACGGCGGTGCGCACCGCGACGCCGTCCGCGCCGGTGGCCACCAGCCATCCGCTGTGCAGACCCCGGTCCAGCTTCGCCGGGTCGGCGCGCAGCGGCACGGCGACGCTGCCGCCGGCCGGCACTGTCACCTCGGTGCCGCCGACGGTGACCCCGTCGGTCTCGGCCGCGCGGGTGTCCAGGTTGCGCAGTTCCAGGGCCAACCGCAGGGTCTGCGGTGCCGTGGTGCCGTTGGTGTACGTCACGGCCCGCTCGACCGTCGCACCGCCGGTGCTGACCCGACCGAAGTCGGCGGTGCCCGACGCGTACACCCGCTGGCCCAGCGCCCGGGCCACGTCGACCCGGCCGGCGCCCTGCTCGAAGACAGTAAGTGCCGGGTTCGCCTTCGTGGTGCTGACCAGCGCGTCCTTGAGTTTCGCGGCGGGCCAGTCCGGGTGTTCCTGGGCGAGGATCGCCGCCGCCCCGGCCACGTGCGGAGTGGCCATCGAGGTGCCGGACGCGGTCGTGTACGCGTCGCCCACCGGCGTACCCATTGTCGTGCCGGCGGCCCGCGCGGCGACGATGCCGACGCCCGGCGCGGTGATCTCCGGCTTGAGGCCGTTGTCACCGACGCGCGGACCACGACTGGAGAATTCCGCCAGGTTGTCGTCCCGGTCCACCGCGCCGACGGTGAGCGCCGCGGCGGCCGCGCCCGGAGCGCCGACGGTACGCGCCGCGCCCTCGTTGCCGGCGGCGATCACGAACAGTGCGCCGGTCTCGGCGGTCAGGTCGTTGACGGCCTGGCTCATCGGGTCGGTGCCGTCGGTCGGGGAGCCACCGAGGCTCATGCTGACCACCTTCGCGCCGGAGTGGGCGGCCCACTCCATACCCGCGATGATCGACGAGTCGTAGCCGGAGCCACCGTCGTCGAGGACCTTGCCGATCAGCAGTTGCGCGCCCGGGGCGACGCCCTTGCGCAGCCCGGTGGACGCCGCGCCGCTGCCGGCGATGGTGGACGCCACGTGGGTGCCGTGGCCGTGCCCGTCGCGGGCGCTGCCGCTCGCGGAGAAGTCGCGCGCCTCGGCGATCCGACCGGCCAGGTCGGGGTGGGTGGCGTCGACGCCGGTGTCGAGCACCGCCACCTTCACGCCGGTGCCGTCCCGGCCGGCCGCCCAGGCGATCGGGGCGCCGATCTGCGGCACGCTGTGCTCAAGCGTCGGGTGGACCTTCCCGTCCAGCCAGATCCGGGCGATGCCACTGCCCAGCCGGGGCGCGGCGGTCGTGGTCCGGGTGGTCGGCGTGCCGGCGAGCGTGCTCCACAGGCCGCCGAGGTCACCCTTGCCGATCCGCAGGGCCGCGCCGTTGATGCTCTGCAGGGGACGGGCGTCGGTGACGCCGGCGAGCGGCCGGACCCGGCCGGCGGCCGGCTCCTGGTAGCGGACGATCAGCGGCAGGTTGCCCTGCGCGGCGTCGCCGTAGCCGGCGGCGGCCAACTCCTGCACGTCGAACAGGTTGGGATCGAGCACCCCCGCGGACAGGTACGGCATGACGTCGCTGGGCAGCACCCGCAGCCCGCCGTCCACCTGCACGGTCTGGAAGGTGACCCGGTTCCGGCCGGGGCCGGGGCGGACGCTGGCGGTGACCCGGCCGGGTGCCGCCTGCAGCAGGTCGACCTGGTCGCCGGTGATCAGGGTGACACGAACGGGCGCGGCGCCCGAGGTGGGAGTGCCCGAGTTCGGGCCGGTGGGCCGGACGGGCGGGTCGGCGGACGCCGGTGCGGCGAGGCCGACCACCAACGCGCCGACCGCGCCGACGGCGAGCCAGCGGGGGGACCAGTGCATGCGATGTGCTCCTCTACTCCTCCAGGCCCCCATCCGTAGACGAGGGCCGATCGGAGTCTGCGACGGAGCCTGTCACCAGGTCACTAGTCGCCAGCCGCCGCAGCGGCGACATGTCGTCAGGTGGACAACCGCCGTCCACCGACGGTGTACGCCGCGGTCACCGGCGGCTGCCGCGCCACCCGTGCACGGGAAGGCCGAACTTGGCGACCAGCCGGTCGGTGAACGGGCGGGCCCGCAGCCGCACGATGCGCACCGGCAGGGCACCCCGACGCACCGTCACCCGGGCACCGGGGGGAAGGTCGTAGACGCGCCGCCCGTCGCAGGACAGCACGGCGAGGGTCGTGAACGGGTCGACGGTGATCACGAAGGTGGACGTCGGGGCGGTGACCAACGGGCGGCTGAACAACGCGTGCGCGCTGATCGGCACCAGGAGCAGCGCCTCCACCTCCGGCCAGACCACCGGGCCGCCGCCGGAGAACGCGTACGCGGTGGAGCCGGTGGGGGTGGCGCAGACGACACCGTCGCAGCCGTAGCGGGACAGCGGCCGCCCGTCCACGTCGACGAGCAGTTCGAGCATCTGCGCCCGCTCGCCCTTCTCGACGCTGATCTCGTTGAGCGCCCAGGACTCGATGGTCGGCCCACCGTCGAACTCCGCTGTCACGTCCAGGGTGAGCCGCTCGTGGACCGTGTAGTTGCGGTCGACGACGTCCCGCACCGCGCTGTCCAGGTCGTCGATCTCCGCCTCGGCCAGGAAGCCCACCTTGCCGAGGTTGATGCCGAGCAGCGGCGCCTTCGCCGGCCGGGCCAGCTCGGCGGCGCGCAGGAAGGTCCCGTCCCCACCGAGCGCGAAGACGATCTCGGCGCCCTCGGCGGCCTGCGGACCGGCGACCGGCACCACGCCGGGCAGGTCGAGGTCGTCGGCTTCGTCGGCGACCACCCGTACCTCGAAACCCGCGGCGATCAGGTCGGCGGCGACCGACCGGGCGTGCTCGGTGCTGCGCCGTCGGCCGGTGTGGGTCACCAGCAGCGCGGTCCGGCTCATCGGGCCGCCCGCCCGACCCGGCCCGGTCGGCGGCGTCGCGCCACCGTCGTCGTCGCCCGACCGCGTGCACCCCCGCGGGGCGTTGCGGTGCCCTCGCTACGCGCGTTCACCCTGCGACCTCCTCCGCCGCCACGTCCGGCACGTCGCCGGCCGTCGGACCGTCCGGCCCGGCCGCCACCACCGCCCGCACCCGCTGTGGGTCGGCCGGTGGTGCGCCTCGGCGCAACCATACGAAGAACTCCACGTTGCCGCTCGGCCCGGGCAGCGGGCTGGCCGCCACGTCGGCGAGCCCGAGGCCGAGTCGCTCGGCCGCCGCCGCCACGTCCAGCACCGCTTCGGCGCGCAGTTCCGGATCGCGGACCACGCCACCGGCGCCGACCCGGTCCTTGCCGACCTCGAACTGCGGCTTCACCATCAACGCCAGGTCACCGTCGTCCCGGGTGCAACCGGCCAACGCCGGCAGCACCAGCCGCAACGAGATGAACGACAGGTCGGCCACCGTGAGGTCGACCGGCCCGCCGATCACGTCCGGATCAAGGGTACGGACATTCGTGCGCTCCAGGACGCGGACGCGCTCATCCGTGCGCAGTGACCAGGCGAGCTGCCCGTAGCCGACGTCAACGGCCACCACCTCGGCGGCGTCGGCGCGCAGCAGCACGTCGGTGAAGCCACCCGTCGACGCGCCGGCGTCCAGGCAGCGCCGGCCGGCGACGCGCAGCCCACCGGCCCCGAACGCGGCGAGCGCGCCCGCGAGCTTGTGCCCGCCTCGGGAGACGTACTCCTCGGTCGGGTCCTCGCCGGTGACCAGCAGCGGATCGGCGGGGTCGACCATCGCGGCGGCCTTGCGCGCCACGACCCCACGCAACTGGACGCGGCCGGCCTCGACCAACGCGGCGGCCTGCTCCCGGGAGCGGGCCAGACCGCGGCGGACGAGTTCGGCGTCCAGCCGGTTACGACGTGCCATCTGTGGTTCTCCGGTCTGCTCAGGCCTGGTCGTCGCACTCAGGTCTGGTCGATGGTGGCGAGGCTTTCGCGCAACGTCTCGTAGGCCGCCTCGTACTGGGCGATCTGATCGGCCGGGGCCAGCGTCGCCGCGTTGTCCATGGCCCGCACCGCGGCGTCCACCGCCGGATGCCGCGCCGCGTCCTCGTCTCCGCCGTCGGGCAGCGGGCCGAGCCAAGCTGCTCCGCCGACCGGTGGGCCAGGTCGGGCCGCTCCGCCGGGCGGTGGGCCAGGCCGGGCCGCCGCGCCGGGCGGTGGGCCGGGCCGGGCCGCTGCGCCGGCTGGTGGGCCGGGCCGGGCCGGGAACGACCCGCCGGCCGGTGCACCGGGCTGGCTCATTCGGCGTCGTCCGGAGGCTGCTTGCGGACCGCCTTCTTGGCCGGCATGTCTGCGGGAGTGGGAGCCTCGTCGGTGGTGCTGATCGTCGCTGGCGACTTCTTGGCGATGGCCTTCTTGGCGATCGCCTTCTTCGCCACGGCCTTCTTCGCGACGGCCTTCTTGGCCACCGGGGCACCCGCCGAGGCGTCGGAGGGCACGAGACCGGTGCCGGGCTGCGCGGCCAACGTGGGGTCGGCGTGCGGTGTCGCGCCGCCGGCGGCCGGCGCGGCAGCCGGTGTGGTTGTCGACTCCACGGCGCGCGCCTCGCGGAGCTGCCGTTCCAGGTCGTGCACCCGGCGGGTCAGCTCGGCCACCTCGTCGGCGGTTGCCAGCCCGACCGCGCCGAGGGCCCGGTCGACCTCGAAACGGACCAGCTTCGTCAGCGCCTCCCGGTTGGCGGCGCCGGTGGTGACCAGCTCCTCACCGAGGGCCTGGAGCTGGGCGGCGGTCGCGCCGCCCGAGCCGACGAGACGACGTGCCACGTCCTGGGCCTTCTTCCGGGGCGCCTCCGCAAGGCCCATGGCCAGTTCGAGGTAGGCGCGCCACGCGTCCTGCATGCCTGAGTCCTTCCACGGGGCGGGGTGTGCAGGTGTCACGCTACCGGGCACCCCGGACTGTGCCGTGCGGTACGGTGCCGAGGACGGCGTGGCGATCAACGAGGGGGAGATGTGGCCAGCGTGGACGAGTGCCGGCAGGCTTTGCAGGAGCTGGCCGCCCGACTGGATCGCAACGCCGAGACGGTGCGCGAACGGATCGACCTGGACCGGACACTGGCCTGCCGGATCACCGACCTGGACACCGCCTTCCACGGCCGGATCACCGGCGGTCGGCTTGTCGAGTTGACCGACGGCGACGACCCCAAGGCCAAGATCGCGCTGAGCACGTCAAGCGATGACCTGCTCGCTCTGGTCCGTGGTGACCTGGACGTCACAAGCGCCGTGACTTCCCGCCGGGTGTCGATCAAGGCCAACCCGTTCGATCTGCTGAAGCTGCGCAAACTGCTCTGACGAACCCGGTCACCCGACCCAGGTCAGGCAGCGGCGGGGAGACCGAAGCTCTCCACCGCGTGTGCCGCGTCCGGGCCGATCGGGCGGATCTTCGGCAGCGCCGGCTCCGACGCCGACCAGGCCACCGCGCAGAGCGCCGCAAGCGCGTCCAGTGGCCGCCCTGAGCCGGCCAGCTCCAGGGTGCCGTCGCGGTCGGTCACGGACCAGCCGCCAGTGTCCGGCGAACCCGGGACCCGCACGGCGGCCGCCGGGTCGAAGAGCCCCGCCAGGTCGCTCGCCACGTACGTGGGACGCCGCTGTGCGACGGCGGCCAGCAGATCCGGTACGCCGTGGACGCCGGTCAGCACGAGCAGGCTGTCCAGCCCGGCACGCCGGGCACCCTCGATGTCGGTGTCCAGCCGGTCACCCACCACCAGGCTCCGGCCACCTCCCGCACGCCGAGCGGCGGTCTCGAACAGCGCCGACTCCGGCTTGCCGACCACCACGTCCGGGTCCCGCTCCAACGCCGTGCGCAGCACCGCGACAAGCGACCCGTTGCCCGGCAACGGTCCTCGCCCACTGGGCAGCGTCCGGTCGGTGTTGGTGGCGATCCAGAGCGCACCGGAGCGCACCGCGATCGACGCCTCGGCCAGTTCGGCCCAGCCGACCTGCGGGCCGTACCCCTGCACCACCGCTGCCGGGTTCTCGTCGGCCTTGTCGACGGGGGTCAGGCCGACCGCGCGCAGCTCCGCACGCAGGGCCTCCGCCCCGACCACCAGCACCGGCGCGCCGGCGGGCAGCCGATCCCGCAACAGCTCGGCCGACGCCGCCGCGGAGGTGAGCACCTCCTCCGGCCGGGCCGGCACACCCATCCCGGTCAGCAGGTCGGCGACCTCGCTGGACCGGCGGGACGCGTTGTTCGTGGCGTACGCCACCGCCCGACCCTCGTCGTGCAGCCGGGCTACCGCCTCGACGGCGCCGGGGATCGGCCGGTCGATCAGGTAGATCACCCCGTCCAGGTCGAAAACGACAAGGGTGTACCCGTCGACCAGCCGCTCCCCCGCGCCCGCGTTCACCGCTGCGTCGGCTCCGACTCGTCGCCCCGGGTGGGGGCGGTTTCGTCGGCGTTCACCGTGTCGCCGGACGTCACACCGCCGTCGACGGCGGTGTCCGCGTCGGCGTTGGCGGCCGCGTCCGGGTGACGGTCCTCATCCTCGTCGACGCGGTCCTCGTCGTCGCCAGGACTGCCGACAGCGCCGTCCTGCTCGTCGTCGTCGAAGTCCTCGTCGTCGTCGTCGTCGTCGTCTTCGTCGTCGTCTTCGTCGTCGTCTTCGTCTTCGTCTTCGTCTTCGTCGAAGTCGTCTTCGTCGCGGTCGTCTTCGTCGTCGTCGCGGTCGTCGTCTTCTTCGTCGTCGTCGTCGCGGTCCTCGCCGGTCAGGTCGGCGTCCGGGTGGGCCGGAACCGCTCCGGGAGCGCCCGGTCCTGCGGCGATCTCCTCGGCGGCCTCGTCCTCGTCGTCGCCCTCGATGACCACTCCGTCGAGTTCCAGCAGCCGCTCGGCGGCGTCGGTCTCGCCCTCGGTGTCCACGTCAGCAGCGCGGGAGAACCACTCGCGGGCTTCCTCACGTCGGCCCACGGCGAGCAGCGCGTCGGCGTAGGCGTACCGCAGCCGAGCCGTCCACGGCACCGTGGCCTCACTTGTGAGGTCGGGTACCTGGAGCATCGCGACAGCGGCGTCCTTCTGCCCGAGATCGCCCCGGGCACCCGCGGCGACGATGAGCAGTTCGATCGCGACGGCCTGGTCCAGCTTCTCCCGGTCAGCGCCACGGAACAGGTCGATGGCCCGCTCCGGCCGGCCGAGAGCCCGTTCACAGTCCGCCAGCACGGCCAGATGACTCTGCAGACCACTCATCCGGTGGTACGTGCGCAGCTCGGCGATCGCCGACTGCCACTCCCCCGCGTGGTACGCGGCCAAGCCCACGGCCTCACGGACCGCGGAGATGCGCGATGCGAGCCGCCGGGCGGCCAGCGCGTGCGCCAGCGCCTCGGCCGGGTCCTCGTCGATCAGTTGACCGGTCGCGACCAGGTGCCGGGCCACCGTCTCGGCGACCGGCTTGTTCAGCGAGAGCAACTCAGCGCGAACGTCCTTGTCGAGGTCGGTCGCGACGATGTCGTCCGGCAGGGCAGGGGCAGAGCTACGTCCACCGTCGAACGAGTCGGAGCCGCCAGCACGGTCGTCGCGACGGAACTCGCCCTCGCGACGAGGCCGCTCGTCGGCACGGGAAGCGCCCGCCCGGTCGCTGCCCCGGTAGCCACCCTCGCGGTCGCCGCCCCGGTAGCCGCCGCCGTCACGCGGTCCACTCGGCCGAGAGCTGTCACGGTCGCCGCCCCGGAAACCACCCTCACGGGGAGCACCGCGGAAGCCGCCTTCGCGAGATGCGCCGCCTTCACGGCGGTCACCGCCCCGGAAGCCGCCCTCACGCTCGCCGCCCCGGAAGCCGCCCTCACGACGGTCACCGCCACGGAAGCCGCCTTCACGAGGCGCGCCGCCGTCACGCGGTCCGCTCGGCCGGAAACCGGCCCGATCGCCGCCCCGGAAGCCACCCTCACGCGGGGCGCTGGAACGGGCGCCGTCCCGGTCGCCACCACGGAAGCCGCCTTCACGACGGTCACCACCGCGGAAGCCACCCTCGCGGTCGCCGCCCCGGAAGCCACCCTCGCGCGGGCCGCCCGAGCGCGAACCATCGCGGTCGCCACCACGGAAGCCACCTTCACGACGGTCACCACCGCGGAAGCCACCCTCGCGGTCACCACCGCGGAAGCCACCCTCGCGCGGTGCGCCGCCGTCACGCGGGCCGCTCGGCCGGGAACCGTCCCGGTCACCGCCACGGAAGCCGCCCTCACGACGGTCACCACCGCGGAAGCCGCCCTCACGGTCACCGCCACGGAAGCCACCCTCGCGCGGGCCGCCCGAACGCGAACCATCGCGGTCGCCACCACGGAAGCCGCCCTCACGGTCACCACCGCGGAAGCCGCCCTCGCGACGGTCGCCGCCACGGAAACCACCCTCGCGGTCGCCACCACGGAAACCACCCTCGCGGGGGGCACTCGTGCGGGAGCCGTCCCGGTCACCGCCACGGAAGCCGCCTTCACGACGGTCGCCGCCCCGGAAGCCGCCGCCCTCGCGGGGGGCACCAGGTCGGGTTCCCTCGCGGAAACCACCCTCACGACGCTCGCCACCGCGGAAGCCACCCTCGCGGTCACCACCGCGGAAGCCGCCCTCGCGGGAGGAGCCGGAACGGGTGCGATCGCCACCCTGATAGCCGCCCTCTCGACGGTCGCCGCCGCGGAAGCCGCCCTCGCGGTCGCCGCCACGGAAACCACCCTCACGCGGAGCGCCGGAACGCGAACCGTCGCGGTCACCACCGCGGAAACCACCCTCACGACGGTCACCGCCGCGGAAGCCGCCCTCGCGGTCGCCGCCACGGAAACCACCCTCACGCGGGGCGCCGGAACGCGAACCGTCGCGGTCGCCACCGCGGAAACCACCCTCACGCGGGGCGCTGGAACGCGAACCGTCGCGGTCACCGCCGCGGAAGCCACCCTCACGACGGTCACCACCGCGGAAGCCACCCTCGCGGTCACCGCCGCGGAAACCGCCCTCGCGGGGGGCACTCGTGCGGGAGCCGTCGCGGTCACCACCGCGGAAACCGCCTTCACGACGGTCACCGCCCCGGTAACCACTTTCACGCGGGGCGCCGGAACGCGAACCGTCGCGGTCACCACCCCGGTAACCGCCCTCACGGGGAGCGCTGGAACGCGAGCTGTCCCGGTCTCCACCACGGGAACCAGAGTCGCGGCCGCCGGCGTAGCCACCTCGGGCGCCGCCGCCGCTGTCGCGGTCTCCCCGGTACGGGGGCCGGTCTCGGTCATCGCGGCGCGGGCCGCGGTCGCGTCCGCCCGCACCGTCAGTACGGTCTTCGTAGCGACGGGGACGGTCTCCGCCCTGCGGTCCTGAACTCACAGGTACATCCTTCCTGATTGCGCCACCAATGGCGCTACGCAGTCGAGGGCCGACCAGGCGATGGCCGACTCCTCGTAGACCACCCGCCAGCCGGCCCGGAGCACCTTCATGGTGAGGTCCGTGTCCTCGGCCAACG
>NZ_JBEZZW010000011.1:0-201740 GCF_040639415.1 Micromonospora sp. NPDC023888 | reverse complement strand
ACCGGTAGAAGCCCGAGCTGAAGCCGATCTGCCGGGCGAGGTAGTCGGCCTGCACCGGGCAGGTGGCGCGCAGCGGGCCCGCTCCGGGCGGTCAGGCTTGATCCCTGCGCGGGTCGGGCTGCCCCGGAAACCCTCCGTGGGCACGGTTGTCGCTGACGCATCCGGCCTTTAAGACATCACCGGGGTTCTGCCTTGGGATGAGTTCTCTTGTTATGCGGTTCGGCGCATTTGCAGCTCGGTCAGGGCTGGGATGGTTGGGTGGGGGACGCGCACGCCGGTGTCGGTGAAGCCCAGCCGCTGGTAGGCGCGGTAGGCGCGGTCGTTGCCGACCACCACCTCCAGCAGCAGCTCCGGCCGGCCGCAGGCGCGTGACCACGCGGCCACCCCGTCGATCAGCTCACCGAGCAGCCCGCGCCCCCGCCAGGCCGGCGTGACGTAGACCGCGTAGATCACGGTGAGGCCGGGTTCGGTCGGGGAGACCGTGCCACCGGCGTGTCCGACGAGCCGGCCTCCCGGGTCGGCGATGAACTGCGCGTTGTTGGGGCCGACCGAGGTGTACGAGATCCGGGCGACGAACTCGGTGTGCGGCCGGGCCGCCGCGTCCGCCAGGGTCTCCAGGAAGGCCAACGGTGCGTCGGCGAGCATCTCCAGACGCAGTGCCCGCATCCGGCTGGCGTCCTCCGGCCGGACCCGGCGGATCTCCGCCTGCCGCAGGGCTGTCGCGCCCGTATCGGTGGTCATGCCCGCATGCCTACCACAGGGTCGGTTGCCGTCACGGCCGTGCCCGCCGGCCCGGTGCCCGGAGCCGCACCGCGCAGTCGCCGACATGGATCCGGTGGGCCGAAAGCCGACCGACTCGCGCAGTCGGACCGGCCCCGGAATATGCCCGATTTGTGACCGTGCGCGGCGCTCACTGCTCGTGTAGCGTGCGATTTCGGTCACCTTTTTCAATGGTCGCCATCGATCGCTGAGGTGGTGGCCGGTGGGCGTCCGGCCGTGCCGTGCGCCAGGTCAGGCAACACCGCGCATAGTGAGGGAAGTGCACCGTGGCACAGGGCACCGTGAAGTGGTTCAACGCCGAAAAGGGCTACGGCTTCATCGCCGTCGACGGCGGTCAGGACGTTTTCGTTCACTTCTCCGCGATCGAGATGGACGGCTACAAGGCGCTTGACGACGGTCAGCGGGTGGAGTTCGAGATCGCCCAGGGTCAGAAGGGCCCGCAGGCCGAGCACGTACGCGTCATCGCCTGAGCTTTCCTCCTCGATCGCCCCGCGGGTCGGGGCAGCGCCACTGGCGCACAACCGGGAAGATCGTGGCCGTTCCAGCCGATGCTGAGGAGCGTTCATGACTGACCAGCCGCCCCCGCCCACCCCACCCTCTGGGCCGGGGGAGCCCGGTCCGTCCGATCCGACAGTGTCGTACGGCAGTTCCGGCCCGGCAGGGGACATGCCATCCGAGGTGAGGCCCGGCGTACCTCCGGCCGGCCCGCCGCCCGGCTGGGACCCGGCGCAGGGCGGCTGGGGTCCGCCGCCACCGGGTTGGACGTTCCCGCCCACCGGCGGCTACCCGCCCGGCCCGGGTCCCTACGGTGCGCAGCCCTGGTATCCCGGGCAGCCGGTCGGCTGGTACCCGCCGGGTTACGGGTTCGACCCGAACGACCCGCTCGTCACTCCGCGCGGCGCCGGTCTGGCCGGCTGGTTCGCCAGGTGTGGGGGAGCGCTGCGTCGGGGCTGGCGGCAGTTGGTGCCCCTCATGCTGCTCACCCAGGTGTTGCCGGCGGCCGTGCTCTCGGTGATCGCCCTGGGCATCGACCCGACGGCGAAATGGGACGCCCAGATCGGTGCTGACCCGACTCCCGCTCTGCCGGACACGTTCGCCGCCGATCTGGCGGGTCTTCTCGTGGTGGCGATCGGCGGCAGTCTGCTGGTCGGGCTGGTGCAGGCCGTCGGCTGGGCCGCCGGCAGTTGGGTGATCACGCAGCAGGCGTCCGGTCAGCCGGGCAGCCTGGATGTCGCGCTGCGCTACGGCCTCCGTCGGGCACTCGGGCTTTGGGGCTGGACCCTGTTGATCAGCGTGATCGCGGGCATCGGCTTCTGTTGCTGCGTGCTGCCGGGTATCTACCTGACGTTCGCGCTGAGCATGGCCGGCCCGGTCTATCTCTTCGAACGCCACAACCCGATCGGCCGGTCGTTCCGGATGTTCCACGACCGGCTCGGCCTGCTGCTCGGTCGGGTGGCTCTGGTGGCCCTGGCGGTCGTCGTCGTCAACGTGGTCACCAATGTCCTGGAGGGGGCGGGCACCACCGCGATCGGCACGGATCCCCTCACGTCGCCGGGCACCGCGGTCGCGGCGGTGGCGGTGATCGGGGTCACCGCCGCGCTGGCCCTGCCGGCCCACCTGGCCCAGTTGATCGGTCTGCTGGTGACGTACGCCGAGCAGCGCGCCCATGAGGCGCCGGTGAACACTGCCGTACTGGCCGCGGAACTCGGCTGAGCGGCCCCATCGTGCTTGCACTCGGCAGGGGAGAGTGCTAAACAAGTCATTGGCACTCGCATACCGTGAGTGCCAATGGTCGGGACGGTGGGGCCAGGTTGCACCGGCGTGGAGACGCCGGGGCGACACATGGCCGGTCGTCGCGGGCTATCCGGCCCGGCCGAAGGACGTCGTCGTCGCCAGGTGGCGACGTCCCAAGGTGCGTACACCAGGCGGCCCATCCGGGGCACACATCTCGGGTGGCCCGTGAGTGTCCAGGAGGACAACGCCGTATGGCCAAGATGATCGCGTTCGACGAAGAGGCGCGCCGCGGCCTCGAGCGGGGCATGAACCAGCTCGCCGACGCCGTAAAGGTGACCCTCGGCCCCAAGGGCCGCAACGTCGTGCTCGAGAAGAAGTGGGGTGCCCCCACCATCACCAACGATGGTGTGAGCATCGCCAAGGAGATCGAGCTCGAGGACCCGTACGAGAAGATCGGCGCTGAGCTGGTCAAGGAGGTCGCCAAGAAGACCGACGACGTTGCCGGTGACGGCACGACGACGGCGACCGTCCTGGCCCAGGCCCTGGTTCGCGAGGGCCTGCGCAACGTGGCCGCCGGCGCCAACCCGATGGCCCTGAAGCGGGGCATCGAGGCCGCGGTCGCGAGCGTCTCGGAGGAGCTGTCCAAGCTCGCCAAGGACGTCGAGACCAAGGAGCAGATCGCCTCCACCGCCTCCATCTCCGCTGGCGACAGCACCGTCGGCGAGATCATCGCCGAGGCGATGGACAAGGTCGGCAAGGAAGGCGTCATCACCGTCGAGGAGAGCAACACCTTCGGGCTGGAGCTGGAGCTCACCGAGGGTATGCGCTTCGACAAGGGCTACATCTCGGCCTACTTCATGACCGACCCGGAGCGTATGGAGGCCGTCTTCGACGACCCGTACATCCTGATCGCCAACAGCAAGATCTCGTCGGTGAAGGACCTGCTCCCGATCCTGGAGAAGGTCATGCAGTCGGGCAAGCCGCTGCTGATCATCGCCGAGGACCTGGAGGGCGAGGCCCTCGCCACCCTGGTGGTCAACAAGGTCCGTGGCACCTTCAAGTCGGTCGCCGTCAAGGCGCCGGGCTTCGGTGACCGCCGCAAGGCCATGCTGACCGACATCGCCATCCTCGCCGGTGGTCAGGTCATCAGCGAGGAGGTCGGCCTCAAGCTCGACGCCGCCAGCCTCGACATGCTGGGCCGCGCCCGCAAGGTCGTGGTGACCAAGGACGAGACCACCATCGTCGACGGTGCCGGTGACGCCGAGCAGATCCAGGGCCGGGTCAACCAGATCCGGGCCGAGATCGACAAGAGCGACTCCGACTACGACCGGGAGAAGCTGCAGGAGCGGCTGGCCAAGCTGGCCGGCGGCGTTGCGGTCATCAAGGTCGGCGCGGCCACCGAGGTCGAGCTCAAGGAGCGCAAGCACCGCATCGAGGACGCCGTTCGCAACGCGAAGGCCGCCGTCGAGGAGGGCATCGTCCCGGGTGGTGGCGTCGCGCTGGTCCAGGCCGGCAAGACCGCCTTCGACAAGCTCGACCTGGTCGGCGACGAGGCGACCGGTGCGAACATCGTCAAGGTGGCGCTGGACGCCCCGCTGCGGCAGATCGCCGTCAACGCCGGCCTTGAGGGCGGCGTCGTGGTGGAGAAGGTCCGTAACCTCGAAGCGGGTCACGGCCTCAACGCCGCCAACGGCGAGTACGTCGACCTGCTGGCCGCGGGCATCATCGACCCGGCCAAGGTGACGCGCTCGGCGCTGCAGAACGCCGCGTCCATCGCGGCGCTGTTCCTCACCACCGAGGCCGTCGTCGCGGACAAGCCGGAGAAGACCCCGGCTGCCCCGGCTGGCCCGGGTGGCGGGGACATGGACTTCTGAGTCCAGTTCCGACACCGAACGGGGCGGGCCGCTGACGCGGTCCGCCCCGTTCGTCGTCAGGTCGGCAGTGGGCGTTGGTTGCGCCGTTTCTGCGCCCGGTTGTACGGCGGAAGCAACTGGATCGGCGCGTCCACCATCTCCCGTGGCTCCTCGACGAGCGCCGACTCGTCGTCGGTGGTCATCTCGGCCAGTTGCTCGGCGTCGCCGTAGTCGAGCCTGTCGAACGGCAGTTGGCCGGGGAGTTCGCCTACTGGTTTCCAGGTGATCGGCGGGCCGTCCTCGGTCTGGTCGTCATCCGTGGTCATGGCTGCCTCCTCTACCAAAACGGTAGGGGGCGTCAATGGCCGACGCGGGCGAATGAACCAATGCCCTCTTTGCCCCGGTTATGCCGGCGACAGGGTTCGCCGGTACAGGAAGAAGACCCGCTCGATCCGGGCACCCGCGCTGCCTGAGTAGAACGGCACCGGCCCCACCCAGCCGATCTCCGCCCGGGTCAGCCCCGCCGCCTGCTGGTCGGCCAGGCAGCGCCGCAACAGGACACCACCGATGCCCGACCCCTCGGCGGCCGGCGCGGTGCCCATCGGCCCGAACCAGCTCGGCCGCGACGACCCGTACGCGGCGAAGCCGAGCACCTCGCCGCCCCGCTCCGCCAGGTGACAACCGGCGCCGTCCCGACCCACCGACCCGGCCAACTCGCCGTCCCACGTGCCACCGAAGGTGGACCTGGCGAACGCGGTCAACGCCGGCAGGTCCGCCGGCTCCGCCCGGCGTACTGTCACACCCTGGTCGGCCAGCCGCCGCTCGGCCGCCTCGGTGGACCGCAGCGCCGGCGACCCGTCGTACGACAGGTCAGCGGTCATGTTCCAGGCGGTCCGATCCTGCTGGTAGCCCAGCGCGAGGGCGGCGCAGACCGCCGGCGTGTAGCGGACGTCGACGCCCGGCCACGCGTAGTACGGCGGGTTCCCGGCCAGCAGCACCTCGGTTGCCCCGCGCTCGGCCAGCACCCGCTCGGCCCGCCGCAGCAGCGCCCGGCCGACGCCCCGGCGGCGGTGGTCCGGGAGGACCGCGACCAGGTCCACGTGTCCGGTACCCGCCTCGGTCGACGAGACCGAGCAGAGCAGCACCCCGACCAGGTCCGCCCCCCGGTACGCGCCCAGCCCTACCACCGGCCGGTCGGCGGCGGCGGCCCGGGGCCAGAGCACATCCACGATTCCGGCCGCCTCGGCGGCGTCCTCGGGCAGGTCGAGAGCCTGCTCGCAGAGCCGCGCCACGGCGGGTGCCAGGTCGGGGGTCAGTTCGGTGACGGTGATCTCGGCGTCCATGGTCGCCGACCCTAGATCACCGGGTGCTGGTCCGCGTACCTCACCGCCGGGCGGCCTCGACGGCCGCGTAGGCGTCGACCTGTCCGGCACCGGTGACGTTCGACGGGCCGCCGCAGGCGTCGGCCGGGTTGTCGGAGCGGTAGGTGGGCGTCGCCGCCGTCGCGGTGTCCCGCAGGAGCTGCCGGGTCCGGGTCACGTCGCCGACAAGCGCGGGGTTCGCCGACCACATCAGCGCCACCACCCCCGCCACCTGCGGAGTCGCCATCGAGGTGCCGTCCAGCGCCGCGTACGTGCCGCCCGGCATCGCCGACACCACACCCACGCCCGGGGCCAGCACGTCCGGCTTGCCCGTGCCACCCGACACCGGCCCGCGCGAGGAGAACTCCGCGACCCGGCGTTGCGCGTCCACCGCGCCCACTGTCAACACGTCCGCGTACGGTGCCGGCGGGTCGTCGATCGACGCGCACCACGGCCCGGTGTTACCGGCGGCGGCGACCACGAAGATCCCGGCGGCGTCCAGCGCTGCGGTGGCCGGGCGCAGCACACCCTGGTCGCAGCCCTCGATCGGCGGGCAGCCCCACGAGTTGCTGAGCACCTGCGGGGCGCGCTCCGGTCGGCCGTCGGTGAACGGGTCGCCGCCGGCCGGGAAGGGCGCCAGCATGAACTGGAGACAGTCCAGGTAGTGCGCGGGGCTGCCGAGGTTGCGGTCCAGGTTGACGCAGCCCACCCACTGCGCGTCCGGTGCCACCCCGATGCCGTCCCGCCCGACCGCGCTGCCCACCGTGTGGGTGCCGTGTCCGCCCTGGTCGGTCGGGCTCCGGGTGCCGTCCCACGGGTCGTACCAGGAGTCGTCCCCGCCGCGGAACCCGGCTCGCAGCGCCGGATGGGTGCCGTCCACCCCCGAGTCCGAGCTGCCGACCACGATTCCGGTGCCGGTCACCCCGAGCTGGGACCAGACCCGGTCGGCACCGATCTGGCGGATGTTCCACTCCGGTCCGGTGGGCTTGGGGGCGGTGCCCCGGTTCTGCCCCGCCGGGGCCGGCAGCGGCCGCAGGCGTTGGCTGACCAGCACCCGGGCCACCTCCGGTCGGCGGGCGAGCCACGCCCGCACCGCCGGGCCGCCGTCCACCTCGACGGCGTTCACCAGGTAGTACGACACCGGATCGAGTCGTAGTCGACCCAGCTCCCGGAGCAGGTCTGCCTGGCTCCGCTCGGCGGTCGTCACCAACCGCCGGTAGACCTCCGCCGCGCGGGCGTCCCGACCGGCCCGACCTGGCTGTCCGGCCGGCAGACCCGTCAGGTCGGCCTGCTCGCGCAGCACCACGAACAGTCGCTCGCCGTACAGGCCCGGCTGGCCGGGACCGAGGTCGACCACGCCGAACGCCACAAGCAGCACCACGGCTGCCACCGCCGCGACCCGACGACTCGGGGTGCGCGCCGCCGGCCGGGCGAGCAGCACCGCGTACCCGACGGCGACCAGGACGGCGACGGCGAGCCCCGCGCCGGCCGCGACCGCCACCCAGAACGGGACGTCGCGGGTGCCGACCAGCAGCAGGGTGATCTCTTCCGGGTCGGTGAAGGCCAGCGGGCCGAGTGCGGCCAGGCCCACCAGCCACCCGGTCGCCGTCCGGCCGGCGCGCGCGGCGTCGGCCGGGTCGGCGGTGGGCCGCCACGTCGCGGCCCAGAGCGCGGCCACTGCGAAACCCACCGGGGGCAGGGTCAGCAGCGCGGGCAACTGCGCGCCGGACTGACCGGTGCCGGCCGCGAGCAGGAGCAGCGCCACCCCGCCGACCAGGCCGCCGACCAGCACCAGCCGAGCCGGCCGGGGTGGCCGCCCGACCGCGAACCGCGACCAGAAGGTGGCGTCGAGCAGCGTCGCGGCCAGCACCCCGAGCGCCGCGGCCGCCAGCAGCGCGAGCGCGGTCTCCAGGAGCCCGCCGAGCGCGCCCAGCCAGGCCCACGGCAGCAGCAGCGCCATCCCGGCGGCGACCGCGAGCAGCGGCACCGCGCCGGCCGGGCGCATGCGCCGTCCGACCGATGTCAGGTCTCCGACAACCTCGGGCCGCGGGGCGTCGCCGTCTCCGGTGGGTGCCGCGCCGCCGACAGCGCCGGCCGCGGCGGGGTACGCCCACCGGCGCGCCGACAGGCGCACCGCGAGCGCGCTGAGCACCGCCACGACGGCCAGCGCGGCGAGGTACGCCTCGTGGTGCACCGGAGGCACGACCCGCAGCACCGTCAGCACCCCGAGGGCTAGTGCCCCGAACAGCCAGACGCGCCCGGTGGCCCGGACCGTCGTCGACCGGGGCAGCACCGCCAGCAGCAGCGCGGGCGTGCCCACCAGGACGATGGTGACCAGCCCGAGCACCGGCCAGAGCCAACCGACCCGGTCCCGTCCGAAGCCCAGCAGCACCTGGTCGGTGAGCCAGCCACCGGCCTGGGTGGCCACGGTGATCGCGACCGTCCAGCAGCCGACGAACACGGCCGCGACCACCGGCCATGGGGAACTGCGGTCGCTGACTCCGGGGTACGTGGGGTGACCGTGCATCCGAGAACCTTACGACCACGATGAACGGTTCCAGCCCGGCGTCGACGTGACGTGCGGTGATCAAGTGATGAAAAGTAGGTCAGAAGCGCCGCTGGCACCTACTTCTCATCACGTGATCGAGGAGTGGGAGCGGCGGCTGCGACCGATCGTCGAACTGGGCGAACGCAGGGCGGCGAATGTCGACATGCCGGCCTGGCGGTTACCGTTGACGGGTGCGTGATCCCAGTATCTCCCGATCCGTCGCCGGTCAGCTCTCGCCGGTCCGCCGTGCGTCCGACCTGCGTCGACTGCGCGCCGAGCGCTTCGACGTGCTGGTCATCGGTGGTGGGGTGACCGGTGCGGGTGCCGCCCTGGACGCGGCGTCCCGGGGCCTGAAGGTGGCCCTGGTCGAGGCGCGTGATCTCGCCGCGGGCACCTCCAGCCGGTCCAGCAAGCTGATCCACGGTGGCCTGCGCTACCTGGAGCAACTGGAGTTCCACCTGGTCCACGAGGCGCTCACCGAGCGCGGGCTGCTGGCCACCCGACTCGCGCCGCACCTGGTGCGCCCGGTGCCGTTCCTGGTGCCACTGCCGGCCGGGAGGGGCCTGCGGGACCTGCCGGCCCGGATCTTCCGCCGCTCGTACTACGGCGCCGGCGTCGCCACCTACGACGCGTTCGCAGGGGTCTTCGGCGCTGGCCGGGGCATGCCGCTGCACCGGCACCTGACCCGGGAGGGCGCTCGGAGGATCTTTCCGAGCCTGCGGGCCGACGCGCTCGCCGGGGCGATCCGCTACTACGACGGTCAGGTCGACGACGCCCGGTTGGTCGTCACGCTGGCCCGCACCGCGGCCAGCCTCGGTGCCACAGTGGTGAGCAGCGCGCGTGCCGTCGGGCTGATCCGGCAGGCACGTGAGGTGACAGGTGTCCGCGTCCGCGACCTGGAGGCGCCGGCGGGGTCACCGGACGCGGAGTTCGAGGTGCACGCCCGTACCGTCATCGCCGCCACCGGGGTGTGGAGCGACGACATGTCGCGGATGCTCAACGACGTGGGCCTGCGGCCCGGGGTCCGGGTGCGTGCGTCCAAGGGGGTGCACCTGGTGGTGCCCCGCTCGGCGATCACCGGCGAGACGGGGCTCATCCTGCGTACGGCGAAGTCGGTGCTCTTCGTCATCCCGTGGGGCGGGCACTGGATCATCGGCACGACGGACACCGACTGGCGACTGGACCGGTCCCACCCGGCCGCCTCGGCCCGCGACATCGACTACCTCCTGGAGCAGGTCAACACGGTGCTGGACCGGCCGTTGACCACCGCCGACATCGAGGGGGTGTACGCGGGGCTGCGTCCACTGCTGGCCGGCGAGGCCGACTCGACCTCGAAGCTCTCCCGTGAGCACGCGGTCTTCGAGCCGATGCTCGGGCTGCTGCTGGTGGCCGGTGGCAAGTACACGACGTACCGGGTGATGGCGTCCGACGTGGTCGACCGCGCAGCCCGCCGGTTGGGCGGCACCCGCTCGTCGCGTACGGCCGATCTGCCGCTGCTCGGGGCGGACGGTTACCCGGCGATGTGGCGGGACCGGGCCGACCTGGCCCGCCGGCACGGTGTGCCGGTGGGCGTGGTGGAGCATCTGCTGGAGCGGTACGGCACCCTCACCCTGGACCTGTTGGCGCTTGTCGACGCCGATCCGCTGCTCGGGTCCCCGCTGGCGGGTGCACCGGAGTACCTGGCGGCGGAGGTCGCCTACGCGGCGCGGGCCGAGGGTGCGCTGCACCTGGAGGACGTGCTGACCCGGCGGACCCGGATCTCGTTCGAGACCAGCCACCGGGGGTTGGAGTCGGCGGAGCACACCGCCGAGTTGATGGGCGCGGTGCTCGGCTGGGATGCGGCCACCCGGGCCCGGGAGGTCGAGCACTACCGCGCCCGGGTGGAGGCGGAGCGGCAGTCGCAGTTGATGCCGGACGACGCCGCGGCGGACGCGGCCCGGCTCGGTGCTCCGGACGTCCGGGGTTATGCGGCCGATCGGGGTGGCGGCGACGATCAGGCTGAGCTGCGGCCGTCCGCTCGGTGATGAATTGTAACGTTACCGATGGGTAACCATCGATACCGGCCCGGATGGTGGTTTCGAACGCTACCTACGGTGGGGTAGGTTTCCGCGCGTGCTTCCCCGCGCGCACCCTCGTCTGCTATTACCGGTCCTCGCCGCCGTCCTCGTCGGTGCCCTGACCGGGTGTTCGCTGTTCGACCGGGAACCGCGGGGCACCCCGGCGTCACAGCCGTCCGCCTCGGCCGGTGGCGGCGCGCAGTTGGAGATCCCCACCACTGTCGCCGTCGGCCAGGTCAGCCTGATTCAGCGGCTCGGCGAGGACGGCCCGCTGCGCACCCTGAGCGTCGAACGCGACGGCGCGTGGCAGTGCCTCGACTGCGCCGGTGACGGGGTCACCTCCCGGGGCACCCTCGCCCCGGAGTTGACCGAACGGCTCCAGGTGCTGCTCGCCAACCCGGCACTTGCCGACGAGACCGACCAGGCCCGCAGATACCGCACCACCTGCATCGACGCGCTCACGTCCAGCCTGCTCACCTCGAGCGGGCTGATCACCTCACAGGACTGCCCCGGTGAGGAGCGCACGCCGGTCGCCGGGGAGATCCTGCTGCTGCTCACCCAGGCGACCCCGGCCGAGATCAAGGGCTGACGCCGGGCCGGCTCAGAGCACCTTGCCCGGGTTGAGCAGCCCAGCCGGGTCCAGCGCGGACTTGATCGCCTGGTGCACCCGGACGCCGACCGGCCCGATCTCCCGGGCCAGCCAGTCCCGCTTGAGCAGCCCCACCCCGTGCTCGCCGGTGCAGGTGCCGCCCAGGTCCAGACCGAGCCGCATGATCTCGTCAAAGGCCCGCCGGCCGCGCTGCACGCTTGCCGGGTCCGCCCGGTCCACCACGATGTTCGGGTGCATGTTGCCGTCCCCGGCGTGCCCCACCACACCGATCGGCACCTCGCACTCCACGGCGATCCGGGCCACCCCGTCCAGCAGCGCGGCGAGCGAGCCGCGGGGCACCGCCACGTCGTCGATCACCAGACCGCCGTTGCCACCCGGGTAGGCGTCGGCGGCGAACTTCTCCATCGCCGGGTGGGCCAGCCGGCGGGCCTGCAACAGCGCCGCGGCCTCCACCGCGTCGGTGGCCGCGTAGACCTCGTCGGCGCCGGCCGCCGAGCACACCTCGGCCAGGCCGGCCAGGTCGTCGGCGGCCCGGCCGCCGGTGTCCGCGGCGGCCAGCAGCAGGGCCTGCGCGTCGGTCCGCAGCCCCATCGGCTGGTACGCCTCGATCGCCCGCAGGTGGGTCTGGTCGAGCAGTTCCAGCAGGCTGGGGGTGAGCCCCCGGGCCGCGATCTCGGCCACCGCCGCTCCGGCCGCCGCTGTGGATCCGAAGACCGCAACCAGGGTCAGCGACTCGGCCGGCGCCGGTCGCAACGCCACGGTCACCTCGGTGATCACCCCGAGGGTGCCCTCCGAGCCGACGAAGAGCCGGGTCAGGTCGTAGCCGGCCACCCCCTTGGCCGTCCGCCGGCCGGTGCGCAGCACCTCACCGGAGGCGAGCACCACCTCCAGGCCGAGCACGTACTCGGTGGTCACCCCGTACTTCACGCAGCACATGCCGCCAGCGTTGGTGGCCACGTTGCCGCCGATCGTGGACGACTCCCAGGAGCCGGGGTCCGGCGGGTACCAGAGGCCCTGCTTCGCCACCGCGCCGGCCAGCGCCGCGTTGACCACCCCCGGCTGGACCACAGCGATCCGGCTCACCGGGTCGATCTCCCGGATCTCGTCCATCGCGACGGTGCTCAGCACCACCGCGCCGTCCACCGCGTTCGCCGCGCCGGCCAGCCCGGTCCGCGCGCCCTGCGGCACCACCGGTACGCCGTGTCGCGCCGCCGCCCGGACCACCGCGACCACCTGTTCGGTGCTGCGCGGACGGGTCACCACGAGCGGGGTGCCGGCCTCGCACAGGTCGGCCTCGTCCCGCTGGTGCGTGCGCAGCAGATCCGGGTCGGTGAGCACGGCGTCGACACCGAGCGCGGCGCGGAGGTCGTCCAGGAGCGTGGTGGGGGCCATGCAGCCGAGGCTAGGTCGCCGACCGGCGATCATCAACATGATCAACTGCGCGGGATAGCTTGGACGTCATGCTCTACCTGGACCGGCCGGCCTGGCCGTGGCGCGGTCGGCTCTGGTCACACCTGATCAGCGACGTCTCGTACGCCGAGCTGCACGCCTTCGCCGAGGCACTCGGCGCGCCCCGGCGCGGCTTCGACCGCGACCACTACGACATCCCCGCCGACCGGTTCGCGGCGGCGGTGTGGCTCGGCGCCCAGGTGGTGCCGAGCCGGGAGCTGGTCCGGTTGCTCCGCGCCGCCGACCTGCGCCGCCCGAAGCACCTGGTCAGCCCGCGCCCGACGGCGGCACCGCAGCGGTGAGCGTGGCCAGTTCGCGGCGCACGTTGCCCCGGGCGGGCTCCTCCCAGCGGGCCGCCAGCGGCGGCAGCCGGAACAGCGCGGGCAGCGCCAGCAGACCGTCCAGCACCGCCGCCCGCCCAGCCCGGAAGGCCGGCTCCGGCACGTGCGCGTACTCCCGTCGGATCGCCGTCGCGTACCTGTCGTAGTCGGCCGGGGGCGTGGCCAGCACGGCGAGGTCCGCGTCGCAGAGCAGGGCGCCGTCCCGGTCGTCCGGACCCACCACGTGCCCGGCGGTCAGCAGCACCAGCCGGCGTACCTCGGCCGCCGTGGGCACCGGCACCCCGAGCCCGGTGAGCACGCTCTCGGCCAGCGCGGCGCTGTCCTCTTCGTTGGCGGCACCCGTGGCCCGCGGGTCGTAGACCGCGTCGTGCCACCAGGCCGCCAGCCGGACGAGGTCGGCCCGGTCGGCCAGCTCGGCGTGCTCGTCCACCACGTCGAGCACCGCCGTCAGGTGGGCCACCGTGTGGTAGTGCCGGTGCGGCTCCCGCCACCGGTCGAGCAGCCGCTCCCCGGCCCGGGTCCACCCCGCGCCCGGCTTCACACCAGCACCCCGGGCTGCCGCCCGCCACCGCTCCAGCAGATCGACCACCGGCCGAGTCTGCCGCATCCGGCCACGGCGCGCGACGCCGAAGGATTCAGCCGGCCTGTCCGGGGTAGTCGCGCCCATGGCGGTGGCCCGGGACAAGAGACCTCCGATGGTGCGACGCGCCCCGTTGCGTGACGGGTTGGTGGACGTCGACGGGGCGCGCATCGCCGAGGCCACCGAGCAACTGCGGCATCGTGGCCGGGCCACCCTGCACGACCGGCTGCACCGGGTGCGGATGGCCGGCGGACTGGCCCTGCAGGCGGGGCTGGCCGCCGGGCTGGCGTACCTCATCTCGCACAAGGTGCTCGGCAACCCGCAACCGGTCTTCGCGCCGATCTCCGCGGTCGGCACCCTGGCCGCGTCGGTCGGCCAGCGGTTCCGCCGCACCGTGGAGCTGATCGTCGGGGTGGGGATCGGTGTCGCCATCGGCGACTTCCTGATCTACCTGCTCGGCACCGGGGCCTGGCAGCTCGGCCTGGTGGTCACCGTCGCGATCCTGTTCACGATCTTCGCCGGGGCGAGCGTCGCCATCGTCATCCAGGCGGCGGCCACGGCGGTGCTGATCGTGACGCTGAGCCCGTCCACCCAGAATCTGGAGATCCCGCGCTTCGTGGACGCCTTTCTCGGTGGTGGCGTCGCGCTCCTGGTGACCGCCCTGCTGCTGCCGCTGAACCCGCTCCGGGTGATCAACCGGGCCGCCCGGCCGGCGCTCGACCTGCTCGCCGCCCAGCTCGACGTCACCGCGGACGGGTTGCGCAGCCGGGACCGCGCCAGTGTCCAGCGGGCCCTGGATCGGCTGCGCAACAACAAGGATGAACTGAACACGTTGTCCGAGGCGATCGAGGGGGCGAAGGAGACCGCCACCCTCTCCCCGGCCCGCTGGCACCGCCGCAGCGAGTTGATCCACTACGCGGAGGCGGCCGACCCGATCGACCGGGCGATGCGCAACACCGGCACGCTGATCCGCCGGTCCGTCACGTTGATCGAGGACGAGGAGCCGGTGCCGGACCCGATGCCGGACGCGATCGGCCACCTCGCCGAGTCGGTCCGGCTGCTCAAACACGAGTTCGCCGCCGGCGAGGAACCGGAGAAGGCCCGGGAGCGGTCACTGCGCGCGGTCAGCGAGGCCGGGCGGGCGTACGGCGCCGGCGTCGGCTTCTCCGGCAGCGTGGTCGTCGCCCAGATCCGGACCACCGCCAGCGACCTGCTGGTGGCCTCCGGGATCGAGCAGGAGGAGGCGAACCGGTGGATCCGCACCGCCTTCGGGGAGCAGGAGCGGCCGATGGGTGAGCCGGCTGAGCCGGGCGGGGCGCCGAAACCACCGACCGCCCCGCCCGTCGGCTGACCGCAGCCGCCTCAGCCCAGCTCGGCGAGCGCCGTGAGCAGTTGGTCCACCTGGTCGACGGTGCTGCCCAGGCCGATGCTGGCGCGCAACGCCGTGGGCGGCAGGTCCCGTCGGCCGGTCCGTCCCGCCGCCTCGGCGAGCAGCCGCCGGGCCAGCGGGTGGGCACAGAACAACCCGTCGCGTACGCCGATCCGGTGCGCGGTGGACAGCCGCGCGGCCACGTCGGCGGAGTCCCAGCCGGCGACCACGAACGAGACGATGCCGACCCGGGGCGCGTCCGGGCCGAAGGTGCGCAGCTCCACCACGTGCGGCAGCGCCTCGATGCCGGCCCGCAGACGCGCCAGCAGCGCCTGCTCGCGGGCGGCGAGCGCGACCCGGTCCGCCGCGCCGAGCGCCGCGCACACGGCCGCCAGCGCGACCGCGCCGAGCAGGTTCGGGGTGCCACCCTCATGCCGGGCCGGACCGGTTGCCCAGGTCACGTCGTGGGTGGCCGGGCCGACGTGGCTGGTGGCGCCGCCACCCGCCAGGTACGGCGGGGCGGCGTCCAGCCAGTCCGCCCGGCCGATCAGCACGCCCGCACCGAACGGCGCGTACAGCTTGTGGCCGGACACGGCCAGGTAGTCGACGTCGAGCGCGAGGAGGTCGACCGGGGCGTGCGGGGCTAGCTGCGCGGCATCGAGCACGATCCGGGCACCGTGCCGGTGCGCCACCCGGGCCAGCTCGGCGACCGGCCACCGCTCACCTGTCACGTTGCTCGCACCGGTAACCGCGACCAGCACCGGCAGCGCCGGGCTGTTGCCCCGGCGCAGCTCGGTGAGGGCGGCGGCAAGGTCGCGTACCGCCCCGGCGGGATCGGCGGGCACCGGCAGCCGCACCGAACCGCGCGGCCAGGGCAGCAGGTTGGCGTGGTGCTCGCCCGCGAAGGTGACCACTGTGGTGCCGGCCGGCAGCGACCGCGCCAGCAGGTTGAGCGCGTCGGTGGTGTTGCGGGTGAAGATCACGTGATCGTCGGCGCGGACGCCGAAGAAGTCACCTACCGTCTGCCGGGCCTGCTCGTAGGCGAGGGTGCAGCGCCGCGACAGCGCGCCCGCGCCACGATGCACGCTGGCGTACCAGGGCAGCAGCTCAGCCACCGCGTCGGCGGCGGCCCGCGCGCACGGTGCGCTCGCCGCGTAGTCCAGGTTGATCTCACCCGGCACGCCGAGGACGTCGAGCGGCGCCGACGACGCGGGCGCGACGGCGGGCAGGGCGGGCAGCGAGGGAACGAGGGTGACGGACATGCCGGAACCTCCGGGGTCAGGGACCCCGGGTGCGGCATCGGGACGGGGTCCGCGCTTGCCCAGCACACCGATCGGGCTGGGCCCGGTCATCACCCGGGGCACCCCACCGCGAACTCGACGAGGGTTGCCGGCCAGCAAGCCGGGGCTGAACGCTGGCACTCGTGACCTGTCGGCAGCATAGCGGCAACCGAGGCGACCGGACCAGCCGGCGGAGGATGGCTACGCTGACCGCATGGCCGACACCCCGCCCGGTACGCCCCTGCCGTCGTCGCCCGCGCCCGCGGCCCCGTCCGTCGGCCAGGCGCCCCGGATGCCGCTGCGCCGGCCGGGCCGGCGGCGTTTCCTGGCGTTGGCCGGGGTGGTGGTGCTCATCGCCGCCTGCGCGGTGTTCATGGTCTTCACGCTCGGCCGGTCGCTCGGCGTGCAGGCCCTGCTGATCGGGGTGGCCGCCGCCATCCTGCCGGTGCCGGTGCTTGTCGCCTGCTTCCTCTGGCTGGACCGGTACGAACCGGAGCCGTTGAAGTATCTGATCTTCTGCTTCGCCTGGGGCGCGTTCGTCTCCACCGCCGCCTCGCTCACGGTCAACGACTTCGCCGCCAACCGGTTCGCCGACTGGGGGCTGCCCGACGCGCTCACCGGTGTGCTTGTGGCGCCGTTCATCGAGGAGTTGACCAAGGCGCTGGGCCCGATCCTGCTGCTGGTCTTCCGGCGGCGGGAGTGGTCCGGGATCACCGACGGCCTGGTCTACTGCGGCCTGTCCGCTGTCGGTTTCGCCATGGTGGAGAACATCCTCTACCTGGGTGGGGTGGGCTTCGCGTCCGGAGCCGACCGGTACGGCCCGGTGACCGGCATCAACCAGGTCATCGCGATCTTCATCCTGCGGATCCTGCTGTTCGGGTTCGCCCATCCGCTCTTCACCTCGATGACCGGTGTGGGGCTGGGCATCGCGGCGCGGACGGCCGACCGGCGGGTCCGGGTGCTCGCCCCGGTCGCCGGCCTGCTGCTGGCGATGATGTTGCACGGCACGTGGAACCTGCTGCCCACGCTGACCCAGGCCACCGGCGAGCCGTTGATCATGCTGTACGGCTTCCTGGGCCTGATGGTGCCGGTCTTCTTCGGCACTGTGGGTTTCGCGGTGTGGCTGCGCGCCTGGGAGGGGCGGCTCACCGAGCGGACCCTGCCGGACTACGTACGCGCCGGCTGGCTGAGCCCGCCCGAGGTGGCCGCGCTGAGCAGTCTGGGCCGGCGGCACGCGGCCCGCAGTTGGGCGCGGCGGGTGGCCGGCGACGCCGGGGTGCGGGCGATGCGCGGGTACCAGTCCGCCGCCACCCGATTGGCCCTGCTGCGCGACGGCTCGCTGCGCGGCCTGGATCGCAAGCCCGCCGACCAGGAACGGACCGCGCGGGAGGAGCGGGAGTTGCTCGACGCGATCGGCGCGTACCGGTCGTTCTTCGTCGGCCGGGACCCGCAGGCCCCGACGGGGGTCTGGGACGGCAGCCGCTACCACCTGCGCTTCCCGGACGGTACGCAGCGTCCGGTGGACGCGCCGGACGAGCCGGTGGTGCCGATCCCGGTGGTGCTGGCCCCGGCGCCACCGCCTCCGGTGGGCTATGCCCCGCCCGGCTGGCCCGGCCTGCGCTCGACGGCGCCGTGGCCGCCGGGTCACCCCTGACGGCGGGCGCCGGCCGGCGGCGTCAGGTCATCAGCGAGGTGAGAAAGTCACCGAAGCCCTGGAACATCGCCATCAGCGCAGCCCCGATGGCCTTGAAGATCTGTGCGGCACCGTCCGGCCGGAAGGCCATGAAGTAGATCAGGAACGCGACACTGCCCCAGGTCAACAGCTTCTTCACGAATACTGGCATCGTCCCTCCCCAGGGCCACGGTCGCCGGATGGCTTCCCGTCGTGCGGCCCGGCAAACGATGCGCGGCGCGGCCCGGTGGCCGGGGGGTAGGTCAGAGGTAGAGGCCGGTGGGGTCGTTCTCGATCCGCTCGGCGGCCACCGCGTGCACGTCGCGTTCGCGCAGCAGCACGTACCCGCGGCCGTGCAGCTCGACCTCGGAGCGGTCGTCCGGGTCGAAGAGCACCCGGTCGCCGGAGACGATGGCGCGCACGTTCGGCCCCACCCCGACCGCGGTGGCCCAGGCGAGGCGCTTGCCGACCTGGGCGGTCGCCGGGATGACGATGCCGGCGGTGGAGCGACGCTCGCCCTCGCCGCCCTCCATCCGCACGAGTACGCGGTCGTGCAGCAGGCGGATCGGCAGGCCGGCGTCCAGATCATTGTCGGCGGTCACGCCGCAGACGCTACCGTGTGGCCGACGGCGGGTCCGCTTGTGGTTACGCCGGTGGTGGTCTGGGCATTGTGTGGCGGAACTGCCCTACGGTGTCGGGAACGGACGTATGCTGTCCGACCTGTTGTCGTGGGCGGGCCGGTTTCACTGCCAGGAGGTGCGCTTGAGCCGCTTCGAGCGGGTACGCGGGCGGCTTCGTCGCGCCTACCAGGCGCGACAGGAGTCCGCATCCGCGCGCACCGACGAGGGCGTGGCGGGTGATGCGGTGAGCGACGTGTCGGAGGCGACCCAGGTGGCGTCGCCTGCCGTTCCCGGACCGGCCGCGCCACCGACGGCCACCGTCGTCGGCGCGGAACCTCCGGTGGACCTGCACAGCTCGACCTCCAGCCGAGACGACGCCGACGTCCCGCACGGGCTGCGGATCGCCGCCGCCTGGTGCTGGCGGCTGATCGTGATCGGTGTGGTCGCCTGGGCCCTGCTCAGGATCGTCAGCACCGTCAAGATCGTGATCATTCCGCTGGCCATCGCGCTGCTGCTCTCCGCACTGCTCGCGCCGGCGGTGGGTTGGCTGCTGCGGGCGCGACTGCCCCGGTCGCTGGCGACGGCGGTGGTGCTGGTCGGCGGGCTCGCCGCGGTGATCGGCACGCTGACGCTCGTGGTGAACGAGTTCATCAGGGGTGTGCCGGAGCTGAGCGAGAAGTCCTCGGAGGGCGTCCGACAGATCCAGAACTGGCTGAAGACAGGTCCCCTGCACCTCTCCGACACCCAGCTCGACCGCTACATCGACGAGGCCCAGGCCTGGATCAACGACAACACCTCACGGTTCACAAGCGGTGCCCTGAGCACCGCGGCCACGCTCGCGGAGGTGCTGACCGGCACGCTCCTGGTGCTCTTCGCGACGTTCTTCTTCCTGCGCGACGGCAACCGGATCTGGCGCTTCCTGGTCCGACTGTTGCCGGTCGCGGCTCGGTGGAAGGTCGACGACGCGGGTCGCGCCTCCTGGCACACGCTCGGCGCCTACGTACGAGCGACAGTCCTGGTGGCCTTCATCGACGCGGTAGGCATCGGCATCTTCCTCGTCGTCTTCGACATCCCGTTCGCGTTCCCGCTCGCCGCGCTGGTCTTCCTGGGCGCGTTCATCCCGATCGTCGGCGCGGCGCTCTCCGGTGGCGTGGCGGTGCTGGTGGCGCTCGTCGACAGCGGCCCGGTCACCGCGTTGATCATCCTGGGGGTGGTGATCGGTGTGCAGCAGGTGGAGGGGCACGTGCTCCAGCCGCTGATCATGGGACGAGCGGTCGCCCTCCACCCGCTCGCGGTGATCATCGGCATCGCCGCCGGTGTCGTGCTGGCCGGCATCACCGGTGCGCTGGTCTCCGTGCCGCTCATCGCGGTGCTGAACACCGCCGTCCGCCGGCTCGCCGCCCGGAGGGTCCCGGACACCCCACCCGACGCCGTGGTCGTCGCCTCCCAGGCACCCTGACCCGCGCCCCCGCCGGGTCAGGACTTCGCGAGGCGTTGCAGGGCGCCGCGGGCCACCTCGGGGCGGGTCGTGTACCAGAAAGGCGGCAGCGAGCGGCGCAGGAACGGCCCGTAGCCACGGGCCGTCTCCAGCCGGGAGTCGAGCACCGCGACCACACCCCGGTCGCCGGTCGCCCGGATCAGCCGACCCACGCCCTGCGCCAGGCGCACCGCCGCGATCGGCACACTGACCGCGGAGAAGCCGGAACCACCGCCCGCGTCCACGGCCGCGGCACGGGCCGCCGCCAACGGCTCGTCCGGGCGCGGGAAGGGCAGCCGGTCGATGACGACGAGCTGGCAGGCGTCACCCGGCACATCCACGCCCTGCCAGAGCGACATCACGCCGAACAGGCAGCTCGCGCGCTCCTCCCGGAAGCGGCGGACCAGCAGCGGCAGCGCCTCCTCGCCCTGCAACAGCACCGGCAGGTCGGTCCGCGCGCGCACCAGCTCCGCCGCCTGCTGCGCGGCCCGCCGAGAGGAGAAGAGCCCGAGAGTACGACCACCGAGCGCCTCGACGAGCGCGAGCAGCTCCTCCCCGGCAGCGTCGGGCAGCCCGGAGACGCTGGGGCGGGGCAGGTGCGCGGCGACGTACAGGATGCCCTGCCGGGCGTAGTCGAACGGCGAGCCGACGTCGAGGGACCGCCAACCCGGGCCCTCGGTCGCCGGTACGACGGCGTTCGGGGCGTCCCCGGCGAGCCGACGGCCGGGCATCTCGGCGGCCGGGCGACCCGGGCCGGTGCGGGCGGCCAGTGCGGCCGCGGCGGGGGTCGGCGGGGCGGGCGGCGGCGCGTCCAACCCGAGGGCGCGGGCCACCGTGTCGAACCGGCCGCCCAACGCCAGGGTCGCCGAGGTGGCGACGACGGTGCGCTCGTCGTACAGGTGGGTGGCGAGGGTGCCGGCCACCGACAGCGGCGCGACCACCAGCGCCCGGCGGCTGCCGCTGTCGTTCTTCTCCACCCAGGCCACGTCGTGGTCGGCCTCATCCAGCAGTCGCTGGGCGGTGGTGGACAGCTCGTCGAGTGCGGCCTTGGCCTGCTGCTTGCGAACCGGGTCGGGATCGTCGGACTTGATGTCGCCGATCGCGTCCAGGGCGGCGCGGGTCGCCGCGTCGAGCAGCGTGCACGCCTCCCGCAACGGCATCGGCAGCCCGGCGGTGAGCCGACCGGCCGGCACCTCGGCCAGCCCGACAGCGAGGGCGTCACCGGCGGCCGTGAGCGCCTCGGCGGTCTCCGGCCGCAGCAGCGTACGGGCCCGCCGGGTGGTCCGGTCGATCAGCTCCGGCACCAGCTCCGCCTGGGCGGCGGAGGAGACCCGGTCGGCCAGCTCGTGCGCCTCGTCCACGATGAGCAGCTTGTGCGGCGGCACGATGTGCCGGTCGGCGAGCATGTCGACAGCGAGCAGGCTGTGGTTGGTCACCACGATGTCGGCCTCCCGGGCTCGCGCCCGCGACGCCTCGGCGAAGCACTCCTGCCCGAACGGGCAGCGGGTCGCGCCGACGCACTCCCGGGCCGGCATCGACACCAGCCGCCAGGCCTGGTCGTCGACGCCCGGGTCCAGCTCGTCCCGGTCGCCGGTGGCGGTCTTCTCGGCCCAGTCGCGCAGCCGCTCGACCTGCTTTCCCAACCGGCCCGCCTCGCCGAGCCACTTCGTCCCGCCCCCGGGGCGGGCCGCCGGGGCGTCGAAGAGGGTGTCCTCCGGTTCCTCCTCGGTGGAGTTGTCCAGTCGGGCGAGGCAGAGGTAGTGGTGGCGACCCTTGAGCACCGCGAAGGTGGGCCGGCGGCCGAGCAGCGGCTCGACCGCGTCGGCGAGCCGGGGCAGGTCGTGGTCGACCAACTGCGACTGCAGGGCCAGGGTGGCGGTGGAGACCACCACCGGGCCGTCCACGGTGAGCGCCGGTGCGAGGTAGGCGAGCGACTTGCCGGTGCCGGTGCCCGCCTGCACGAGCAGATGCTCGCCGCCGGCCACGCACTCCTCGATCGCCGTGGTCATCTGCTGCTGGCCGGGGCGTTCCGCGCCGCCGGGCACCGCGCCGACCGCCGCCGCCAGCAGCTCGCTGCCGCTGGGCCGGGCACCCCGCCGCCGGCCCTTGGCGCGGGCCGGCGGAGTGGCGGAACCGGTGGTGGTGCGGGGCGGAGTCACCGTGCGACGGTACCCGTCGCCGCCGACACCGGCCGTGCCCCTCCGCCGCGTGGCGCGCTGCCGGCCACGCCTGTCGTCGCTGTCGCGTCGCCCGGTTACCGCCGCGCTACGACGGGTGGGCAGTATCGGTTAGGGTGCGAATCATGCCGAGCGACATGGTCCGAGTGATCTACCGCAAGTACGACGGCAGCGCCCACCGCGACTACCCGGCCCGCCGGCTCACCGAGGACGACCTCGGCATCTGGCTCGGCGTGCCGCAGGGCACCGAGTCGGTCTACCACGGCCGGCCGTCGGTGGAGAAGATCCCGTTCGTTCTGCTGGTGCCCCACCGCGCCTGGTGGACGGCCATGTTCAACCCCCCGCCCCGCACCAGCGAGGTCTACTGCGACATCACCACCCCGGCCCACTGGGAGTCCGACGACACCGTCCACCTGATCGACCTGGACCTGGACGTCGTCCGCCGTCGGGCCACCGGCCTGGTGGAGCTGCTCGACGAGGACGAGTTCGCCGAGCACCGGGCCCGGTTCGGCTACCCGGACGACGTGGTGGCCGAGGCCGAGGCCGCGGCCCAACGACTGTTCGGGGCGCTCGGCGACGGCACCGAGCCGTTCGCCACCTCGTACCGCAAGTGGTTGGCCCTGGTGGTCTGACGCCGCACGCCCGGCCGGCTCACCAGCGCGGCGGCCAGCCGTCGTCGTCGCCGAGCGGGGGCAGGTCGGCGAGTTTCTCCGGGTTGATCTGGTTGTAGATGGCGGTGATCCGGCCCTGGTCCACGGCGAACACGGTGACCAGGCGGATCGGCCGCCCGTCACTGTGCACGGTCTCCAGGTGCAGGCCGAGCGCGCCGTTGACGAGCACGAGCCGGGCCCGCACCCGGCCGGCGTACCGGCCGGTCCGGCCGAACAGGCCGAGCGTGAAGCGACCCACGGCGTCCGCGCCGACGACCGGCTGTCGGGCCGAGGGGTAGTGCCCGCCCGAGTCACCGACGAAGACCACGTCCGGCGCGAGCACCTGGAGCAGTTGGTCAAGCTCGCCGGACTCGGTGGCGGCGACGAACGCTTCGAGCACCCGGCGCTGCTCGGCCAGGTCCGCGGTGTGCCGGGGCACGTCCGGCGCGGTGACCGCCCGCCGTGCCCGGTGGGCGAGCTGCCGGGCGGCCACCTCGGTGGTGCCGAGCACGTCGGCGACCCCGGCGAACGGCACCGCGAACACGTCGTGCAGCACGAGCGCGACCCGCTGCTCCGGCGCGAGCCGCTCCAGCACGACGAGCAGCGCCGTGCCGACCTGGTCGGTGCGGACCGCCCGCTCGGCCGGGTCGGGCGCGTACCCGTCCGTCGGCGTCGTGGCGCCCAGCGGGCTCACCACCGGCTCCGGCAGCCACTGCCCGGGGTACGCCTCCCGGCGGACCCGCGCGGAGCGGAGCACGTCCAGGCAGATCCGGGCGCAGGTGGTGGTCAGCCACGCGGACAGCTCGCGGATCTCGGCGCGGGCGCTCGGGTCGGCGAGGGCCACGGCGTAGCGCAGCCAGGTTTCCTGCACCGCGTCCTCCGCCTCACTGCGGCTTCCCAGCATCCGGCGGGCCACCGAGAGCAGCCGCCCCCGCTCGGCCTCGAACTCCGTCGCCAGATCCCGCACGACCCACCACCCTCCCCGCCGGCACCGCCCTGGCGTCCATCCTCCCGCCGACCGGCCGTGCCGGCAGCCCCGTACTCGACGGCGGGTCGACGCGCGGACCGTGCCGACCCGGCGTGCCGGCAGCCCGCGCCCGACGGCCGGGCCGACCCGCGGACCGTGCCGACCGGTGGTGGGCGGGGTCGGCCCCGGCGGGCGAATCGGCTGCGGTTGGGCGATGATCCGTGGATGAGCGCACCCCAGCAAGGGCAGATCGTGGCACCGGACGGCGGTTCCGTGCGGGAGTTGCTGCGGGTCACCGCACCTGTGGATCTGGGCGCGGTCGATCCGCGGTCCACACCCGGTGTGCCGAGCACGGCGGGGCGTGGGGAACGCCGCAAGGCCTGGGCGCGGGAGCAGGTGGAGCTGGTCGGCGGCGAGCTGGCCCGGCAGCAGGAGATGCTGTACGCGATGGCCAAGACCGGGTCGGACCGGCCGGCGCGCCGCGTGCTGCTGGTGCTCCAGGCGATGGACTGCGGTGGCAAGGACGGCACCATCAAGCGGGTGGCCGGCGCGATGAACCCGCTGGGCCTGCACATCCGCTCGTTCGGGCCGCCGACCCGCCAGGAGTTGCGGCACGACTTCCTGTGGCGGATCCGGCGGGAGTTGCCACCACCGGGGTACGTGGGGATGTTCAACCGTTCGCACTACGAGGACGTGTTGATCGCCCGGGTCGGCTCGCTGGTGCCGGAGGCGACCTGGCGGGCCCGCTATGACGAGATCAACTCGTTCGAGCGGGAGCTGACCGAGGGGCGGATGACAGTGCTCAAGGTGATGCTGCACATCTCGTACGCCGAGCAGGGCAAGCGCCTGTTGGAACGGCTCGACGATCCGCGCAAGCACTGGAAGTACAACCCCTCAGACGTCGACTCCCGGTCGCACTGGGACGACTACCAGGCCGCGTACGCCGAGGCCCTCAGTCGGTGCGGCACGGACGCCGCGCCCTGGTTCCTGGTGCCGGCGGACCGGAAGTGGTACCGGGACTGGGCGGTGGCTCATCTGCTGCGTGAGACGTTCGACACCCTCGACCTGGGGTATCCGGCTGCCGATTTCGATGTCGATCGTGAGCGGGAGCGGTTGGTCGCTGGGGGAGCGGGTGCGCGTGGGACGGTCGAGATGAACAGCAGATGAACGACCGGTGAATGACACCTGACCAGGGGTGGGCCGTCGAATTCGCGGTTCTGTCGTTTCCTAGCATTCACCGAGCGGGTGCCCTCCGGGGTGCCGCCACCCTTCCACCGACGCGACGAGGTCTGTGCTGTGAAGTTTTCCTTCCGCCCCACCGAGGGCGCCTTCTACGAGCTCTTCACCAGGGCCGCGCAGAACCTGGTCCGGGGTACCGCGCTGCTCAACGAGCTGGCCCTGCCCGGCGTGGACGTGCAGTCCGTCAGCGAGCGGTTGACCGAGGTCGAGCACGACAGCGACCAGATCACCCACGACCTGTACAAGAAGATCAACTCGACCTTCATCACGCCGTTCGACCGGGAGGACATCTACCGGCTCGGCTCGCTGCTCGACGACGTCATGGACCACCTGGAGGCGGTCGGTGACCTGCTGTACCTGTACGGGCTGACCGAGCTGCCGGCGCTGCCCCGCGAGCTGCACGAGATGGTCAACGTACTCGACCAGCAGGCCAAGCTGACCGCCGACGCGATGCCCCGGCTGAAGTCGATGAAGGACCTTGAGGACTACTGGATCGAGTGCAACCGGCTGGAGAACGAGGGCGACCGGATCAACCGGCAACTGCTCGTGCGTCTCTTCTCGGGTGAGTACGACGCGTTGACGGTGCTGAAGATGAAGGAGGTCGCCGACGAGCTGGAGGCCGCCTGCGACGCCTTCGAGCACGTGGCCAACACGGTCGAGACCATCGCGGTCAAGGAGTCCTGATCCGGTGACTGTCACACCCGAACTCATCGCCGTGCTGGCGGTGATCGGGGTAGCCCTGGCGTTCGACTACACCAACGGCTTCCACGACGCCGCCAACGCGATCGCGACAAGCGTCTCCACCCGGGCGTTGACCCCCCGGATCGCCCTCGGCCTCGCCGCCGTCGGCAACTTCGTCGGCGCGCACTTCGGTGCTGGCGTGGCCAAGACCGTCGGCGACGGCCTGGTCACCCTCCCGACCGGGGTGAACAGCCTCGGCGTGGTCTTCGCCGGGGTGCTCGGTGCGATCGCCTGGAACCTGATCACCTGGTACTTCGGCCTGCCCTCGTCGTCCTCGCACGCGCTCTTCGGCGGCCTGGTCGGCGCGACCCTGCTGTCCACCGGCGGCATCGTGCAGTGGGGCAACATCGGCGAGAAGGTGCTGCTGCCGATGGTGCTCTCGCCCCTCGTCGGCCTCACCCTCGGCTACCTGCTGATGCTTGCCATCCTCTGGCTGTTCCGCAAGGGGCAGCCGGGCAAGCTCAACCGGGGCTTCCGCTGGGCGCAGACCGTCTCCGCGGCGGCCATGTCGGTGGGCCACGGCATGCAGGACGCCGCCAAGACCATGGGCATCGTGGTGCTGGCGCTCTACACGGGCGGTTTCCAGGAGAGCAAGACGCACATCCCGGGCTGGGTGTTCTGGACTTCGGCGACGATGCTGGCCCTCGGCACGTACGCCGGTGGTTGGCGGATCATCCGGACCCTCGGCCGCAAGATCATCGACCTGGGCCCGCCGGAGGGCTTCGCCGCCGAGACGGTCGCCAGCGCGGTGCTCTACTTCAACGCCCTGGTGCTGAAGGCCCCGATCTCCACCACCCACACGATCACCTCGGCGATCATGGGTGTCGGCGCGACGAAGCGGCTCTCCGCGGTCCGCTGGAACGTGGCCGGCAACATCGTGCTCGCCTGGATCATCACGTTCCCGGCCGCCGCACTGATCGCCTGCGTCACCTACCTGCTGGTCCGGCCGCTCTTCGGCTGACCGGACCCGGCACCTCGAACGGCCCCGGTCACCGCGACCGGGGCCGTTTCGTCTCACTCGTACCGCACGCCGATCTGCTCCCGGACCGTGTCCAGCAGCGCCATCACCTCAAGGGTCGTGGCGTGCGGCACCACCGGGCTCTCGGTCAGGCCGGCCGCCAGGCAGCGCTGCACCTCGATCGCCTCGTACTGGTAGCCGTTGCCGGCCCCGTCGGCGACGATCGTCTCCGGCTCGGCGCCGGCCCGGTGCACTGTCACGGAACCCGGCCGGAAGAACGGCTCCGGCAGGTCGATCCGCCCGGTGGTGCCCGTGATCGAGGCGGTCTGCCCGCTCAACCCGACCATGCCGCAGCTCAGGGTTGCCAGCGCTCCGGTGTCGTAGCCGAACAGCATGCCGGTGTTCTCGTCGGTCCCCTCCGGGCCGAGCTGCGCCCAGGACCGGATGTGTCGCGGCACGCCGAGCAGCAGGTGGGCCAGGCTGATCGGGTAGATCCCCAGGTCGAGAAGGGCACCCCCACCCAGCGCCGCGTTGCGCATCCGGTGCTCCGGCGGGAACGGCCCGGCCACCCCGAAGTCGGCCCGGACGCCGGTCACCGTGCCGATCGCCCCCTGCGCGATCAGCTCGACCACCCGCAGGATCAGCGGGTTCAGCCGCATCCACATGGCCTCCATCAGGAAGACCCCGGCGGCGCGGGCGGTGTCCACCAACTCGGTGCTGGTGGCCAGGTCGAGGGTGAACGGCTTCTCCAACAGCACCGCGCGGCCGGCCGTGAGGCAGGTCATCGCCGCCTCGTAGTGCGCGGAGTGCGGGGTCGCCACGTAGATCGCGTCGATCTCCGGATCGGCGGCCAGCTCCACCCAGGATCCGTAGGCGCGCTTCGCGCCGTACGTGTCGGCGAAGCGCCGCGCGCTCTCGGCGGCGCGTGAGCCGACCGCGACCAGTTCGGCGTCCGGCACCAGCCGGAGGTCTTCGGCGAAACGGCTGGCGATGTGGCCGGTGGCCAGGATGCCCCAACGAGTCATGCCGGGAAGCATACTGAAAGGGGTGGTGACGTGCCTGAGCAGTATCTTGGGTCTGGGAATTCCGGCTTGGAATATATGCGGATCCGGTTAACTCGACCTAAACCGAGAGCTTCGCTTTCTTGAAATTTTTGTACTTTTGTCTGGACCATGAATTTGGTTGACTTCCCCTGATGGATATTGTCAATATGTTTGCGGCCGGTGCGGCAAGTGCCGGAGCGAAATATTCACCGTACCTGGGGAGGCGTCAGTGAATGTAAAGGTAAGTCGCGTGGCTTTGGCTCTGGCGATGAGCGCGATCGGAGCTGTTGGAACGGTTGTTGTCTCGTCCGGGGCGGCTCAGGCGGCACCCTGCGGTTACTACGTCAAGGGAGAGCGCGGATACATCCACAACTGTGACAGCTACGGGCAGTGGGGTAAGGCAATCTTCTTCAGCGGTCAGAAGAAGTGCATGTGGTTGAACCCTGGCAAGGAGGCCGACTTCGGTTACGACCGTAATATCGAGTCGGGCGGCCTGGCGGGCCAGGGCACCTGTTAAGAGCTCGGTGCAAGGCGGCGTCAGAGAGTCTGGACAGATTCTCTGACGCCGCCGTATCCGCTTCGGCTGGTCGCGCAATTCAGTTTGCGATAGCGGTGACGAAGCCGCTTGCGGATATGCTTTCGAGCATGACGATCGACAGTGACGGCTTTGCCGCCCCGGCCGCCCTGGTCGAGCACGCCCGCCGGTTCCGGACCGAGGGTGGCACCCCGGCGACGCCGCGGGTCGCGGCCACCGTGTTGCTGCTGCGTCCGACCGACGCCGACTTCGAGGTGTACGTCATCCGCCGGGTCGCCGCGATGACCTTCGGCGGGATGTACGCCTTCCCCGGTGGTGGGGTGGACCGCTCCGACTCGCAGGCGCACCTGGACTGGGCCGGCCCGACGCCGAGCGAGTGGGCGGACCGACTCGGCGTGGCCCCGGAGGCCGCCCAGGCGGTGGTCTGCGCCGCCGCGCGAGAGGTCTTCGAGGAATCCGGCGTGCTGCTCGCCGGCCCGGACCCGGCGACAGTGGTGGGCGACGTCAGCGGCGACGACTGGGAGGCCGCCCGGCAGGACCTGGAGGGCCGGCGGCTGGGCTTCGCGGCGCTGCTCGCCAGCCGGCAGCTCACGCTGCGGTCGGACCTGCTGCTGCCGTGGAGCCGCTGGATCACCCCGGAGTTCGAGCCGCGCCGCTTCGACACGTACTTCTTCGTGGCCCTGCTGCCGGCGGGGCAGCGGACCCGGGACGTCTCCGGCGAGGCCGACCACACCCTGTGGATCCGACCTGCTGACGCGTTGGCCCGCGCCGAGACGGGCGAGCTGACCATGCTGCCGCCGACGCTGGTCACGCTTGCGCAGGTGGCCGCCGCCGGCGACCTGGCCGGCGTGGCCCGCGCGGCGGCCGAGCGGGACGCCGCCACCGCGATCACCCCGCGCCTGGACCTTCCGGCCGACGGCGTGCCCCGCTTCGTGCTCGGCTGACCCGGCCGGCGGTCCGCCGTCCCCCCGAGGTACGGCGGACCGACGGGCCGTCAGTAGTGCCCGACGTACCGGTAGTTGGCGTTGAGGCTGCCCGGTGCGGCGTGCGCCGGCGCCAGCGCGTCGAAGGGCGCCACCGTGAGGAAGCGGACGAACTGCTGGTCCGGCTCCTCGTTGGGCGCGTAGGTGAGGACGTCGATGTCGCCCGGCGCGACGTCGCGTTCGACCCAGTCCATCAGCGGCTGGAGGAACTCGGGGATGCCGACCTCCGACGGGTGTGGGCTCGGCTCCGGCCCGAACAGGCAGTGGTAGCCCGCGGGCACCATGTACAGCCGCGTGAACGCCTCGCTGCCGCCGCGACGTTGCACTGCCGCGTAGTAGTCGACAGTGGTGAACGGGGGGACGGACGGGTCCGCCCAACCGTGGTAGAGGATGAGCTTGCCGCCCTGTGCGCGGAACTCGGACAGGTCCGCGTCTGTGGCGTTGTAGATGGCGTCCCCCAGCACGTTCAGCCGGTCGAACGTGGCCCGGGTGAACCGCACGTCGGTCAGTTGGAAATCGGCAGGCGGGTTCTGCGGGTACGCGAGGTATTTCAGGTAGTTGAGGGCGATCTTCCCGGCGTTGCCGTCCACCGGGGAGCCGGAGCGCACCACGAACTGGTCGATCCAGCCCAGCTCCGATCCGTACGGCATGCCCCCCTCGTACAGGCCGTTCGGCCCCCGGTAGAACGCCACCACGGCCGCCACCTGGGCCGCCGTGAGGCAGTCCGGCCGGTCCGTGCCACGGGGACAGCGCAGCGACGACGGCTGGAACCCGCACCGCCGCGGATCGTCGATGACCTCGCCGCACGTCCTCACAACCGCCTCGTGCAGCGCTGGGATCTTTTCCGGGCCGAGGACCTGTCGGCCCGACGCGTCCGTGTTCCGCAGTGCCACCCAGGCGTTCAGCAGCGCCAGCGGTGCCAGGTTGTGCACCGGCGCGCCGGCCAGGATGCCGTCGAAGTCGGCAGGGAACCGCTGCGCCAGCATCAGCCCCTGCCGCCCGCCGGTCGAGCAGCCGTCGAAGTAGCGGTACGTCGGGCCGTGCCCGTAGTACGCGACCATCACCGCGTCCGCGACCCGCCGCAGCCGGTGCTCCGACAACAGCCCGAACTCCAGTCGTGCCCGAGGGTCGGCACCCCAGGTCGCCGGCTCACTGGTCTGCGGGTCGCCGGTGTGCCCGGTGTCGTCGGCGGCCAGCACCAGCCTGCCGTCCCGCGCGGCCGCGCACTGGAACCCGAAGAGCGGCAGGGTCAGGTCGGGCACCTCGCCGCACAGCCCGCTACAGCCCTGCTGTACGTACTGCCCCGTCCATCCGGAGACGGGGAGTTTGACGGTGAACCGCGTCTGCGGCCGGATCACCCCCTGCACGAGGCAGAACTCCTGGCCCTCGGCGTTCGTCTCGCGTTGCGCCGAGGACACCGACACCTGCGGGATTCGCGCCCCGGCCAACCCCGCGCACCGGTCGGCGGGCGGGTCGTTGGCGGCTCCGGGCGTGACGATCAGTGGCACGGTGGTCAGCAGTGCCAGCAGTGAACGGATCATGCTTCCCTCCTCTTTGGAGGGAGATTAGGCAGTTCGGCGGGCCGGCCGAATCGGTCCCGGGACGGGACTTCCGGTCATCCCGGAGGCGGAGCGGTGCCGGGCCGGACCAGGCCGCACTCGTAGGCGAGCACGGCCGCCTGCACCCGGTCGCGTAGGCCGAGCTTGAGCAGGATCGCCGACAGGTGGGTCTTCACGGTGGCCCGGCTGAGGACCAGGCGTTCCGCGATCTCGTCGTTGGAGAGCGCCCGCGCGACAAGCGTGAGCACCTCGATCTCACGGGCGCTGAGCGCGTCGAGCGTCGGCGGGGGAGTGCCGCCGGGCAGTTCGCCGGCGAACCGGTCGAGCAGCCGCCGGGTGACTGTCGGCGCGAGCAGCGCCTCGCCGCGCGCCACCACCCGTACCGCCGTGGCCAGTTCGTCGGGGCGGATGTCCTTGAGCAGGAAACCGCTGGCACCGGCCCGCAGCGCCGCGAAGACCGGCTCGTCCAGGTCGAAGGTGGTCAGCATGATGATCCTCGCCGCCTGGCCGGCGGCGACCAGCCGACGGGTCGCCTCGATGCCGTCCAGCCGGGGCATCCGTACGTCCATCAGGATCACGTCCGGTCGCAGGCGCCCCGCGAGCGCGACGGCCTCCAGACCGTCGCCCGCCTCGCCGACCACCTCGAGATCCGCGCGGCTCTCGATGATCATTGCGAACCCGGCTCGGACGAGGGCCTGGTCGTCGGCGATCAGCACCCGGATGGCCGGCGTCGTCATGTCGAGGTGAGCGGCAGGTCCGCCCGTACCCGAAAGCCGCCGCCCGGCACCGGCCCGGCGTCGAGCGTCCCGCCCAGCAGCCGGGCCCGTTCCTGCATCCCCACGATGCCGCGGTGGGCCGAACGGTCGACCCGGCCGATCGGACGGGCCGGCCCGTCGTCGCGGATCTCCAGCCGCACCGACCGGGGGGAGCAGCGCACCGTCACCCGGGCGAGGGTGGCCTGGCTGTGCCGCAGTGTGTTGGTGAGCGACTCCTGCACGATCCGGTACGACGAGAGGTCCACCGCCGCCGGCAACGGCGACCCGGCCGGTTCCCGGTCCAGCTCGACGGTCAGCCCGGTGGCCCGCAGCGACGCCGCGAGGGTGTCCAGTTGCGCCAGGCCAGGCTGCGGTGTGGCCGAGTCGGGCCCGGTGTCGGCGCTCATCGTCTGCAACAGCACCCGCAGTTCGGAGAGGGTCGACCGGGCCGCCAGATCGATCGAGGACAGCGCAGCGCGGGCCAGGTCGGGCCGGCGGTCGAAGACGTCCTGCGCGGCGCCGGCCTGCACCACGATCACCGACACCGTGTGGACCAGCACGTCGTGCAGCTCGCGGGCGATCCGTTCGCGCTCCTGGGCGACGATGCGGCGCTCGGAGTCCTGCCGGCGCAGCGCGCGGGTCCGGCCCAGCTCACCGAGAGTCCAGCCGAGCGCCGGGCCGGCGATGGCGAGCAGCACGTTGCGCCAGTCGCCGTGCACCAGCTTCCACGGTGTACCGGCCAGCAGCAGGCCGAGCACCCACAGCGACCGCGACGGCGACCGCATCCGCGCGTACCCGGCGAGCACCGCGGCGACCTGACCGAGCCAACCGATGTCCGGACTGAGCGACTCGATGCCGACCCCGGCGAGGACGGCCACCGCCATCGCGCCCTCCGGGTGGCGACGCAGCGCCGCGATGGTGCCGGCCTGCACCGCCGCCAGCGCGAGGGCCGCGGCGTATCCGAGGGGGCGCTGCGGGCCGTTCGGCGTGACCCCGATCAGTGTCGCGAGCACGACGAACAGGCCGACGGCGACCCTCGTTTCGGGCCGGCGTCCGCGCAGGAGTCTGCCGGGCGTACGCACCAGGTGATCGTAGGCAGCGCGCGGGGCGACGGTCATCGGCCACGGGAACGACGAAGCGGTCCGTCCGGAGACGGACCGCCCGCGTCGCGGAGGGCGGCTCAGCCGAAGCGGCCGGTGATGTAGTCCTCGGTCTTCTTCACGCTCGGGTTGCTGAAGATCTTCTGGGTGTTGTCGTACTCGATCAGCCGGCCCGGGTCGCCGGTCTTCTCGATCGAGAAGAAGGCGGTCCGGTCCGACACCCGCGCGGCCTGCTGCATGTTGTGCGTCACGATGATGATCGTGAACTTGTCCTTGAGCTGGAACATCAGGTCCTCGATCGCCAGCGTGGAGATCGGGTCCAGCGCCGAGCACGGCTCGTCCATCAGCACGACCTGCGGCTCGACCGCGATGGTCCGGGCGATGCAGAGCCGCTGCTGCTGACCACCGGAGAGGCCCGCGCCGGGCTTGCCCAGCCGGTCCTTGACCTCGTCCCACAGGTTCGCCGAGCGCAGCGCCTTCTCGGCCGCGTCCTCCAGGATCGACTTCTTGCGGACCCCGTTGAGCTTCAGGCCGGCCACCACGTTCTCGAAGATGCTCATGGTGGGGAACGGGTTCGGCCGCTGGAAGACCATGCCGATCGTGCGTCGGACCGCTGTGACGTCCACGTCGCGGTCGTAGATGTCCTGGTCGTCGATGGTCAGGCTGCCCTCGACCCGAGCACCCGGCAGCACCTCGTGCATCCGGTTGATCGACCGCAGGAACGTCGACTTGCCGCAACCGGACGGCCCGATCAGGGCGGTGACGGTCTTCGGCTCGACCGTCAGGTTGATGTTCTCGATCGCCTTGAAGCCGCCGTAGTACGCGGTGACGTTCGAGGCGGAGACGCGCTTGGCCATGGTGGTACCTCCGGGGTTCATCGGCTGAGCCGGTTGCGCCGGGCCAGCAACTTCGCCGCGATCGTCAGGATCAGCACGAGGGCGACCAGGGTGAGTGCCGCGGTCCACGCCCGCTCCGGCGCGTACTTCGACGCGCTACCGGCCTGCTGGTAGACGTAGAGCGAGAGGGACGACTGGTTGTTCTCGAACGGGTTGAAGTTGATCGCGGCGCCACCGCCGGCGATCAGCAACACCGGAGCGGTCTCGCCGGCCGCGCGAGCGATGGAGAGCATGACGCCCGTGACGATGCCCGGGAGCGCGGTGGGAAGCACCACCCGCAGGATGGTCTTCCACTTGGGCACGCCGAGCGCGTACGCGCCCTCGCGCAGTGGCGGCGGGACGAGGCGCAACATCTCCTCGGTGGAGCGGACGATGGTCGGCAGCATCAGCACCGCGAGGGCCAGCGCGGCGGCGAAGCCGGAGAAGCTCGGCCGGCCGTCGTTGAACCACGGCGACACGATCAGCACCCAGAACGCCAGCACGAACAGGCCGCTGACGATCGACGGGATACCGGTCATCACGTCGACGAAGAACCGGATCGCGAAGGCGAACTTGCCCCGGCCGTACTCGACGATGTAGATGGCGCAGAGCAGGCCGAGCGGCACGGTGATCAGGACGGCGATGCCGACCTGCTCCAGGGTGCCGATGATGGCGTGGTACGCGCCGCCGTTCGGGTCCCGGGCGCCGATGTTGTTCATCGAGGTGAGGAAGAAGTCGGCGTCCAGCCGCTGGACACCCTTGCTGAGCAGCGTCCAGACCACCGAGACGAGCGGCACGACGGCCAGCACGAACGCGGAGTGGATCAGCGCGCTCCAGGTGCGGTTGCGGGCCGCTCGCCGCCCCTCGACGGCGTTGGCCGCCGCGAAGAGGCCCGCCAGGTAGAGCAACGCGCCGAGCACGACGACGAGGACCGGGCCGCCGATGCTCGCGCCGTAGACGACCGCTGCGGCGAGTGCCAGCGCGGCCACGGCGATGGCCGGCGCGGCGTACGCGGGCAGCCGCCGGGCCCGCAGCGTTTCCGGCTGGGCCGGCGGCCGGGTGCGGTGTGAGGTGACCGTGGTGCTCATGCGGCGGACTCCGTGAACTCCCGGCGGCGGTAGATGATCGCCCGCGCGATGATGTTGACGACCAGCGTGATCGCGAACAGCACCAGACCGGATGCGATCAGGGCACCGCGACCGGTGTCGTTCGCCTCGGCGAAGCGGTTGGCGATATTGGCGGCGATGGTGTTGCCGCCGGACTCCAGCACGTTGAACGAGATGCTGTAGGTGGCCCCGAGGGTCAGCGCCAGCGCGATGGTCTCGCCGAGTGCCCGACCGAGTCCGAGCATCACCGCGGCGATGATGCCGGGCCGCCCGTACGGCAGGACCGCGGTGCGCAGCATCTCCCACCGGGTGGCGCCGAGCGCGAGAGCGGCCTCCTCGTTCGCGGTGGGCGTCTGGAGGAACACCTCGCGGGTGAGCGAGGTGACGATCGGCAGCACCATGATCGCCAGCACGAGGGAACCGAGCAGGATGGAGTTGCCGTACGGGCCGTCGCCGCCGAAGATCGGGATCCAGCCGAAGTACTTGTTCAGCCAGCCGGACAGGTCGGTGACCGGGCCGATGAGATAGTCGCGCCCCCAGAGGCCGAACACCACACTGGGTACGGCGGCCAGCAGGTCGATCAGGAAGCCGAGTGCGTTGCCGATGCGCCGGGGCGCGTAGTGGGACAGGTAGAGCGCGATGCCCATCGCCACCGGCACCGCCATGAGTAGTGCCAGCGCCGCCGTGAGCACCGTACCGAAGGCGAGCGCGCCGATGCCGAACGTGGGCGGGTTGTCGTTCGGGAACCAGCCCTCGAAGGTCCAGAAGCTGGCGGTGTTGGCACGCAGGGCCGGAATCGCCTTGGCGATCAGGAAGACCGCGATGGCGACGATGATGACCAGAACCGTCGTGCCGGCGGCCAGGGTGAGGCCGTGGAAGGCCCGCTCGGCGCCGAAAGCGCGGGCCCGGGGCAGTGCGCCACCGCCGCCGAGCCCGGAACCGTCAGGGGAACGGGTGCTGACTGGTGCCTCGGCCACACGCGCCGAGGCACCGGCGGGCCACTCGTGACTCTGGGTCACGCGCGTCCCGCCGGTGCCGGCGTCGGCCGAGCGGTGAGGGGTTTCACCCATCTGCTCGCTCGATTCGGTTGCGGAGGTGTGGGGTCGGGTCAGGAGAGGTTCTTGACCGCGGTCTCGACCTTGGTGCGGACCGTCTCCGGCAGCGGGGCGTAGCCCAGCTCGGTGAGAGACGCCTGGCCCTCAGCGCTGGCGGCGTGGCCCAGCAGGCCCTTGACCAGCTTCAGCTTGTCGGCCGCGAGGCCCTTGCTGCAGACGATCTCGTACGTCGCCAGGACGATCGGGTACGCCCCGGCCTCCTTGGTGTTGTAGTCGATCGACATCTTGAGGTCGTCGCCCTGGCCCTCGATCTTGGCCCCGGCGATGGTCTTACCGGCCGACTCGGCGGTCAGCGCGGCGAACTCGCCCGCGCCGTTGCCGACCTTGGCCATCTTCAGGCTGGCGTTCTCGGCGTACGACCACTCGACGTAGCCGATGGTGCCGTCCGTGCTCTTGATCTTGCTGGCAACGCCGTCCGACTTGGCGGCGCCCACGCCACCCGGGGCCTTCCAGGCCTTCGCGTTGCCCAGGGTCCAGTCCGCCTCGGCGGTCTTGGAGAGGAACTTGGTGAAGTTGTCGGTCGTGCCCGACTCGTCAGAGCGGTGCACCGCCTGGATGGCGGTCGACGGCAGCTTGGCGTCCGGGTTGTCGGCCTTGATCGCCGGGTCGTCCCACTTGGTCACCTTGCCGGAGAAGATCTTCGCCAGGGTGGCCGGCTTGACCTGGAGGTTGTCCACGCCGTTGAGGTTGTAGGCGATGGCCACCGGGCCGATCACCATCGGCAGGTTGATGGCGGCGCCACCGACGCACTTGGCGTCGGCCTTCGGCTGCTCCTCCGGCTTGAGCGCGGAGTCGGAGCCGGCGAAGTCGGCGGTGCCGTTGGTGAACGCCGTGATGCCGGCGCCCGAGCCGGACGGCTCGTAGTTGATCGTGACGCCCTGGCACTTCTGCTGGTACGCCTTGATCCACTCGTCCATGGCGTTCTTCTGGGCCGAGGAGCCCTGGGCGTTCACCGTGCCGGTGGCGCAGTCGACCGCGGCGGCCGAGCCCGAAGCGCTGGTGCTGGGCTCGTTGTTGTCCGAGCCGCATGCACTGAGACCGAGCGTCGCAGTAAGAGCGAGGCAGGCAATAGTGCCGTACCGCTGGAGCTTCACCTGAGGGGTTTCCCTTCGCGTCTGACTTGGCACCCCGATCCCGGGGCCCGAGGACCGGCACTGACCGGCTGACACGAAAGTTAGAAGTGCCAGGTAGCCGGTTCGCCGGTCGCAAGTGAACGCGAGGTGAACACGTACGGCCGCCGAGGTGACCGCTTGCTGAGGGTGAGTTGTCCGTTAAGTGAACCGGGAAGCACCTGTCGGAAGTATGGGTATATTTCCGGTTCGCCGTTATGTCGCCGACGCCCGGCCGTTACCCACCGGTGACCCGGCCGGAGCGACGGCCGACGGTCAGCCCAGGTGGTAGTTGATGTGCGCCGACCAGCGGGCGAAACCCAACCGCTCGTAGAGCGCGACGGCCCCCGCGTTCGACTCGTCCACGTAGAGCATCACCCGGTCCAGACCCCGCCGGTCCCGCAGGTACGCCAACCCGGCGGTGGTCAGGGCCCGGCCGAGCCCGCCGCCGTGTGCGGTCGGCTCCACGCCCAGCACGTACACCTCGCCGATCCGGGCCGACCCCGGGCGTTCGTGCACCTTGGTCCAGTGGAAGCCGAGCAGTCGACCCGTGTCGGTCTCCTCGGCGAGCAGGAAGCCGGCCGGGTCGAACCACGGCTCGGCGAGGCGGACACGCAGGTCGTCCGAGGTCCACCGCCCCTGCTCGGGGTGCTCGGCAAAGGCGCGCGAGTTGAGGGTCAGCCAGGCCGCGTCGTCCGCCCCGGGCCGGAACGCGCGCAGCGCCACCCCGTCGGGCAGGCGCGGCTCGCCCAGCGGGGCGGCCAGGGCCCGGCGCAACTGCCAGAGCACCCGCGCCCGGGTGAACCCGAGATCGACGCCGAGCGCCGCGGCGGACGGGTGGTCACCGTGCGCCCACGCCCGCAGCGGCCCGGTGGCCGAGGCGAGTACGCCCCGCGCCAGCGCGCGACCGGTGCCCCGCCGCCGGTACGCGGGGTGCACCACCAGCTCGACCCCGATCCCGCCGACGGGGTCGGTGGTGTCCAGGTGTGCGTACCCGGTGAGGGTGCCGTCGTCGGCGCGGGCGATCAGGTGCAGGGCCGGGGCGTCCGGGTCACGGAGGCGGAGCAGGACGTGCTCGTCGAGCGGGTCGGCGCCGTCGGTGTCGCCCGCGGCGCTGGCGAGGGCCAGTATCTCGCCGATCTCCGCCGGCCCCAGTCGATCGGTCCGGGTCACCTGGTCGCTGGTCGGCTCCGCGCTGCTCATTCCGCCACCGTATCCGCTGGGTGTCCGGACGCCCGGACCGTCGCCGAGTAAAGCCGAGCCTCAGGTGGGGTCGGTGGGCAGCGCTTCCAGCTCGAAGCGCGCGGTCAGGTCGGGCAGGATCCGGCGCAGCGCGTCCACGGTGCCCTGCCGGTTCCCGCCGGCGTCGTGCAGCAGCACCACCGAGCCCGGTTGGGCCTGCGTCAGCACGGTCGCGGTGATCTTGCCGGCACCGGGCAGTTCCCAGTCCGACGGGTCCACCGACCAGTGCAACGGGGTCATGCCGAGTTGCCGGGCCACCGTCACCACGGGGTACGTCCAGGCGCCGCCCGGCTGGCGGTACCAGACGATCGGTGCGTTCGGCACCGCCGCCCGGATCGCCTCGTTCGTGCGCAGCAGGTCGGAGCGGATCGCGTCGGCCGAGCGGGCGCCCAGGCCGACGTCGTGGTGCCACGAGTGGTTGCACAGGGTGTGCCCCTCGTTGACGATCGCCTGGATCAGGTCGGGGTGGTTCTGCGCGTTCTCGCCGACCACGCAGAACGTGGCGTGCACGTCGTACTCGCGCAGGAGGGCGAGGACCTGCGGGGTGTAGCGCGGGTCGGGGCCGTCGTCGAAGGTGAGCGCGAGTCGCGGGGAGCCGGAGGTGGCGTGCGCGCCGAACAGGTTGTCGGTCCCCGCCTCCTGTCCCGACCCGTCCTGACCGGTCTCGGCGGGGCCGGTGCCGGCGCTCGGGGTGCCGCTGGGCCCGCCGCCGCTGAGCTGGTCGGCGTAGTGCGGCCCGTCGGCGCCTGTCGTGGCCCCGGTGGAGTGCCCCGGAACCTGGTCGGGGACGAGACTGCGGCCCAGCGCGTACGCCGAGCCGAGCAGTGCCGCCACCACCACCGTCACGATCCCGGCCGCCCGCGCGGTCGAGTTGCCCCGCGTCACGGCGTCCGCCCGGCTGGCCGGTCAGCCCGGCCCGTCGCCCCCGTGGTCACTGCGCGCACAGCCGCCCCCTTCTCCGACAAACCCGGCAGTCAGAATAGGACTGCCAAGCTGCGCAAAAAGGGCATATAGGAAAGCTGAGGTGACTCGCCGATCAGACGGGTAGGGGCGCGTGCTCCGCCTCGGGCAGGGACCGCGACGGCGGGACGACGAACTTGTAGCCGACCTGGCGGACGGTGCCGATCATCGACTCGTACTCCGAGCCGAGCTTGGCGCGCAGCCGCCGGACGTGCACGTCCACAGTGCGGGTGCCGCCGAAGTAGTCGTAGCCCCAGACCTCGCGCAGGAGCTGGTCCCGGGTGAACACCCGACCCGGGTGCTGGGCCAGGAACTTCAACAGCTCGAACTCCTTGTAGGTGAGGTCGAGCGGTCGACCCTTGAGCTTGGCCGCGTACGTGTCCGGGTCGATGTTCAGCTCGCCGGCCCGGATCGAGCCGCCCGCCCCGGCGGTCGCGTTGCTCAGCCGGCCGACCGCCAGCCGCAGCCGTGCCTCGACCTCGGCGGGACCGGCCGAGGCGAGGATGACGTCGTCGACGCCCCAGTCCGCGTTCAACGCGATCAGGCCGGCCTCGGTCACCACCGCGACAAGCGGCACGCCGAGCCCGGTGGCGTGCAACATCCGGCAGGTCGCGCGGGCCTCGCTCAACTCCGATCGGGCGTCCACCATCACCGCGTCCGGGCTGGGGCCCGCGACCAGTGTGCGAACGTCGCGCGGCGCGGTGCGCACCGAGTGCGGCAGCAGGTCGAGTGCCGGCAGCACAGCCGACGGTTCGCCTGCGCGCGCGGTCACCAGCAGCAGGATCTCCACGATCACCTCCGTCCCGGCGGCGCACGGCCGCACGCGACCAGACACACTCACGAAGGAGCGCGCTGAGAAATTGCGTGGTCCCGGCGTCGCTGACGGGCGGGGTAACGGGTTGAGCGTAACCGATCGCCTCGGCCGCGCCGTCAGGCCATTTCCTGTTTGTCTACCTTGCCCCTGATCGTGGCCCAGGTTTTAACGTTGTTGAAACCCGTGACCGCCGCGTCGGGCCGCCGGTCTGGCACGATCGGGTCGTGTTTCCCTCCACGTCGCCCGAGGCCGGCCGCGAATCGTGGCCCGCCGGCCCCCACCCGGGTCCGGCCGCCACACCGACCCGCGGCCAACCGCCCGCGCCGCGTACCGGCCCGGCCACCACCGACGGCGATCGCCGCGAGCGGGGCGGCCCTCGCCGGGCCCGTCGCGCCGGTGAGCCGGCCCGCCGATCCGAGGACGAGATCGACGAGCCGGAGGAGGAGGTCGTACCCCCGGTCGAGGTGCGCCGCCAGTTGGCGGTGACCATCGCCGGCTTCGCCGCGCTGCTCGGCGTCGGCCTGGTGCTCGGCGCGCAGACGTCCGGTCCCGGTAACCGCCTGCCGTTCGCCTTCATCATCTTCGGCGTCCAGTTGCTGTTCGTGCTGGCCTGGACCATGGCCATGCGACCGCCCGCGGTGCTGGTGGTCGCCGGGATCAGCGCCACCGTCGCGGCGCTCGTCGACATCGCCGCGGTGCAGACGGAGGTCGCCGGCCTGGCGCCGCTGGGCTACCTGGCCGCCGGCGGGTTCCTCGCCGCGGTGCTCGGCCAGTTGGTCCGTCGGGTCGACCGCGTCCGGGTCACCGACTCACTCGGCGCCACGCTGCTCATCGTGGTCGGGGTGGTGGCCTTCGGCACCCTGATCGTGCTCAGCCGCATCCCGGCCGGCACCCAGGCGATCACGGTCTGCCTGTCCGCGAGCGGCGTCGCGCTGACCGTCGCCCGGTTGACCGACGCCGTGCTGCCCTGGCCCCGGCTGGCTCCGCAGGTGCCACGGGGCGCCGCTGGTGTGGTGGCCGGCGCGATGGTCGGCACGCTCACCAGCGCCCTCCTGGGCAGCTACCTGGTGGCTCCCTTCACGCCGACCCGGGCCGCCGTGATCGGCCTGGTCGCGGCCGTCACCGCCGTCCTCTCCGATCTCGCCGTGGGGTACGCGGAGGCGGGCCGGCTGATGGCCGGTGAGACGCCCACGATGTGGGTGGCCCGGCACATGCAGGGTCCGCTCGGCGGCTTCGCCCTCGCGGCGCCCGCCGCGTACGCCATGTGCATGTTCTTCCTCTGAGTCACGGTTGAGCCCGGAGCCGGTCGGGTACCTACGGGTGCGCCGCCCTGCGGCGTCGGTACGAACGACCCGTCGCGACGCGACGGGCGGAGACAGGAGGCGGCGTGGCGCAGGACTATCCGGTGGACGAGGCGCGACCCCGGCGCCGTGGCCGCAAGCTGCTCATCGGGCTGTTCGTTCTGCTCCTGCTGCTGGCGGGGTTGCTGGTGGTCGCCGACCGGGTGGCGGTCGGTGTCGCCGAGCGGATGATCGGTGACCGCGTCCAGCAGGAGGTCGCCAAGCAGGGCGCGCAAGCCGCCAAGCCGGACGTGGAGGTCGCCGGAGTCCCGTTCCTCACCCAGGTGCTCGACGGCCGCTATGAGCGGATCTCGATCAAACTGCGGGACGTGCAGGCCCCGGTCGAGGGCGACACCGTGCGGTTGCCGGTGCTCGACGTGGACGCTCGCAACGTGCGGGCCTCATTGGACACCCTGCGCACCGGCCAGGGTGACGTCGTGGCGGACACCGTCAACGGCACCGGCACGATCAGCTACGAGAGTCTGGCCGCGCTGTTGAAGCGCCCGGGGCTCACCCTCGGCGAGCAGAACGGCAAGCTCGCCGTCACGGGTCCGGCCGACATCCTCGGTCAGAAGATCACGATCAGCGGCACCGCAGACGTCACAGTCGCCGACAACGGCGCGGTCGCCCTGCGGTTCAACGACCTGGACGCCGCGGGTCTGCCGAACCTGCCGCTGGCCCGCACCTTCCTGAACAACTTCGCCAAGAGCATCTCCATCGATGTGCCCCTGCCGGACCTGCCGTTCCAACTCGCCGTCCGGGAGGTCCGTCCACTGCCGGAAGGCTTGGCGGTCACCGCCGACGCCAAGAACGTGCCGATCAATTCCGCGAGCTGAGTCGCGACCCGGGCCGGCCGTCGGCCCGGGTCGTTCCCGGATGGTGGTCGGCTCAGTGGCAGCACGGTCACCGGCTGGTAGGCTCCCTGCTCATGGGGACCCACCTCACCAAACGGCGCGCGGTCGACCTGTGCCGCGTGGCCACCTGCCTGTGTCGCCCCGTCATCTGACGGCGGGGCTGTCTCCGGCCGCCTGACGGCGGCCACCGGCACAGGGTTCTCGCACCCTCCGGTAATCCCACCGAACGCCCGGCAGCGGCGCCGTCGCACGAACCCGTGATCCCGTCCTTCCGCTGGGTCCCGCGCGTGGTGCGACAGTTACACCTATCGATACTCGCGCGTTGGCTCACCATCCATCCTCACCAGGGAGTGATTCGATGAGTCGCGACACCGCACTCGTTTCGGCCGAGTGGGCCGAGAAGAACCTCGACGCCCCGGGCGTCGTCTTCGTCGAGGTCGACGAGGACACCTCGGCCTACGACACCGGTCACATCGCCGGCGCCATCAAGATCGACTGGAAGACCGACCTCCAGGACCAGGTCCGCCGGGACTTCGTCAACAAGACCCAGTTCGAGGCGTTGCTCTCCGAGCGGGGCATCAGCAACGACGACACCGTCATCCTCTACGGCGGTAACAACAACTGGTTCGCCGCGTACGCCTACTGGTACTTCAAGCTCTACGGCCACCGCGACGTGAAGCTGCTCGACGGCGGTCGCAAGAAGTGGGAGCTGGATGCCCGCCCGCTGGTCACCGACACGGTGGCCCGCCCGGCGACGCAGTACGTCGCGCAGGAGCCGGACACCTCCATCCGGGCGTTCCGCGACGAGGTCGTCGCCGCGATCGGCACCAAGAACCTGGTCGACGTGCGCAGCCCCGACGAGTTCGCCGGCCGGCTGCTCGCCCCCGCCCACCTCCCCCAGGAGCAGGCGCAGCGGGCCGGTCACATCCCCACCGCGATCAGCGTCCCGTGGTCCAAGGCGGCAAACGAGGACGGCACCTTCCGGTCCGACGACGAGCTGCGCCGGATCTACGGCGACGCGGGCCTCGACGACGGCAAGGAGACCATCGCCTACTGCCGCATCGGTGAGCGCTCCTCGCACACCTGGTTCGTGCTCCAGGAGCTGCTGGGCCACCGCAACGTCAAGAACTACGACGGCTCCTGGACCGAGTACGGCTCGCTTGTCGGCGTGCCGGTCGCGCTCGGCGACGAACCCGGGGAGGCCTGATCATGACCCTCCCCACCGCCGCGGGTTGCGCCGCACCTGACCAGGCCGCACCGCTGCCGGCCAGCCTGGACCTGGAGAAGGAAACCGTCATCACCGGCATCGTCCGCTCCGCTGAGGACGAGCCGGTGCCGGGCGCGTACGTCCGGCTGCTCGACTCGACAGGCGAGTTCACCGCCGAGGTGGTGACCTCGGCCGCCGGCCAGTTCCGGTTCTTCGCCGCGCCGGGTTCCTGGACGCTGCGGGCCCTGTCCCGGCACGGCAACGGCGACACCGCCGTCACCGCCGGTCGGGGTGTCAACGAGGTTGCCGTCACTGTCGCCTGACCCACTGCTCTGATCGACCGGGGCCGGTCACCCACACGGGTGGCCGGCCCCCGTCGTTTCCCGGCAGCGTCAGTAAGCTCGCATCCTGCTCTGGTTGTCGGCGGGGGCTGAGTCGGGCGGAACAACCTTGTATTGCAGTTCCTCAAGCGCCCGAGCGGCGGTGCCCGGAGCATCGCGTACAGCCGCAAGTAATTGGCGCTTGCGCCACTCCTCCCGACCTTCGCCGACTGCGTTCCGCCATCCCTCCACCGTGTCGACGGAGAACTCCTCCACCACAGCCTGCAGGACATCCTCGACACATGGCCGAAAGCGGTGTCCGCCGAGCGGGAAGTGGAACTTGGCAAGCCGTGGGACCTCGTGCCTGCGCTTACGGGCTTTCGGGCGCCCGCTTGGCCCGTCCTGCATGACAAAGGCGAATTCGTCGCGGTGGCCGTGCACATGGAGGTGGGCACAGGGCACGCCAGGTTGGACCTCCCGGACGTACTCGTAACGAAACAGGGGCGCCTTTTCGCCCTTTGGTGTGACATGGAGCCAGGAGGCGTCCGTGGCCAGGTGCCTGCCGCTCGAATCCATGCAGCAGTTGAACTTGATGAGCAGGTCAAGGCGGTGCTTGTTGTCGATGTACAGCGGAAACGTGCCGAAATCGTCTCCCTCGACGATGCCCACCATGACGCGACCGCCGTTCCTGCCGGGCATCAGCAGCGCGGACAGGTGCTTCTCTGTCCTCACCACTCGTTGCACTCGGCTGGTGATGTCGTCGGCGAAAGCGCTGGCTCGGGCGATCAGGTCCGGGGAGACGGGTGTCCCGTCAGTCGTCATCGCCGAGCAGGTAGTCGATCGAGCGGACCATCTCGTAGACGCTGCGCTCGTCGGCGCGGAGCTCGAAGTTGCGCCCCAGGTCATACAGCGTCTCTTTGCTCATGTGGACACGCTCCAGGAGCCGAGATCGCCACTCTTGCAGCTCCTGCTGGGTCTTGACGATGGCGGTGCCCATTGCTGGTCCTCTCGCCGTCGACGACGTCGCTGTTGGCGTCACCCTAGTGCCTCCCTCCGACGACGCGGACCGCGTTACGGAGCCTCGCGTCACTAGTCCACTACCCACCATCAATCGATGGCACCGGCTCTTCGGTTGCGTTGGTGTCGGTTCCACGACAGTGCTTGCGAGTGGTGCGGCCAGGCGAGGCGCGAGCGGGTGTGCCGGGTGGTAGTCGGAAGAAATTCCAGTGTCGCCAAGCGTGCGGGCGGTCCAATCGAACCCATTGGCATGCGTCACTATCTAGGGGTGGAGATCACGGTTGGTGCGCAGGGCGGCGGCGAGGCCGGCGCGGAGGTCCCGATCGTCGTCTGCGTCAGCGCGGACGCCTCGGTGCTCGGTCGGGTGCTGCGCCGGCTCGACGGTGTCGGCTCGGTGGTGAACTGCGCCGACCTGACCCAGCTACGGGCCTTGCTGTCCCCGTCCCCGGCCGCCTCGACGCCTGTCGTCGGACCGGTCACTCCACCGGCCCCACAGGGCCCGGTCCGCTGGGGTGACCTGCTCGTCGACCCGGCCGGACACGTGGTGAGCTGGCGCGGCGACCCGCTGCCCCTCACCCGCACCGAACGGGAGTTGCTGGCGCGGCTCATCGGCCCGCCGCTCGTGGTGTGGAGCTACGAACAGCTCTGCGCGTCCGTGCCGGGTGACGCGGACACCACGCTGCTGCACTCCACGATCAACCGGCTTCGGCGCAGGCTGCGGCGCCTGCCGGGCGCCCCGCAGGTGCACACCGTGCGCGGGGTCGGCTATCGACTCGACCCGCCACCGCGCTGAACGACCGCTGACCGCACCGCCGACCGCCTCCGCCGCCGTGCCGGCGGCGGACGCGTGACACCATGACCGGGTGAGCGGTGCTGTCCAGACGGGTTTCGCCTCCTCGGCCGGTCCCACCGTGCCGGCACCCGCCCGGCGACGGCGGCGTTGGCTGCTGGCCGCGACCGTGGCCTGGGCCGTGCTGCTGGCCGCGCTCACCTGGACGTCGGTCCGCACCGACCCGCCGACCGTCCGCGAGCAGCGTTCCCTCAACCAGGCCGGCCCGGTGGTCGACCGGGCGGTCGGCGAGCTTGCCCGGGCGGCCGGTGCCGCCGCCCTGCTGGAGCTGAGCCCGCCGCGGATCGCGGCCGGCTGCCGGGTCACCCCGTTCGCCGAGGGGGCGAGGCTACGACGTGAGATCAGCGTGCTCGCGCCCGCCGGCACCGAGCAGGCCGTGTTGGCGGACATCGCCGATCGGCTGCCGGCGAGGTGGCGGGCCGGCGTCGGCTCCGGCCTGGACGGCCCCGAGCTGCACGCCGACGCCGGTGAGTTCGTGGCCGTCGAGGGACGCCCGACCGTGGACGGCCGGCTGCTGCTGTTCGTCGACACCGGTTGCCGGCCGGTCGGCTCCGGCTACCAGCCAGCCCGGTCGACAGTCGCCGGTCCGGAAGCCGCCGCACTGACCGCCGCACTGACCGCCGCGCTGGCGGCGCTCGGCCGGCCCGGCGACGCCGCGCCGGAGCCGGTCACCGCGCCCTGTCCGGGCGGCGGGTCTGCCCGCACCGTGTGGTCCGCGGGCGGTCCCGGCCCGGCCGCGTCCCCTGACGCCCTCGCCCCGCTGGCCGACAACGCCCCACTGCTGGACAAGCCTCCGGTGTACGCGTACCGCACCGGCCCGGTCACGGTGCTCGCCGACCTCGCTCCGGACGACACCCGGCTGGCCGCCACCGTCGGCTGCCCGAGCTGAGTCGGGCAGGCCCTCCGGGTCAGCCGTCGCCCGGCTGATCCGACTGTTCCCGGCTGCGCCCCAACGCGTCGACCATGCCCCACCGGCCGGGGATGTCCAGCAGCTCGACCCGGCCCATCCCCGGCGGCACGGCCGGGTCGATGATCAGGTGCTCGCCCTGCGGCTCCAACCCCAGCATCACCCGCAGCAGCAGCAGGGGGGTGCCGGTCGACCAGGCCTGCGGGCTGCACGCGGTCGGGTACTCCACGGGGTAGTCGGTGAGGTCCCGGGCGTAGCCGGCGAACGCCTCCGGCAGTCGACCCTCGAAGTAGCGGGACGCCGCCAGCATCGTGTCGCAGAGCAACCCGGCCTCCTCCCGGAAGCCGTACCGCCACAACCCCCAGGCGATGATCGAGTTGTCGAACGGCCAGACCGTGCCCACGTGGTAGCCGATCGGGTTGTACCGTCCCTCGTCCGTGGCGAGCGTCCGCACCCCCCAGCCGGAGAACAGTCGTGGCCCGAGCAGGTGCTCGACCACCTTGCCGGCGCGCGACTCGTCCACGATGCCGCTCCACAGCAGGTGCCCGATGTTCGAGGTAAGCGCGTCCACCTGCCGGCCGTCGGCGTCCAACGCGAGCGCGTAGTACTCGCGGTCGGCGATCCAGAAGTCGCGGTCGAACCGCTGCTTGAGGTCGGCGGCCTCCCGCTCCAGTCGGTCGGCGTACTCCGGGTCGTTCCAGAAGGTCCGCGCCAGCCGGGCGGCCCGCATCTTCGCGTCGTACGCGTACCCCTGCAGTTCGCAGGTCGCCCGGGGGAAGCCGGGGAACTGGCCGTCGGAGTACGAGATGGCGTCCCAGGAGTCCTTCCAGCACTGGTTCTGCAGACCGGTCTCCGGGTTGCGGGTCTGGTACCAGAGGTAGCCGGTGCCGAGCAGGTCGCCGTACGTGTCGATCCACTCCAACGCCGCGCGGACCTGCGGCTCCAGCCGACGGACCAGCGCGGAGTCGCCAGTCCAGCGCTCGTACTCGTCGATCAGGATGATGAACAGTGGTGTCGAGTCGGCCGACCCGTAGTACGGCGAGTGCGGCTGCTCCTCGAAGCCGGCGGTCTCCCCGTACCGCAGTTCGTGCAGGATCTTGCCGGGTTCCTCGTCCCGGAAGTCGTCCACCCGGTGCCCCTGGAGTCCGGCGAGCATCAGGATGGTCGGTGGGACGAGTTCCGGCAGGAACGGCAGCACCTGTAGTGAGGTGATGATGCTGTCCCGGCCGAACAGGGTCATGAACCAGGGCAGTCCCGCGGCGATCAGCCGCACGCCCAGGGCGATCGACTCGTAGCGCAGGGCGGCCAGGTCGTTCAGGCTACGCCGGTACGCCCCGGCCAGTGGCTCGCAGTCGCATCCGAGCTTCGGCGCCCGGTCGATCAGCTCCTGCTGCTCGGCCCGGATGGCGTCCGCGCTGCGGCTGCCCCCGTACGGCAGGGTGGCCCGGATGTCCTCGCCACGGGCACCGTAGACGACGCTTGACACGTGCAGCCGGGTGGTCCACCTGCTGTTGCGGGCGATCCGGATCCGGAAGGTCATCCCGGTGGCGTCGACCTCCGCCGGCGCGCTGGTGCTGACCACCATCTCCCGGTGGAACGCCTCCCGCCGGTAGGTCAGCCGCAGCTCGTTCTCGGCGACCGAGACGGTGGTCTGGCCCCGCTTCCGCCGCGAATCCTTGATCTCGAACAGGTCGGCGAAGTCGGCCCCGATCTCGATCCGGACGGTGCACTCCACCTCCGCGCCGAGGTGGTTCAGCACGGTCAGCTCCTCCTCGAAGCTGCCCACGATCGCCCGGCTGCGGATTACCGACGCCTTCGCGTCCAGGTAGTGGGTGGGTTCGCCGGGGGCGAGGAAGAACTTGGTGCGGTACGACTCGGCATCGTCGACGGAGAGGGCGTGCAGCCGTTCGCCGTCCAGGGTGAGCACCCACGTGGACAGGAATCGGGTGTCGAAGGAGAACAGCCCGGTGGGGAAGTCGTAGGACGGTTCGATGTCCCCCCGCCGGTCGCTGACCAGGAAGGTGTTGCCGTCCAGGATGCTGACGAGTTCCTTCACGCCGGTCGTCCGGCTGCTCTGCGCGCCGTTTCCCGGGGGTCGCGGGTGCCGGGCGGGTTCGGGAAGAACCGGCGGAAGGCGAGGAAGAGCACCACGTTGCCGCTGAACGTGCTCTCGTTGCGCAGCACCGCCGCGACCCCCTGCGCCTCGCCGGCGATCAGTCGGTCGAAGAGGGCGGCGCTGCTGTACCAGATGGCGTCGGCCGGCCCGCGCCCCCGGCTGACCTGCACCGACCCGGGCCGCATCCGGACCAGCCAGTGTTCGGTCTGGTGCTCGTCGCCGAGGTCGATCTGAAGGGTTCCGTCGGCCAGGCCGCCGAGGATGTCGGGGGCGCGGGACGGCAGCGCTTCGAAGAACCTCTCCGTCGCCTCGGTCACATCCGAATCGTAGGCAGCTGTCCGGGATGTCGGGTCGGTATCGGCACTCCGCCCGAATCGACGGACCGGGTCGGAGGGTCAGTAGACGAGCGCCTGCGCGCCCTCGGCCATCGCCTCCTCGACGAAGACGGCGGCACCCGCGATCCGGACCCCGGGCAGCACGTCGTCCGGGCCGATCTCCCGTCGGGCCGCGCACTGGGTGCAGGCGGTCACCCGGCCACTGGTCAGGATGACGTGCAGCAACTCGGCAAGCGGCGCGGAGTGCGGCAGCTCGAACTGCTGGGCGCGACCGGGCAGGACGAACCAGGTCGACTCACCGGTAAGCCAGAGCGACACGTCCACCCCGGCCGCGACCGCCGTCGCGGCGACCGTGAATGCCTGCGCACACCGCTCCGGGGCGTCCGCCCCAGCGGTGGCCTTGACGACGAGAGTACGGGCCATGTGGCCCAGCATAGGATGGCCGGGATGGTTACCGAGATCGGGTTTGTCAGCCTGTTGGTCGCTGGCCTGGGCGGGCTCGCCGGTGGCCTGGTCTACCTTGCCGTACGCATTTCGAGAGGACGCTGGTGAGCGAGAACCCGCTACAGCCGCCGTGGCTGAACGCGCCGCCGGTCGAGGAGTACCCGTTCGAGGAGAGTCACGACCTGCGGGTCGGGCCGAAGCTGCACCCCGCGCTGGACGGCCTGCTGCCCTACATCGGTCTGTGGCGTGGCCGCGGCAAGGGTGGTTTCCCCACCATCGACGATTTCGACTACGCGCAGGAGATCCGGATCAGCCACGACGGCCGGCCGTTCCTGCACTACGAGTCCCGCGCCTGGATCCTCGACGAGCAGAGCAAGCCGGTCCGCCCGGCCGGTCGCGAGATCGGCTGGTGGCGGCCGGTGCTGGTGGACGGACGGGCGACCGATGAGCTGGAGGTGCTGCTGACCACGCCGACGGGGGTGATGGAGCTGCACCTGGGCAAGCGCACCGGCACCCAGGTGGAGTTCGCCACCGACGCGGTGGTGCGGACGCCGACCGCCAAGGAGGTCACCGGCGGGAAGCGGCTCTTCGGCATCGTCGAGGGCGCGCTGCTCTACGCCCAGGAGATGGCCGCGATGGGGCACGGGCTCAGCCCGCACCTCTCCGCCCGGCTCGTCCGGGTCGGTGGCTGACTAGCCGGGGAAACCCAGCAGAGCCTGGAGGGCGGGGGTGCGCGGGCAGCGGGCCCGACGCACCCCGTCCAGCGTGTGCACCTCGACGGCCCCGCGTACCGACGAGGTGAACCACACGCCGTCCGCCGCGTGCAGCTCGGCCGGGGTGACCATCCGCTCGGCGGCGCGCAGGCCCAGCTCGGCGGCGTGGGCGAGCAGCCAGGCCACTGTCGTGCCGGCGAGGATGCCGGTGGTGGCGGCCGGCACCGTGCAGAGCGTGTCGTCGGTGAGCCACACCACGTTGGCCCAGGGGCCCTCCAGGGCGTAACCGTCGGAGGAGATCCAGAGCACGTCGTCCACCCCGGCCCGGTCGGCCCAGCGGCGGGCGGCGCTGTTCACCGCGTACGACGTCGATTTGATCCCGGCCGGCAGCCAGCTCAGCCCGTTGCGGGCGGCGGCGGGCACCCCCAGCGGCAGGGTGGACACACTGATCCCGGCCCGTCGGGCCGCCCGGGAGGCCGCCGGCACCTCGGCCAGCGTGGCGTAGACCGTCGGCGGGCCACCGGTCTCCGGGCCCCGGGTGCAGACCAGCCGAAGCGCCCCCTCCACAGGCGCTGGCCAGCCTGCGCACACCTCGTCGAGCAGGTCGATCAGCGCCGCGGTGGGCGGCACGGCCATCTCGACGGCGTCGGCGGCGGCGACCAGGCGGGCCAGGTGTTCGTCGCGCAGCCACGGCCGGCCCTGACGCAGGTGCATGGTCTCGAAGAGGCCGTCGCCCCGGAGTACGCCGAGGTCGTCACCGCGGAGCACCGGGTCACCGGCCGGCACCGGGCCGCGCCCGAGGACGACGATCCGTGCGGTCGGATCGGCCCCGACCTTCCCGGCGGGCGACATCACCATGACCGTCGAGCGTAGCGGCGGTCGATCGCGGTGCGAGGACCGGCATGGTTGGCCGAACTATGATCGGACGGTGTCCGAATCCTCCCTAGCGGAAATGCTGCGGGCCCGTGGGCTGCGGCTGACGCCCCAGCGGCAGCTCGTCCTCCAGGCGGTGCTCGATCTGGGGCACGCCAGCCCGGAGCAGGTGCACACCGCCGTCCGGGAGGTCGCCGCCGGCGTCAACATCACCACCATCTATCGCACGCTTGAGCTGCTGGAACGGCTCGGCCTGGTCACCCACACACACCTTTCGCACGGCTCACCGACCTATCACGCGGCGGGTGAGCACCAACACGTCCACCTGGTCTGCCGGGAGTGCGGGGCGATCGACGAGATCGATCCGGGGCTGCTCCGGCCGCTCGCCGACGAGTTGGCCGCGCAGCGGGGGTTCCGGGTGGATATCGGGCACGTGTCACTCTTCGGCGTCTGCGTACGCTGCGAGAACGGGGACGACAAATGATCGACATCGCGGGTGCGGTGGCCGTCGAGAGCATCGACGAGGCGAGCCGCGACCAGCCGGATCCGGCGCACGTCGCGGCCGGGGTCCGGGGGGTGGCCGCGCACTACGGGGACCCGCTGCGCGAGCAGCGCACCCTCGACACCGAGGTCGGCCTGGTCGACCGGTCGCACCGGGGGATCATCGCGGTGCCCGGGGAGGAGCGCGCCGGCTGGCTGCACACGATCACCTCGCAGCACCTGACGACGCTTGCCGCCGGTGAGGGCACGGAGCTTCTGGTGCTCTCCCCGCACGGCCACGTCGAGCAGCACGCGCTCGTCGCGGAGGACGGCGAGACCGCCTGGCTGGACACCGAGCCGGGTGCCACCGAGGGTCTGCTCGGGTACCTGGAGAAGATGCGGTTCTTCAGCAAGGTCGAACCACGCGACGCGACGGCCGAGCGCGCGCTGTTGTCGCTGGTCGGGCCTGCGGCCATGGAGGCGCTCGGCACGCTCGGCGTGACCGGGCTGGCCGCACCGGACCTGGTCGCGGTGCCCGGTCCGAAGTTCGCCGCCGGCGCCGTGCCACCACGGGCGAGCGTTCGGTACGACGTCAAACCGCTGCCGATCGGCGGCTGGGCGCGGCGCGGCCTGCTCGGGGTGGACCTGCTCGTGCCCCGCTCGGCGATGGAGCAGGTGGTGGCGGAACTGCGCGGCGCGGGTGTGCCGGTCGCCGGCCTGTGGGCGTACGAGGCGATCCGGGTGGCTGCCCGGCAGCCCCGGGTCGGGGTGGACACCGATCACCGGACCATTCCGGCGGAGGTGGACCTGATCGGCCCGGCGGTGCATCTCGACAAGGGTTGTTACCGGGGGCAGGAGACCGTGGCCCGGGTGCACAACATGGGTCGGCCGCCGCGTCGACTCGTCCTGCTGCACCTGGACGGGGTGACCACCGATCAGCCGCCGACGGCCGGTACGCCGGTGACCCTCGACGGCCGGGCGGTGGGCTTCGTCGGCACCGCCGTGCTGCACCACGAGCTGGGGCAGGTCGCCCTCGCGGTGCTGAAGCGGAACGTGCCGGACGACGCCGCGCTGCGGATCGGGGAGACGGCGGCGGCGATCGACCCGTCCTGAGCGGGCCGTCTAGGATCGCCGGCATGACGACAGGGACGTTGATCACGGTGGCTCCGACCGGCGCGGAGTCGGCCAAGGCGGAGGTGCCGGCACTGCCGGTGACCCTCGACGAGCTGCTGCTCACCGCCAAGGAGTGCGAGGCGCTCGGCGCCGCCGTGATCCACGTCCACATCCGCGACGACGAGGCCCGGCCGACCCTCGACCCGGTGCGTCTGGCCGACACGGTGGCGGCGCTGCGGGACAGCACCGACCTGATCGTGCAGCTCTCCTCCGGCGGCGCGGTGACCGACCCGGAGGCGGCCCGGCTCGCGGTGCTCGACGCCCGACCGGACATGGCCTCCTGCACCATGGGCACTGTCAACTTCGGCGACGACGTCTTCCTCAACCGCTGGGAGTTCATCGTCGACCTGCACACCCGGATGCAGGAGCGCGGCATCGTCCCGGAGTACGAGATCTTCGACCTCGGTCACCTGTCCGCGTTGCAACGACTGCTCGGCAGGTACGGGCTGCCGGCCGGCGGGCACGTGCACGTCGACTTCGTGATGGGCGTCCCGGGCGGCATGCCGGGCACCACCGAGACGCTTGTCGCCGCCCACCGGATGCTGCGCGACCTGCCCGAGGGCACCACCTTCTCGGCCACCGGCGTCGGCCGCAGCACCCTTCCGGTGCTGTTGGCCGCGTTGTCGACGGGCGGGCACCTGCGGGTCGGCATGGAAGACACGGTGACGTACGCGAAGGGCCGCCCGGTGGAGTCCAACATGCAGTTGGTCGCCCGCGCTGTGGGTTTCGCCCAGCTCGCTCAGCGCCCGCCGCTGACCACCACCGAGGCTCGCGAGTTGCTCGGGCTGTAAGGCCGGGCTGGTCCCGCGCTCCTGTCACCCGGGCGGAGGACCACCTGGTCACCCCGCCGACGGGCACCCCGGGACCGTCGGTACCGTCCAGCGCGTGACGAAGACGTACGAGGGCGGCGCGCCGCTCGCCGAGGTGGTCCGGTCCGGGTTCGTGGAGGGTGCGCACCGCGGCTCGGTGGTGGTGCTGGACGCCGCCGGTGTGCCGGTGGCCGCCGCCGGGGACGTGACGTCGCCGGTCTTTCCCCGGTCGGCCAGCAAGCCGATGCAGGCGATCGGGATGCTTCGGGCCGGTCTGACGCTTACCGACCCCGCCGATTTGGCCCTGGTGTCGGCGAGCCACGCGGGTGAGGATTTCCACCTGGCCCGGGTCGGTGCGCTGCTGGAGCGCGCCGGGCTGGACGCCTCGGCCCTGCACTGCCCGCCCGACCTGCCGGTGGGCGCGGCGGCCCGGGAGGCTGTGCTGCGTGCCGGTGGCGGGCCGAGCAGGGTGCAGATGAACTGCTCCGGCAAGCACAGCGGAATGCTGCTGACCTGCGAGGCCGCCGGTTGGCCGCGGGAGGGTTACTGGCGGCCGGAGCACCCGTTGCAGCAGCGGTTGCGGGCGGCCATCGAGGAGTTCACCGGCGAGCAGGCGGCGGCGGTGGGAGTCGACGGCTGCGGCGCCCCGGTGCTCGCCGTGTCGCTGACCGGCCTCGCCGGGGCGTACCTCCGGCTTGTCGACGCCGAGCCCGGCTCGGTGCCTCGGGCCGTGGCCGACGCCATGCGCGGGAACCCGGAGATCGTGGGTGGCACCCAGGCCGACGACACCCGGCTCATGCGGGGGGTCCCGGGCCTGCTCGCCAAGGTCGGTGCCGAGGGGGTGATCGCGGTGGCGCTGCCCGGCGTCGGTGCCGTCGCCCTGAAGATCGACGACGGCGCGGACCGGGCCCGGATGCCGGTGCTGGTCTCCGCGCTGCGCCGGCTCGGTGTGGACGCCCCGGTGCTTACCGAGTACGCCGAGGTGCCGCTCTTCGGCGGCGGGGTCCCGGTCGGGGCGGTCCGCCCGCTCTGGTGACACCACCGGTCCGGCGGTCGGCGCTCCGGCGGCCAACTCCGGAACGAGCGCTGTACCTCACAGGTATGAATATGACTCTGAGGGACAGCGCTCGTCGCGGTGTCAGCCCCCGCGTGCGGGGCACGCGGTCGGGGAGCGCGTGCCGGGCGTCCTAGCTGTACACCTGGCCCAGGAAGTCGAGCAGCGCGGCGTTGACCGGCTCCGGACGCTCCAACGGCAGCAGGTGCGCGGCGTCCGGCACGTCGGGCAGTCGTGACGCGCCGGGGACCTCGGCGGCGATCCGGTCGGCGAGCCGACTGATGTCCGGCACGTCCGCGGCACCGGCGGTGACCAGGACGGGGATCTTCAGCTCGCTGAGGCGACCGATCGCCGGTGGGGTCAGCTCGCCCACCTCGACCGCGCCGAGCGCCAGTTCGGCGGCGAGGGCGCGCTGGTCCATCTCCTGTGCGAACGCGATCAGCTCGGGGTCGACGTCCTCCGGCCGGCGGCCCGGGCCGATCACCCAGAACCGCACCTCGCCGGCCGCCCCGGCGACGAAGTCGTCGGGGTCGACCTCTCCGACGAGGTCGTCCCAGAGGTCGTTCGCCTCCTCGGACCACTCGTTGCCGGAGACCGCGGTGTCGAACAGCGCGAGCGCGCTCACCCGGTCGGGGTGGGCCAGCGCGGTGTCGATGGCGACCGACCCACCGAAGGAGCAGCCGACCAGGGCGGCCCGGGGCAGGTCGAGCGCGTCCAGCAGCCCGGCCACGTCGTCGTGGTGCGTGAACGGGGTGGGGGGCAGCTCCGAGTCTCCGTAGCCGCGAAGGTCCGGAACGATCACCCGGTGTCGGGTGGCGAGCGCGGGCACCTGCCCCCGCCACATCCGCCGGTCGGCGATGCCAGCGTGCAGCAGCACGACCGGCGAACCGGTGCCGACCTCGTCGTACGCGATGCTTGTTCCATTGACTGTGATCCTGTGCACGAACGGACCGTACGGATCGGTGAAGCGGCGCGCAAACGGGATGCTGAGACGTTGCTAACTGTGGCTAGCGTTTTGCTTGCAAGAGCTAGCACGGCCGGTTACCGTCGCTGTCATGGCCACACCGAAGGACCTTCCCGACGTCGGCGGGTTCATCCGCGATCTGCGGCGCAACGCCAAGATCTCGCTGAGGCAGCTCGCCGAGCAGGCGGGGGTCAGCAACCCGTACCTCAGCCAGATCGAACGCGGCCTGCGTAAGCCGAGCGCCGAGGTGCTTCAGCAACTGGCGAGCGCGCTGCGGGTCTCCACCCCGGCGATGTACCTGCGAGCCGGGCTGCTCGACGACAAGGAGGGCCACGGCGTGCTGGCCGCCATCGCGGTGGACACCGACCTGACGATGGCCCAGAAGCAGTCGCTCAGCCAGATCTACGAGACGTTCCGCCGCGAGAACACCCGGCTGGCCGAGGCCCAGGCCACCGCCGAGGGCGCCACCCCGACCGGCGCGACCACCCCGACCGACGTCGCCGACCAGCCCGCCGACGTGGCCAACCTGGCCGCCACCGGCCCCACCACCGCGGGCGGCACCCCGACCGAGGCCGTACTCGAGTCGGTCGCCGTCACCGAGGCGGGCACCGCACCCGCCCCGGGCAGCACCAGCACCCCCGAGAAGAAGGCCGCCGGTCCGGCGGCCCGCGAGGCCGCCACGGTGGCCGAGGAGGAGACCTCATGAGCGAGCCGAAGACCAACCGCATCCCCGCCCCGCTGTACGCCGCCGCAGGCGCCGGTGAGTTGGCCATCGAGCACCTGCGCAAGCTGCCGGCCGTGGTCGGCGTCCTCGGCACCCGGGTCGTCGCCGACCTGGGCGGTCGGGCCGTGCTGACCGGCTTCGAGTTGCGGCAGAAGGCGACCGAGACCCTGCGTACCGCGAACGAGACGGCCGGGACGCTGCGCGATCGGGCGCAGGCCGAACTGGACCTGTCCAAGCTCCGCGAGTCGGCCGACCTGGCCAAGCTGCGTGAGGCCGCCGACCTCGACAAGCTGCGGGCGGCGGCGACCCGCAACGCCATCATGGTCTTCGCGAGCGCGCAGGCCGCCCAGGAGCGGGCGTACGCCGCGTACGGCGCGCTTGTCGCCCGCGGTGAGCGCGTCGTCGGCACCGGCGTGCTGGAGGCCGCCGAGACGGTCAACGCCGACATCGAGGCGACCCAGGCCGCGACGCCGGGCACCGCCGCCCCGGCCGCGACCCCGGCCGAGGTTTCGACCCCGGTCGACGTGCCGACCCCGGCCGACGTGGCCGAGATCGCCGAGGCCAAGCCGGCCGCCGTCAAGAAGGCCGCCCGGGCACCGAAGGCTGCCAAGCCAGCCGAGACCCCGTCGGCGAAGCTCCCCGGAGCCACCAAGCGGACCCGCCCGGCGGCCGAGTAGTTCGTCAGGTCGACGACCCCGGCGGCGTCCTTGTCGGACGTAGCCGGGGTCCTCGACATAAGCTTGCCGGCATGGCCAACGCCGCGCCGATCTTCGCGTTCGAAGTCCGCTACGTGATCGAGCTGATCCTGCTCGTCTTCGCACTGATCGTCCAGGGTGTCGCCCTGGTGCACGCGATCACCCAGCGCTCCGACGCCTTCCCCGCCATTGGCACCCTCCCGAAGGGCGGCTGGATCGCCATCCTCGCCGTCTGCCTCCTGCTCACACTGCTCGGCTTCGGCCCGATCAGCCTCTTCGGTCTGATCGGCATCGCCGCCGGTCTGATCTATCTCCTCGACGTTCGGGTCGGTCTGCGCGACCTGACCGACGGCAAAGGGTTCTGGTGAGAGGTTTTCGCTGGCCGCCTCCACCGGACAGTGGCCCCCGCACCTGGGGTCCCGGCCCGGGTGGGCCGCGTACCGGCCGACCGGCGTTGCCGGAGCCGGAGACCGAGCTGGTCACCACCCCGCACGGTGTACGACTGGAACGGCTGGTCACCGGCACCGGTGATCCGGTCACCGTCTTCGCGCACGGGTTGGGCAACGGCATCGCCACCACCCGCCCGTTCGGCAGTGGGGTGACCGGCCGCAAGGTGTTCTTCCAGTTCCGTGGGCACGGCCGGTCCGATGCCCCGGACGGGCCGTGGAACTACCTGGACCTGGCCCGGGATCTGCGCGCGATCGCGGACCTCGGCGGGGCCAGCCGGGCATTCGGCGCGAGCCTCGGCGCCGGTGCCCTCTGCCGCCTGCTCGCGGAGAGCCCGGAGCGTTTCGAGAAGCTTGTCTTCTTCCTGCCGGCGGTGCTCGACGAGCCGCGCGGGCCGGTCGCCCACGAACGGTTCACGGATCTGCTGGAGGCGGTGCAGAGCGGGGAGGCCTCGGCGGTCGCCGACGTCGTCGCACTGGAGCTGCCCGCGGCGGTGCGCAACACCCCGGCCGGTTGGGCGTACCTGCGGCAGCGGCTCGACCAGCTACTGCGCGACGGTCTGGCCGAAGGCCTGGCCACGCTCGCGGAGCAGACGTCGCTGCGCCAGATCGGTGACCTGGCGGCGGTCACCGCGCCGGCGCTTGTCATCGGCTGCGCGGGCGACGACCTGCACCCGGTCGAGGTCGCCGAGCGGCTCGCCGTCGCGCTGCCCCAGGCCACCCTGCACGTGTACGACAGGCCCGCCGTCCTCTGGACGGAACGCGCCGACCTGCGGGACCGCATTTCCGGCTTCCTCAACGAGTAATCTGCCCTGTCATGGGCGTCACACGACATGGCCGCACGCACCGGCTCGACCTCGCCGACCCGACCCTGCGCGAGTGGACCTGCACGGTCCTGCACGCCGACCCCGAGCAGGGCATCGTCCTAAACCGCTCGGCGTTCTACCCGGGTGGCGGCGGCCAACCGCCGGACCACGGGGTGTTGCTGTGGCAGGGCGTGCAGACCCGGATCGTCGGCACCCGCAAGGGCGACGACCTCTACCTGATCCCCGCCGAGGGTGACCCGTTGCCACCGGCCGGCAGCGAGGTCGTCGGCGCGCTGGAGGACGAGCGTCGCAGTCGACTGATGCGTACCCACTCCGGGCTGCACGTGCTCTGCGGTGTGGTGTTCCGCGACTTCGGCGCGCTCGTGACGGGCGGGAACATGGAACCGGGCGAGGCCCGGATGGACTTCAACCTCCCCGAGGTGCCACCGGACTTCAAGAGCCGCATTGAGGAGCTGGTCAACGCCGAGGTGGCCGCCGACCGCTCGGTCGCCACCCGGGTGCTGCCGCGCACCGAGGCGCTGGCCCTGCCGGACATCATCCGTACCCAGTCCAACCTCATCCCGCCGGACGAGCAGGAGGTCCGGATCGTCGACATCGTCGGGCTGGACGTGCAGGCCGACGGCGGGACACACGTCGCGTCCACCGCGCAGATCGGCAAGGTGCAGGTGGTCAAGGTGGAGAGCAAGGGCCGGGCCAACCGCCGGGTCCGCGTCCGACTGGTGGACTAGATCGAGTAGCGAATTCGGACGTCGGCTGTCAGGTATTCCTGACAACGTCGCAGGCATGACGCAACCGCTAACCGGAAAGATCGCGCTCGTCGCCGGTGCCACCCGTGGTGCTGGGCGGCAGATCGCCGTTCAGCTCGGCGCGGCCGGTGCCACTGTCTACGCCACCGGTCGCAGCACCCGGGCCGGCCGCTCCGAGATGGACCGACCGGAGACCATCGAGGAGACCGCCGAGCTGGTCACCGCGGCCGGTGGCACCGGCATCGCCGTTCAGGTCGACCACCTGGTGCCCGAGCAGGTCCGCGACCTGGTCGCCCGGATCGACGCCGAGCAGGGCCAACTCGACGTGCTGGTGAACGACATCTGGGGCGGCGACCCGCTGGTCACCTGGGACAAGCCGGTCTGGGAGCAGCCGCTCGACGCCGGCTTCCGTACCCTGAGACTGGCCGTCGACACGCACATCATCACCAGCCACTTCGCCCTGCCACTGCTGATCCGCAGGCCCGGCGGTCTGGTGGTGGAGATGGGTGACGGCACCAAGGCGTACAACGACGAGAACTACCGGCTGTCGGTCTTCTACGACCTGGCCAAGGTCTCGGTGAACCGGCTCGCGTTCTCCCAGGCGCACGAGTTGAAGCCGCACCGCTGCACGGCCGTGGCGCTCACCCCCGGGTGGATCCGTTCGGAGGCGATGCTCGAGCACTTCGGCGTGACCGAGGACAACTGGCGCGACGGCGCCGCCACCGACCCCAACTTCCTCATCTCGGAGACGCCGGCATTCGTCGGCCGCGCGGTGGCCGCGCTCGCCGCCGACGACGAGAAGGCCCGCTGGAACGGCCAGTCCGTCGACGCCGGCACCCTGTCCAAGGTGTACGGCTTCACCGACCTCGACGGCAGCCAACCCGAGGGTTTCCGCTACATCACCGAGGTGGTCGACGCCGGCAAACCGGCGGACGTGACCGGCTACCGGTAGAGCCCGCCGAGGCGGTCGGCCGCCTCGGTGAACAACCGCCGCAACTCGGGTGGGTCGAGGACTTCCACCTCGGGGCCGAGCCCCAGCAGTTGGTGGTACGCCACCGGGACCGACTCGACGGGCAGCCGGGCCACCACCCAGCCCTGCCCGTCGGGTGGGCCGGCGGCGGCGACCACCTCGTCGTACACCTGCGGGGCACCGACCAGGTGCCGGAGCTGGCGCAGGCCGGCGGGGCTCAGCCGGACGGTGACCTCGGCCCGCAGCATGGTCCGCAGGAACGACCCGGCCTGCTCGCGCCAGTGACCGGCCAGGTCGAAGCCCTCGTCGCGGTCGAACTGCTCCGCACCCACCTCGACCCCGGTGACCCGGTCCACCCGGTAGGTGCGCGTGTCCACGCCGACCCGGCCGACCAGATACCAGACCCCGCTCTTGAGGACCAGCCCGTACGGCTGGACCTGGCGGCTCACCTCCCGGTCGCCGCGTCGGTAGCGCAACTCCACCACCCGGTCTCCCCAGACCGCCCGGGCCAGCTCAGGAAGCCAGAGCGATGGTGGGGTCTCCCGGAACCAGCCCGGTACGTCCAGGTGGAACCGCTGCCCGGCCCGGGCCGGGGCGTCGCGCAGGGCGGGTGGCAGCGCCGCGAGCACCTTCAGTTCGGCGGAGGCGACCGCGTCGGCGAGCCCCATCTCGCCGGCCGGTCCGGGTAGCCCGCTGAGGAAGAGCGCCTCCGCCTCGTCCCGGGTCAGCCCGGTCAGTCGGGTGCGGTAGCCGCCGAGCAGCCGGTAACCGCCGGCCCGACCCCGGTCGGCGTAGACCGGCACCCCGGCGGCGGAGAGCGCCAGCACGTCCCGGTAGACGGTCCGTTCGGAAACCTCCAACTCCCGCGCCAGCTCGCTCGCGGTCATCGACCCGCGCGACTGCAACAGCAACAGCAACGAGATCAGTCGGGACGCGCGCACCCTCCCATCCTGCCCGGTGCCGCTCACCGCCCGCCGGGCGTCAGCAACCCCCTGTCGTACGCGGTGGCCACCGCGGCAGCCCGGTCGTTGACCCCGAGCTTGGCGTACACGTGCAGCAGGTGCGTCTTGACGGTGGCCTCGCTGATGAACAGGCGGGTCGCCGCCTCCCGGTTGGAGGCGCCACGGGCCACCAGGGTGAGCACCTCCAACTCCCGTTGACTGAGCGGCTCCTCGGCGGGAGCGCGCAGCCGACCCATCAGCCGGCCGGCGACGCTCGGCGCGAGCACCGACTCACCCCGGGCCGCGGCCCGGACCGCCCGAACCAGATCTTCCCGGGGGGTGTCCTTGAGCAGGTAACCCGTCGCACCGGCCTCGATCGCCGGCAGTACGTCCGCTTCCGTGTCGTAGGTCGTGAGGACCAGCACCCGGGCGGCGCTGCCGGCGCGAGCCAGCCGCCCGATGGCGGTCACCCCGTCCATCCCGGGCATCCGCAGGTCCATCAGCACCACGTCCGGCCGCAGCGCCGCGACCAGGGCCAACGCCTCCGAGCCGTCCGCCGCCTCGCCCACCACCTCGAAATCGAGGTCGCCGGTGAACATCCCCCGCAGCCCGTCCCGCACGACCGGATGGTCGTCGACGATCAGCAGTCGTACCGGGGCGGTCAACCGGCACCTCCGGGTAGGGCGGGGACGGACGCCGAGATGGCGGTGCCGCTGCCCGGCTCGGATTCGACGGCCAACTCGCCACCGACCCGGGTCACCCGCTGCCGCATGGCGGTCAGCCCGTACCCGCCATCCAGATCGCGGGGCACCGGCTGGTCGGTGACGTCGAAGCCCGTTCCGTCGTCGCGGACATCGAGGGTGACCACGTCCGCCATGTACGACAGGGTCAGCCCGACCCGCGACGCGGCGGCGTGCCGGGCCACGTTGGACAGCGCCTCCTGGGCGGCCCGCAGCAGGGTCACCTCGACCTCCGGGTGCAGTGGCCGGGGCGTGCCGGTGGTGGCCACGTCGGCCCGTACCCCGTTCAGGGCCGACCAGCGCCCGCCCAGCTCGACGAGGGCATCCGGTAGTCGGGCCGTCTCCAACGTCTCCGGGCGGACCGCCTGTACCGAGCGGCGGGCCTCGGTGAGGCTCTCCCGGGCCAGGGCGATCGCGTTGTCGACGTGCCGTCGCCAGTCGGCGGACCGGTCGCGGGTCTGCTCGGCCGCCTCCAGTTGGGTGATGATGCCGGTCAACCCCTGCGCCAGGGTGTCGTGGATCTCGCGCGCCATCCGTTGCCGCTCGTCCAGCACACCGGCCTCCCGGGCCTGGGTGAGCAGTTGGGCGTGCAGCCCGGCGTTCTCCCGGACCGTCTCGGTGAGTTGGCGGTTGGCCTCGCCGAGTTCCGCCATCAACCGCTTGCGCCTGGCGTCCTCCTGCTCGGCGACCATCGCGAACCAGCTCAACGAGCCGGCCACCACCAGGTTGAAGAGCACCAGCACCAGCCAGAGCGGCAGGTGCGACGTCACCACCGACAGACCGCCGCCCTGCGACGTGGCGACCAGGGTGGCCGTGGTGACCACACCGGCGATCCGCCAGCGAGTGCGTAGCACCGGAAAGGCGTGCGTGTATCCGACCCAGGCGAAAAAGCCGTACCACGGATTGGCGGCCACCAGCACGGCCGCGAACGCGAGCAGCCCGGCGTAGTAGACCGCCATCAGCCCGCGCCGGCTCTGCCAGCCGGGGTGCAGGGTGATGAACCAGGCGACCCAGCACCCGGCCGCCAGGGCGATGGCGAGGGTGGGTGCGGTGGCGAGGGCCCGGGGTGCCGGTGCGACGAGGGCCAACACGGTGCCCAGGGCCAGCCCGCCATAGGGGAACACGCGATAGAGGCTCGCCTCGCGCTCCCGCCAACTGGTCAGATGGTCGTGCCCACCGCTGTAGGTCATCGCATCTCCGCTCACTCCCAGCGGAACAGTTTCGCCGCGCTGGCGCCGGCCACCACGGCGATCACCGCCATTATCGCCAGGTGCAACGGCTGCGGCGACGTGCCGGTCCAGGCGTCGAGGAGTGCCTGCACACCCGGCGGCGTGTAGTCACCGATCCGCGCCACGAAGTCCGGAAGCAGGAACCGGGGGAGGTAGGCCCCGCCGAAGAACATGGTGACCATGAACAACGGTGCGGCCAGGGCCTGGGCCGCCTTCGTCGTCCGGGCCACGGCGGCGACCAGCAGGCCGAGCGCCAGCAGCGCCGCCGTGCCGAGCACGAACGCCAGCGCGAAGCCGAGCGGGTGCCGGGGCAGCGGCACCCCGAAAGCCAGCCGGGCGACGACGATGAGCAGCAGCGCGCTGGCCAGGATCCCGGCCAGGGCCAGCACCAGTTGGGCGGCGAGCAGAGCCGCCGGGTGCGCCGGGGTGGTTGCCAGCCGGCGCAGCACGCCGCGTTCCCGGTAGGTGGCCAACACGGCGGGCAGGGTGTTCACCCCGACAACGACCAGGCTGACCACCAGCAGCGACGGTGCGAAGTAGCTGACGAAGGTCTGCCCGTCGAAGGTCGGATCCGGCTCGCGGAGTGCGGGGATCAGCCCGAGCACCGTCAGGATCAGGGTGGGCACCCCGATGGTGGAGAGCAGCGTCGGCCGGTCCCGCAGGTAGAGCCGCGCCTCGATCCTCAGGATCTGGCGGAAGCCGTGCATGGTGTCTCCTTCTCTCAGTTGGCGGGCCGGCGGCCGGTCAGCTCGACGAACGCGTCGTCGAGGGTGGACTGCTCCAGCCGCAGGTCCGCGGCGACGATCTGGTGCCGGGCGAGCACCGAGGTGACCGCGTGCAGCACCTCGCCGGTGCCGGTGACCACCACCTGGCTGCCGGTGCGGTGCACGTCGGTGACCTCGGGCAGGTCGGTGAGGAGCCGGTCGTCGATCGGGGCCGACGGCCGGAACCGGATTCGTTGCTCCGGCGCCACTGTCGACACCAGGCCCGCGGGGCTGTCCAGCGCGACGACGCGGCCCCGGTCGATCACCGCGACCCGGTCGCAGAGCCGCTCGGCCTCCTCCATGAAGTGGGTGACCAGCACGATCGTCACCCCGCTGTCGCGGACCTGTTCGATGAGGCCCCAGGTGTCCCGGCGGGCCTGCGGGTCCAGCCCGGTGGTCAGCTCGTCGAGGATGGCGATCTCCGGGTTGCCCACCAGGGCCAGCGCGATGGAGAGCCGCTGCTTCTGACCGCCGGAGAGCTTCTTGTACGAGGTGTTCCGCTTCTCACCGAGACCCAGCTTGTCGATCAGCGCGGCCGGGTCCGCCGGGTTGCGGTAGAACGAGGCGTACAACTCCAGTGCCTCGGCCACCCGGAGCCGGTCCGGCAGTTGACTCTCCTGAAGTTGCACCCCGACCCGCTGCCGGAGCTGGGCCGCGTCCCGGCGAGGGTCGAGCCCGAGGACCGACACCCCGCCCCCGTCGGGGACACGGAGCCCGGCGACACACTCCACGGTGGTGGTCTTACCGGCGCCGTTCGGGCCCAGGACGCCGAAGATCTCTCCGGCCTCCACGGCGAGCGACACGTCGTCCACCGCCACCAGATCGCCGTACCGCTTCTTCAGGTGGGTCACCTCGATGACCGGCATCGTGCCGCCTTCCGCCGTTGGCCTCGTACCCCCTCAAGGGTCGTCGGGGTGACCCGGCGGCGAATCGACCGGTCGGCGATGACCGCCGGCGTCCCCGGTTGATCGCTGCCGTCCACCAACCGGTTGATGCACGCGGTACGGGTCACTGCTAGCGCGCAGCCCGGCGGATTCGATCACCGCTCGCTAGGCTGCTCGATCGTGGATGCCAGCAGAATCGCCAGCCCGGTGACCGGGGTCGTCGGACGCTTCCTCGCCGGGGCTGGCCTGCTCCTGCGCGGGCTCGGCCTCTACGTCCGCAGCCCGGGGCTGATGCTGCTCGGCATCGTGCCGGCGCTGATCTCCGGCGCGTTGTTCCTGGCCGCGCTCGCCACCCTTGTGTATTTCGTGGACGACCTCGCGGCGCTTGTCACCCCGTTCGCCGACGACTGGTCGAGCACCACCCGCAGTCTGGTCCGGGTGATCGCCGGGCTGGCCTTCCTGGGCGTTGGCGGCCTGCTCGGTGTGCTCACCTTCACCGCGGTGACCCTGGTCATCGGCGACCCGTTCTACGAGAAGATCTCCGAGCGGGTCGAGCAGCGGTACGGCGGCACGCCGGGTGCGGTGGACGTGCCGTTCTGGTCGTCGCTGCGCCGCAGTCTCGCCGACTCGGTACGGCTGGTGGCGCTCACGGCGCTGGTGGGGATTCCGCTGTTCCTCGCCGGCTTCATCCCGGTGGTCGGTCAGACGGTCGTCCCGGTCATCGGGGCGGCGGTGGGCGGTTGGTTCCTCGCCGTGGAGCTGGTCGGTGCGCCGTTCTACCGGCGGGGGATGCGGCTGCCGCAGCGCCGGACGATCCTGAAGGCCGACCGCGCCGCCTCGCTCGGCTTCGGTGTGGCGGTCTTCCTCTGCTTCCTCATCCCCCTCGGCGCGGTGCTGATCATGCCGGCGGCGGTCGCCGGTGCCACCCTGCTGGCCCGCCGTTCGCTCGGCCAGCCGATCGAGAGGGACTGACATGGAGGTCACGCTGGTCGAGGGGGACATCACCACCCAGCGGGTGGACGCCATCGTGAACGCCGCGAACTCGTCCCTGCTCGGCGGCGGTGGCGTCGACGGCGCGATCCACCGGCGCGGTGGGCCGGCCATCCTCGCCGAGTGCCGGGCGCTGCGGGCGTCCCACTACGGCAGGGGCCTACCCACCGGCCAGGCCGTGGCGACCACCGCCGGCGAGCTACCGGCCCGCTGGGTGATCCACACCGTCGGGCCGGTCTGGTCGCCCAGCGAGGACCGGTCGGCGCTGCTGCGCGACTGTTACGCCAACAGCCTGCGGGTGGCCGACGAGCTGGGCGCGTCCACAGTGGCGTTCCCGCTGATCTCCGCCGGCATCTACGGCTGGCCGCTCGACGACGCGGTCCGGCAGGCGCTGTCGGTGCTGCGCGCGGCCACTCCGGCCACCGTCACCGAGGCCCGCCTGGTCCTCTTCGGCGCCGACACCCACGCGACAGCGCGCCAGGTCTTCGACGCCGCCTGACGTCGGCCGCAGCCACCGCTTCCGCCTCGATCAGGTGATGAAAAGTAGGTCTCCGAGGCGATTCTGACCTACTTTTCATCACCTGATCACCGTAGCTCGGATGGGGCTGTCGGGCAGGTGCTAACCAAGCGGCTTGGCGTACGGTCGATCACCTTGAGACAATCGCCGCTGAGGCGAGAACAGGCCTGGTCCCGGATCGACGATGATTGATCAGGTCAGGTCGGCCAGGCAGGACCACTGGGCCGCGACCGGCCGGTAGCCGAGCCGGGCGTTGATCGCCAGCATCGGCGCGTTGGTCTCGTCGTTCGACGTGTACGCGATCCGTACGCCGTTGGCGGCGGCCCGGTGCAGCGCCGCCATCTTGGACAGCCGGGCCAGCCCACGCCCCCGGTACCCGGGGATGGAGCCCGTGTAGTCCGACCACATCCGGTCCCCGTCCCGCTTTACCAGGCTGAAGGCGACCACAACGCCGTCGACCTCGGCGGCGGTGCTGGCCGCCTTGTCCAGCCCGAGGTTGTCCCACACGTCGTACTGCCAGCTCTCGTAGCTCTGCGCGTCGACCGGCACGTCGCCCGGTTCGTCCAGTGACGAGGCCGTATTCGCGACGTACAGCAGGTGCGGGTCCAGGTCGGCGATCGGGCGCAGCCGTACGCCCGGGGGCGGCTCGGGCAGCGCTGGTGCCGGATTCAGGTTGAGCGCCGAGTAGCGCACCTCCCGACTGGGCTCGTAACCGTGTCGGCGGGCGAACGGCAGCGCGTCCGGCAGCGCCATGGCACGCACCCGGCGGACCCCCAACGGGCGGAGGTGGTCGGTCGCGGCGGTCAGCAGGGCCGTCCCGATGCCGCGCCGCCGGTGCTCCGGGTGCACGTGCAGCAGGTTGATGCCGCCGACGTTAGCCACCGATGTCGTCCCGATGCGTTCGGCGGACACCCAGCCGACCACCCGCCCGTCGACCTCGGCCACGAAGGCGGCCCAGTCCTCCCCGGGCGGTGGTTCGGCGATCATCTTCCGCGTCGACTCGACACCGCGCACCAGGTACGGAACGACGGTCGCCCGCAGGGCCACCACGTCCGGGGCGTCGTCCGGCTGCGCCACTCGGATCCGCATCTCAGGCCCCCTGCGGGGTGTGATCGGCCGGCGCGACGGTGGCAGCGTGGGCGTACTCGGCGACGTCGAAGAGTGTGGGGACGTGCGGCAGCGCGATATGGTCCGGCATGCCGGCGAGACTAACCATGATCGTCCGCCGCGGCGAGGAGTTAAACCCCCGTGCCCGGTACGCCGGGAGGAAGCAACTTCAGGGTTGTTGCTGCCTCCGGACGTCATGAGGCAGCAACAACCCTGAGGTTGTGCGGATCTTGCCGCGGGCGCGGCCGGTGTGGCGGTTGTTCAGGCTGACGCGCGCCGGATCAGCTCGGTGGGGAGCATGACCGCCTGCTCGATGGTCTCCCCGGCGGCGAGCCGGAGTAGCTGGCGGGTCATCCGCCGGCCGAGTTCCACGATCGGCTGCCGGACGGTGGTCAGCGGTGGCTCGGTGTACGCGGCGGTTTCGATGTCGTCGAAGCCGATGACCGCGACGTCCTCCGGCACCCGTCGGCCGGCCTCGCGCAGTGTCCGCAGGGCGGCGTGCGCCATCAGGTCGGAGGCGGCGAAGACACCGTCCAGGTCGGGGTGCTCGGTGAGCAGCCGGCGCATCGCCGCCGACCCGGACTCCCTTGTGAAGTCGCCGACGGCGACGAGTTCGGGCAGCCCCGCGTCGGCGACCGCGCTGCGGTAACCGCTGAGCCGTTCGATTCCGGCGATCATGTCCTGCGGGCCGGCGATGGTGGCGATCCGTCGACGACCGCTGTCGATCAGGTGTCGAATGGCAGCGGTCACTCCGCCCACGTGGTCGACGTCGACGTACGGCACGGGCACGTCGCCGAGCGGCCGGCCGCTGACCACCACCGGAATGCCGAGCCGGGCCAGGGTGCCGGGCAGCGGGTCGGCACCGTGCAGCGAGGCGAAGAGCACCCCGTCGACGTGCCGGCCGGTGGTGTACCGCTCGACCCGGTGGTGTCCGGCCGGTGAACCGGCGAGCATCAGCACCAGTTGCTTGTCGGCGGCCTCCAGTTCCTGGCTGACACCACGGATGATGCCGGGGAAGACCTGGTCGTCGGAGAAGACCCGGGTGGCCGCTTCCGGCATGACCAGGGCGATCGAGTCGGTGCGTTGGGTGACCAGGCTGCGGGCGGCGAGGTTGGGCACGTAGCCCAGCTCGGCGACCGCCCGGGTGACCGCCTCCCGGATCGGCTCGGCGACTGTGGTGGAGCCGTTCACCACCCGGGACACGGTGGCCCGGGACACTCCGGCCCGCGCTGCCACCGCTTCGAGCGTCGGCCGTTGCGCCGTCGTCATCGCGCCTTCCTCCCGCTCGTCGCAGCCTGGAACCGCCTGCGGTAACCCTCGGGATTGACCATACGAGATAACCGTCCAGGTCCATGTCCCGTAGATCGCCTCCTGAGCGAAACCCCGGAGGTGATCTGCCGCATGACGACGGCAATCGAGAGAGCGCTCTCGCGCCAGCCTGACCGGTGCTTCCCGCACTGTCAAGAGAGCGCTCTCTCGTCGTCTCGGAACGGGCGAGGGCGCCACCCGGCGGGGTGACGCCCTCGTCGAGACGAACCGATCACTTGACCCGCAGGCCATCCAGCAGGTTGGGATCGCCGGCAACGTCAAGCGTCTCGAAGCTCACCCGACCCCAGAGCGCCAGCAGCAGGTCGCTCGCCGTGCCGCTGACCTGAGCCCGAGCGTGATGATCGTCGTGGTCGAAGATGGTCGCCGTGTCGAGCAGCGCCACCCCCTCGCCGCGCAGCCGCAAATACCACTCCTGAGCGGCGTCGGTCGCGGTGAGCTGCACCACCCCGTGCCAGTCGCCCGGCGTCCGCCGCCGGCCCGCCGGCAGCCAGGTGTCAAGCACCTCACTCACCCCGTCGGCCGCGAGCTTCGCCTCCACCGGCTCGCCGGCCGCGATGGCGAGCTGCGCGTCCCAACGGTGCACGGCCGTCTCGTGCGCCATCCGACGCGGCCAGAAACCGGCCTTCTTCGGCTGCGGAGCCCAGTTCCACGCCGGCGCCTCCGGGTCGAGCCCGTCGAAGACGGTCATCAGCCGCTCGTACCCCTGCTGCCACAGCTCGAGCGGGCGCACGCCCGGGTCCGCCTCAAGCGCTTCCCGGTGGGCCGGCTGAGCGGGCCGGCCGGACCCGGCGAACGACGAAACCCAGTGGTAGATGCCAGCGAGGTGCAGTGTGAGGTCGTTGACCGTCCAGCCCGGACAGGACAGAACCGGTGTCTCCGGCGGCGCCTCGGCCACCGCCGCCGCGAACGCGGGACCCTCCGCTCGGAGCGCCCCGACCCAGAAATCCTTACTGCCCTGCAGTCTGCTCATCGCCATCCTCCCGGGGGTGCCGGGCGACCAGTGGGTGCCACGGCTATCACTCAGCCTAAGGTGAAGGGCGTGCCAGACGCCTCCGCCCAGCCGACAACCGAAGCCGATCGTGCCATCCCTGGTCCACTGGCCAGCTACACCACTCTGCGGATGGGTGGGACGGCCCAGCGGATCGTCGCCGCCGACAGTGCCGACGAGATCGTCCGCGCCGTCCGCGCCGCGGACGAGCCGGTCCTGATCCTGGCCGGTGGCAGCAACGTGGTGATCGGCGACGCCGGCTTCCCCGGCACCGTCGTGCTGGTCCGCTCCCGTGGGCTGAGCGTCGTCGGCGAGGACGCCGGATCGGTCACCGTACGGGTCGACGCCGGCGAGCCCTGGGACGACCTGGTCGCCGCCACCGTAGCCAACGGCTGGGCCGGGCTGGAGTGCCTCTCCGGCATCCCCGGCTCGACCGGCGCCACCCCGATCCAGAACGTCGGCGCGTACGGCCAGGAGGTGGCCGAGACGATAAGCGGCGTCGAGGTGTACGACCGGGCCGAGGGCACCCGCCGCATCATCCCCGCCGCCGACTGCGGGTTCGCCTACCGAGGCAGCATCTTCAAGTACCGGGACCGTTGGGTGGTGCTGTCCGTCGACTTCCGACTCACCAGGTCCCCGCTCTCCGGCCCGGTGCGCTACGCCGAGTTGGCTCGCGCGCTCGGTGTCGAGGTGGGCGACCAGGTGCCGCTTGCCGACGCCCGCGCGGCGGTGCTGCGGTTGCGCGCGGGCAAGGGCATGGTGCTCGACGCCACCGACCCCGACACTCGTTCGGTCGGCTCCTTCTTCACCAACCCGGTGCTGGACCAGGCGACGTACGAGCTGCTCCTGGCGCGCGCCGCCGAGCTGGGCGACCCGCCCGCCTGGCCCGGAGCCGACGGCATGGTCAAGGTGAGCGCGGCCTGGCTGATCGACAAGGCCGGCTTCACCAAGGGGCACCCCGGGCCGGGCGGTGTGGCCATCTCCGGCAAGCACACTCTCGCCCTCACCAACCGCAGCGGCACCGCCCACACCGGCGACCTGCTGAGCCTCGCCCGGGACATCCGCGACACTGTGCACGACCGCTTCGGCGTCACCCTCCACCCCGAGCCCGTACTCATCAACTGCGCCCTCTGAGCCCACGCTCGGGGTCAGGGCGGCCACGGGAGGGTCAGTTCCCCGTGCCGCCAGCGGTGGGGACCGTCGAGGACGGGCCAGCCGGTCTCGCGCAGCCGGGTCACCGCTCTCAGCCAGCGTTGGCGGGGGCCGAAGGTGGCGTACGGGGCGGCGGCCTGCCAGGCGTCGTCCAGGGCGCGGATCAGATCGTGCACCGGCTCACCGGGAACGTTGCGGTGGATCAGCGCTTTGGGTAGCCGCTCGGCCAGCTCGGCGGGGCTGCCCAGCGTGGTGAGCTTCGCGGCCAGGGTGAGCGTCCGGGGGCCGTCGGCGTCGACCAGCAGCCACGCGGCGAGGCGACCCAACTCGTCGCACGTGCCCTCGACGAGTGCCCCGCCCGGGGCGAGCGCGGCGGTCATCGTCCGCCAGGCGTCCGCAACCTCGCTCTCGTCGTACTGTCGCAGCACGTTGAACGCGCGGACCAGCACCGGCCGGAGCCCGGCCAGCTCGAACCCGCCGCGGGCGAACGTCAGGCCCGGCGGGTCGGCGGCCGGGGCCGCGGCGGCCACCCGGGCCGGGTCGATCTCCAACCCCACCAGCCGTACGTCGGGACGAACCCCCGCCGCCAGCCGGGCGCGCAGTTCCACGGCGGTCACCGGGTTGGCGCCGTAGCCGAGGTCGACCACCAGGGGATCGGCCGCCGCCCTGAGCCGGTCGGCGCAGGTGGCGACGATCCAGTTGTCCACCCGACGGAGCCGGTTCGGGTTGGTCGTGCCCCGGGTGACCACACCGAGCGGCCGATGCCGCGCCACGCCGCTCATTGCCGGCTCTACTGGCTGACCCGGTGCACCTTGTGCTGGGCGGCCTGCGCCCGGGGCCGGACCACCAGCCGGTCGATGTTGACGTGCTCCGGGCGGGTGGCGCACCAGGCGATGCAGTCGGCGACGTCCTCGGCGACAAGCGGCCCCGGCACCCCGGCGTAGACGGCGGCCGCCCGTTCCGCGTCCCCCTCGAAGCGGACCAGCCCGAACTCGTCGGTCTTCACCATGCCCGGGTCGATCTCGATCACCCGCAGCGGTCGGCCGCACAGCTCCAGGCGGAGCGTGCCGGCGATGGCGGTCTGCGCGTGCTTCGCGGCGGTGTAGCCGCCCCCACCCTCGTAGACGGTCAGGCCGGCGGTGGAGGAGACCACCACGATGGTGCCGGAGCCGGACGCCTCAAGCGCGGGCAGCAGCGCCTGGGTGACCCGCAGCGTGCCGAGCACGTTGACGTCGTACATCCACTGCCAGTCCGCGACCGAGCCGGACTCCACCGGGTCCAGCCCGCGCGCTCCGCCAGCGTTGTTGACAAGCAGGGTGACCGGCCCGGGTGCCTGGGCGGCGGCCTCGGCCAGCCCGGCCACCGACTCGTCCGACGTGATGTCGCACGTCACCGCGGTGGCCTGCCCGCCAGCGGCGGTGATGTCGGCGACCAGGTCGGCGAGCCGCTCGGCGCGGCGGGCGGCGGCGAGCACGTGGAAGCCCTCGGCGGCGAGTCGGCGGGCGGTGGCCGCGCCGATCCCGCTGGACGCTCCGGTGACGATGGCGACAGCTGTCATTCCGACATTGTCACAGCGACCGTGGGACCCGTTCCGACCGGGCGGGGGCGGCCATCGACGGGGGTGCGGTGATGAGGTCCGTCACCCCCGGGGGCCGCGCTGGGGAATTTCCGAAGCCCGATGGGGAAGATGACATCTGGCGTACAGGTTGACCGAGAAGCGCCGGTCGTGCGAGACGGCATCTACCGTGACGAAGGAGCGGATGTGGCGGAAATGCACACCGGTGTCGGGCGTCAGCGAGGTGCCCGACCGTGGCCCCGGCCGCGCCGCATCGCCACCCTCTCGGTGCACACCTCCCCCCTGCACCAGCCCGGCACGGGCGACGCCGGCGGGATGAACGTCTACATCCTCGAGGTCGCGCGGCGACTCGCCGAAGCCAACGTCGAGGTGGAGATCTTCACCCGGGCCACCTCCGGCGACCTGCCCCCGGTCGTCGAGATGGCACCTGGCGTGCAGGTCCGGCACGTCACCTCCGGCCCTTTGGAGGGCCTCACCAAGGAAGAGTTGCCCGGCCAGCTCTGCGCCTTCACAGCCGGGGTGCTGCGCGCCGAGGCGTCCCGCCCGCCCGGGCACTACGACCTGATCCACTCCCACTACTGGCTCTCCGGGCAGGTCGGCTGGCTGGCCAAGGAGCGTTGGGGGGTGCCGCTCGTGCACACCGCGCACACCCTGGCGAAGGTCAAGAACGCCCAGCTCGCGGCCGGCGACCGGCCCGAGCCCAAGGCCCGGGTGATCGGCGAGGAACAGGTGGTCGCCGAGGCGGACCGGCTGGTCGCCAACACCCGGGTCGAGGCCAGCGACCTCCTGGCCCGCTACGGCGCCGACCCGGGCCGGGTCTCCGTGGTGCAACCGGGTGTCGACCTGGGCCGGTTCCGGCCCGCGCCGGGCGACCGGGCCGCGGCGACCCGTGCGGCTCGCCGCGAGCTGGGGCTGCCGGCCGACGGGTACGTCGTCGCCTTCGTCGGTCGGATCCAGCCACTCAAAGCCCCCGACGTGCTGATTCGCGCGATCGCCGCGCTGCGCGATCGCGACCCGGCGCTTGCCGACCAGGTGACGGTGGTGATCTGCGGCGGCCCCAGCGGCAGTGGACTGGACCGGCCGACCGCGCTCATCGAGCTGGCCGCCACGCTCGGGGTCACCGACGGGGTGCGGTTCCTGCCGCCGCTCACCGGGGACGACCTGCCGGCCCTGTACCGGGCTGCCGACCTGGTCGCGGTGCCGTCCCACAACGAATCGTTCGGGCTGGTCGCCCTGGAGGCGCAGGCCTGCGGTACGCCGGTGCTGGCCGCCGCCGTCGGCGGGCTGGTCACCGCCGTGCGGGATCAGGTCAGTGGCGTCCTGATCGACGGCCACGACCCCGTCGACTGGGCCAGGGCGCTGGGCCGTCTGCTGCCGGACCGAGCCCTGCGGGCGGCGCTCGGCCGGGGAGCCGAGCAGCATGCCCGGCACTTCTCCTGGGACCGTACGGTCGCCGGTCTGCTCGGCGTCTACGGCGAGGCGATCGCCGTGCACCGCGCCCGGCTCGCGGCCGACCTGGCGGCCAAGCCGGCGCTCTCCTGCTCCTGGTGACCGAGGGGCGTCACCGTCGACGGGTGCGCCGGGCGGGTCGGTCGTAGAGTGGGTCCGGTGAGCCCGAAGAGCGATCTTGCGACCCTGATCGAGTCGGTCTGCGCGGAGCGGGAGCTGGCCTGGGAGGCGACCGGCCCCGACTCGTACGCGGTGACCCTGCCGGGCACGCACAAACTCAAGACGGTCTGCAACCTGATCATCGGCGAGCACGCACTGCGGGTCGAGGCGTTCGTGATGCGCCAACCGGACGAGCGTCGCGAGGAGCTGTGGGCCTGGCTGTTGCAGCGCAACGCCCGGATGTACGGGGTCTCCTTCTCCACCGACGCGGTCGGCGACGTGTACCTGACCGGGCGGGTCAACCCGGCCGGGGTGGACGCCGACGAGTTGGACCGGCTGCTCGGCTCCGTGCTGACGTACGCCGACGAGTCGTTCGACACGATGCTGGAGATCGGCTTCGGCAGTTCGATCCGCCGTGAGTACGAGTGGCGGGTCAAGCGTGGCGAGTCGACCGCCAACCTGGCCGCGTTCGCCCATCTCTTCGAGCCCTCCGGCGCCGGTCCCGACCAGTCCTGACCGCACACCCGGCGCTCGCGCCCCGCTTCCGCGCGGATGCCACTCTCGATCCCGGATCGAGCACGATCACGACGAGCTGCCGGTGGTTCGGACCGCTCCTGACGGGTATGCCGCTCCGCGCGGTGCGGCGAGGGACCCCCGCGCGCCGAGGACGGAGTGTCAAGGAGCGGAGCGTCCCATGGCTCAGCGGAACAGCTCAGGTCGCGGCGCGACTGCGACCAGGACGAAGCGACAGGCCGGCAACCAGACACCGGGTACCCCGGGAGTCTCCGAGTCGGAGATCTCCCGGATGCGGGTGGACGACATCCGTGGGCAACTGCGCAAACGCGGGGTCTCCGGGATCTCCGCGCTGCGCAAGCCCGACCTGGTGAAACAGTTGGTGCGTTCGATGCGGGCCGGCGCGGGTCGGAGCAGCACCGGCCCGTCGGGCCGGGCCACCGGCACCAGGGCATCGGCCGGTCGGGCCGCCGCCACGAAGAAGTCGGCGTCGAGGGCGGCACCGAGTCGCGCGAAGGCCGTACCGGCGAACAAGAGCGCGCCGGCGAAGCGGGCCGCCGCAACGAAGGCGACCGCCGCGCGGAAGTCGACGGCGGCGGCGAAGAGGGCGCCGGCGAAGAAGGCGACCGCCGCGAAGAAGACCACAGCGTCGACGGCAGCCCGCAAGACCACGGCCGCGAGCCGGACCACGGCTGCCCGCAAGACCACGGCCGCCCGCAAGACAGCGACGGCGCGTACGGCGCCCGCGCGGAAGGCGCCAGCGAAGAAGGCACCGGCCCGGCCGGCGGCGAAGCGCACGGCACCGGCCAAGAACGCGGCGGCCAAGCGCACGACAGCGAAGCGCGCGACGCCGGCCAAGCGCACCACAGCGAAGCGCACGACAGCGGCCAAGAGTGCGCCGGCCAGGCGCACGCTGACGCCGTCGACAGGTGGCGGCACGTCGGCCGGTGGGATCCGGACCGGACGGGGCACCGGACGGTCGGTCCGCAGCTCGCAGGTGATCTCGTCGGTCACGGACCGGCCGGAGCGACCGGGGCGGAGTCTGATCACCGCGAACCACGAGGTGATCCAGCGGTGGGCCCGGGAGCGTGGGGCCAGGCCGGCAACCATCGCGGGCACCGAGCGCGACGGCCGGGCGGGCGTTCTGACCTTCAACATCCCCGGTTACCGGGAAAGTAGCCGAATTCGCGAGATCACCTGGGATGAGTGGTTCCATACCTTTGATCTGCGCCGGCTGAACCTGATTTATCAGGAACAGTTGCGCGACGGCCGGCAGAGCAACTTTTTCCGGACCGAGTCGCCCGATCGGGAGGACGGTTGAGGTGTTTGCGGGAATGGCTGACGGGTACCCGGCTGTTGCCAGAGATCGAGGCCCGAGCAGCGGATACTCGTCAGTTGTGACCGGCGAGACAGCCGTTCTGGGTTGAATCCAGAATCCGGGCGAACTAGCTTTATTGCACCGCGTCCCGCTTGGAAACGTTCGGGGGAGCGGCGGATCGATCAGATCCGCGCACCAGGCGAGACGCGAGGGGACGGGTGGATTTACCGTTGGGGGACGGTGCCCACCTGTTTGGACCGGCGGCTGAGCGGGCGACGCTTACGGGGGTGAGTGTCTGCCCGCCGCCGCCGGCCCCACCGGCGGGCGCCCACCACGACCTCAGGGACGTGGTGGGCGCTTTGCCGTGTCGGGAGTCATGCGGTGGGCACCCGGTCGGCGGATGGTGTCCGCTCCCGGCGCAGCGCGGCGACGTGCCGCTCCCGGGGTGGTCCGGCGAGCAGGTGCCCGACCGCCGCCGCCATGCCCAGCCCACCCACGAGCAGCCAGTGCCGGTCGCCGAGGTGTTGCAGGCTCACCCCGCCGAGGGTGGGAGCGACGAACGCCGCGGCCGGGAACGTCAGGTAGAAGACCGCCTGATACCGGGCGCGTAGCTGCGGCGGTGCCAGGTCGGCGTTGATCTGCGCGTTGGGCGGGGCGGCAAGCATCGAGCCGACCGTCCAGACCACCGCGGCACCCAGGTAGACGGCCAGTTCGTCGGCGACGGCGAGCACTCCGAAGCCGAGCGCGAGCAGTGCGGTGGAGGCGGCCAGGACGACGTCCTTGCGGTGCCTGTCGATCAGCCGGGGCACGAACAGTTGCCCGATCACGATCAGCGCGCCGCCGAGCGCCACCACCAGCCCGTACGCCGATGGGCCCAGACCGTCCGTGCGCATGGCCAGCGGCATGATCGTCGACGTCTGCATGGTGAGGACGGCCAGCACGAAGGTGAGCCCGACGAAGACCAGGAAGGTGCGGTCGGTGAGCGCGGTGTGCAGTCCCTCTCGACGGGGCCGGACCGGCGCGGGGTCGGCCGGCGGAGGGTCGGCCGGCGGGGCGGCCAGCCGTAGGGTCTCCGGTACCTTCCAGCCGATCACGGCGGCCGCCGTCAGGGTGGCGCCGGCGTCGACCAGGAACAGTGCCGTGAAGCTCGCCTCGGCCAGCACCCCGGCGAGCAGCGAGGCGACCGCCATGCCCAGGTTGAACGCCCAGAACTGGAGGTTGAACGCGCGGGAGCGGCGCTCGGCGGGCACCACGTCGACGATCGCCGCGACGAACGCCGGACTGGGCATCGAGTGGACCACGCCGACAAGCGCGGAGAGCACCGCGATCAGGAGCAGGGGCTTGCTGAAGGCGAGCGCCACCATCAGGACCACGGTGCTCAGGTGCGCGGCGAGCAGGGTCGCCCGGCGGCCCCACCGGTCGGCGAGGACACCACCGAGCAGCACGCCGGCCGCGCCGCCGGCCCCGTAGGCGCCGACCACAGTGCCGGCCAGCCCGATGCTCGCTCCGCGTACGTCGGTGAGGTAGAGCGAGAGGAACAGCATGGCGAACGCGCCGGCCCGGTTGATCAGCAGGCCGGCCCAGAGATACCAGAAGGTGGCGGGAAGACCGCCCGCGGTGTCGTGCCACCAGCGCCGCAGGGCGTGCACCCGACCTCCCGACAGTTCGGTTTCTTAACTATTCCGATTGCAGGGTAGGAACTCGGGCCGCCCCGGCGCCAGTCGTCAGGCCGCCGCCTCGGCGGGTTGCGCCGTCCGGCCGGTGTCCACGGGTGCCAGTGCCTCACCGGAGCGGCGCAGCTCGGCTGCCCTCCGCTCCCGGGCCGGCCCCGACACCAGGTGGGCCACGGCAGTCAGCACGCCGAGCGCGGCGCAGCCGTACCAGAGCGTGTCGTTGCCGGCGTGCTCGCGCACCAGGCCGCCGAGGATCGGCGCGCTGGCCCCGGCGATCTGCCAGGACAGGGAGAAGACGCCCTGGTAGCGACCACGCAGCTCGGCCGGGGAGAGTTCGGCGATCAGGGTGGAGTTGGACGGCGAGTTGAGCATCTCGCCCACCGTCCAGATCAGCACGGTCAGCCCGTAGAACCAGGGGGTGCCAGCGAATGCGGTCAGCCCGAACCCGACGCCCATCACCACGGACGCCAGCGCGAGCACGTGCGAGCGGCTCCGACCCCGGATCAGCCGGGGTACGAAGAGCTGGCCGACCACGATGAGGACCCCGTTGAGCGCGATCACCGTGCCGTAGGTGGCCGGGCTCAGGCCGTCGTCGCCCATGGCGATCGGCAGCATCGAGATGTGCTGGAGGAAGACCAGCGCGGCGAACAGGTTGAGAGCCACGAAGCCGAGGTAGACGCGGTCGGTGAGGATCGTGCGCAGGGCGCCGCGCGGGGCGTTCGCCGCGGGGCTGGCGGCGCTGCCGGACTGCCGTGTCTCCGGCACCCGGGTGAAGATGATCAGCGCGGTGATCAGCATGGTGCCGGCGTCGACCACGAAGAGCAGCAGGTAGTCGGCCTGCGCGGCGAGGCCGGCGAGGACGGCGGCACAGGCGAAGCCCAGGTTGATCGCCCAGTAGTTCAGCGAGAAGGCGCGCAGCCGGTCCTTGGCCGGGACGACGTCGATCATCATCGCGCCGAACGCGGGCCGGGCCGCCTCGGCGAACATGCCGAGCAGCAGGGCGCCCAGCGCCACCGCCCAGAGGTCCCGGGCCAGGCCGAGGCCGAGCATCATCGTGGCCGCGCCCACGTGCGCGGTGAGCAGTGTGGGTCGGCGACCCCACCGGTCCGCCAGGGTGCCGCCGGCGGTGGTGCCGAACGCGCCGCCGACGCCCCACAGGCCGATCACCAGGCCGGCCTGCGAGGCCGAGAAGCCGCGTTCCTGGGTGAGGTAGATGGCGAGGAAGACGAGGACGAACGAGCCGAGCCGGTTGATCAGGGTGCCCGACCACAGGTACCAGAAGGTGGTGGGCAGGCCGCCGGTGGTGTCCCGGAACCAACTCCGCATCGTCCGCATATGGCGCCCCGCTTGCAAGTAATGACCGATGTGACTGGCGTGCCTTACAACCCTAGTGGCGGGCGCAGCCGCTGGTCATCCGCATTTTCACGTGGTGGTCGTCACGACGGCTGCCCGCGTGTCCCCTCGGCGCTTGAGGCAGGATGATCCGCATGACTGCGAGCGAAGGGCCCACCGTCGGGACGCTGGTCCTGCTGCGCCACGGTGAGAGCGACTGGAATGCCAAGAACCTCTTCACCGGCTGGGTGGACGTCGACCTGACCGAGAAGGGCGAGGGCGAAGCGCGGCGCGGCGGCGAGCTGATGCGCGAGCACAGCCTGCTGCCGGACGTCGTGCACACCAGCGTGCTGCGCCGTGCGATCCGCACCGCCGAGCTGGCGCTCAGCGCCGCCGACCGGCACTGGATCGCGGTGCGCCGGTCGTGGCGGCTCAACGAGCGCCACTACGGCGCCCTGCAGGGCAAGAACAAGAAGCAGACCCTTGACGAGTACGGCGAGGAGCAGTTCATGCTCTGGCGCCGGTCGTACGACACGCCGCCGCCGCCGATCGACGACAACGACGAGTGGTCGCAGGTCGGCGACCCCCGCTACGCGCTGCTGCCGACCGAGCTGATGCCGCGTACCGAATGCCTCAAGGACGTCGTCGAGCGGATGCTGCCCTACTGGTACGACTCCATCGTGCCGGACATCCTGGCCGGCCGGACGGTGCTGGTGGCCGCGCACGGCAACTCGCTGCGCGCCCTGGTCAAGCACCTGGACCAGATCTCCGACGAGGCGATCGCCAAGCTGAACATCCCGACCGGCATCCCGCTGCGCTACGACCTCGACCCGCAGTTGCGCCCACTCACCCTGGGTGGCACCTACCTCGACCCGACGGCAGCCAAGGAAGCCGCCGCCGCGGTCGCCAACCAGGGCCGCTGAGCCGACGACGAAGGCCCCCGGAATTCCGGGGGCCTTCGTCCTGCCTGGTTCAGCTCGCGGAGGGCCCGTTCTGCCCGGTGATCAGATAGATCACGTGCTCGCCGGCGTTCACCGCGTGGTCGGCGAAGCGCTCGTAGAAGCGGCCCAGCAGGGTGGCGTCGATCGCGGTCTCCACCCCGTACGGCCAGTCGTCGCCGAGCAGCATGGCGAACAGGTTCTTGTGCAGCTCGTCCATGGCGTCGTCGTCGCCGTCCAGTTCACCGGCCAGGTCGGCGTCGGGCTTCGCCAGCACCGAGCCGATCTTCACGGCCATCCGGTCGGCGATATCGGACATCTCGGTGAAAACCGTCCGCAGTTCGGCTGGGACGGCGGGAGAGGGGTGCCGGCGCAGGGCGGTCTTCGCCACGTGCTCGGCGAGGTCGCCCATCCGCTCCAGGTCAGCGGCCACGTGCAGCGCGGTGATCATCGCCCGGAGGTCGGAGGCGACCGGCGCCTGTCGGGCGAGCAGGTCGCAGACCCGCTCCTCGACGTGTCGGTAGAGGTCGTCGATCTCGGCGTCCCGCTCGATGACCGTCTCGGCGGCCTGCCGGTCGGCGGTGAGCAGGGCCCGGGTGGCCTGGCGCATGGCGGCGCGGACGCCCTCCGCCATGTCCACCAGCAGTTGGCTGACGATCTGGAGATCGGCCCGAAACTCGTCGCGCATCATCACGTCCTGTGGTCGGTCGCCGCCGACGGGTGCCGGCGCAGGGGGGTTGAGCAGGTGCGACGCCAACGGTATGGGGCGCGGGCGGACCTCGGATGAACCACGGTGAACGACGCCAGACGCAGGGGTGAACACTTCTGGAAGTGCGGGTGGTTCGTCCCGTTCTGTGTGGTAGCCAGGTTAACAATGACCCTACGATCGCCGGGTGGAGTGGACGGTGGCGGTCGTAGTGGCCGTGGCGCTGGTGGCCGGGTTGGCCGCCGGCCTTCTGCTGCCCCGGTTCCTGCCCGCGCGGGCCGGTCGCTCCACGTCGACGGGGAGCGCCAGCTCCCGCTGGAGCAGGGGGAGGCCCGCGATCGCCGACGAGCAGCAGGCCGGGCTCGGCCGCCGGACGATCGACTCACTCCGGGCCGGTGTCGTGGTACTGGACAACGACGACGTCCCTGTGTTGATCAACCCGGCCGCCCGCGCGATGGGGCTGCTGCGTACCGGCAGCACCCCCGGCTCGATCGCCGCGCACCCGCTGATCCGTACCCTCGCCGGCCAGGTGCGGCGCACCGGGGTGCGGCGCGAGATCGAGCTGGACCTGCCCCGAGGTCGCGACAGCGCGGGGGAGAACCCGCTCGGCGTGCACCTGCGGGCGATGGGTCTCGGCAACGGCTTCATCGCGGTGGAGGCGGTCGACGTGACCGAGTCGCACCGGCTGACCCGGGTACGACGCGACTTCGTGGCAAATGTGAGCCACGAGCTGAAGACCCCGATCGGGGCGCTGCAACTGCTCGCCGAGGCGTTGCTCGACGCCACCGAGCCGGCCGACGCGGCGGTGCCCGACCTCTCCGAGGACCTGGTGGCCGCGCGCCGGTTCGCCGAGCGGATCCAACACGAGTCGACCCGACTGGGTCGGCTGGTGCAGGAGTTGCTGGAGCTGACCCGGTTGCAGGGCGCCGAACCGCAACCGCCACCCGAGCCGGTCGCGCTGGACTGGGTGATCGCCGAGGTGGTCGACCGGACCCGCACCACGGCTTCCGCCCGAGGTGTCGAGGTGACAGTGGACGGCCAGCGGGGCCTCACCGCGTACGGCAGCGATTCCCAACTCGCCACCGCTGTGGCGAATCTGGTGGAGAACGCCATCAACTACTCGGGCGAGGACACCACGGTGCGGGTCACCCTCCGCGGTGACGACGAGCACGTCGAGGTGGCGGTCGCCGACCAGGGGATCGGGATAGCCCCCACCGACGTGGACCGGATCTTCGAGCGGTTCTACCGGGCCGACCAGGCCCGTTCGCGTGCCACCGGCGGCACCGGGCTCGGCCTGGCAATCGTGAAACACATCGCGAGCAACCATGGCGGACGGGTCGAGGTGTCGAGCACTCTTGGTGGTGGATCGACGTTCACCCTCCGGCTGCCCGCCAGCCCACCGGACGACCTGCTGGCGACACTGCCGCCGGTTGGGATCGAGTCCGGTCCGGCTGGGCTACGGCAGGTCTGACAGCAATGAAAGGAAATCCCCGTTGAGCCGCGTTCTGGTGGTCGAGGACGAGGAGTCGTTCTCCGACGCCTTGTCGTACATGCTCCGTAAGGAGGGTTTCGAGGTTTCGGTCGCTGCGACCGGCACCGACGCCCTCACCGAGTTCGACCGTACCGGCGCCGACATCGTGCTGCTCGACCTGATGTTGCCCGAGATGTCGGGGACCGAGGTCTGCCGGCAACTGCGGCAGCGGTCGGCCGTGCCGATCATCATGGTCACCGCTCGGGACAGCGAGATCGACAAGGTGGTCGGGCTGGAGATCGGCGCCGACGACTACGTCACCAAGCCGTACTCGCCGCGGGAACTGGTTGCCCGGATCCGGGCCGTGCTGCGCCGGCAGAGCCCGGAGGTGGCCGAGGCGGGTGCGCCGACGCTGGCCGCCGGCCCGGTGCGGATGGACATCGAACGGCACGTGGTGACGGTCGAGGGCGGGGCTGTGCAACTGCCGCTCAAGGAATTCGAGTTGCTGGAACTGCTGCTGCGTAACGCGGGCCGGGTGCTCACCCGCGGCCAGCTCATCGACCGGGTCTGGGGCGCCGACTATGTCGGTGACACCAAGACGTTGGACGTGCACGTGAAGCGGCTGCGTTCCAAGATCGAGCCGGAGCCGTCCGCGCCGCGTTTCATCGTCACCGTCCGGGGCCTGGGCTACAAGTTCGAGCCGTGATCGGCGTACCCGGAGGGGGTCTGCGCTCGGCGCAGGCCCCTTCGGCCTGTCCGGACAGCGGCTGGGGTGGTGTCCGCCTCCGCGTGTAGAGCTGCCCCAGTTATGGGACGGCGCAAGCGCGTGGCGCTCGTGAGGGCTGGAGACGCACGCCGCCCTGGCCCGACGGGGTGTAGCCGAGCCACCCTGCGCGGGTGTGCCCCATTTCCGGGGCAGCTCTACAGGGAGATGGGATGGTCGGTGGCCGGCAGCGGACGGACCAATGCCTGGTGGGACACCACCCGGGCGCGTCCGGGTGCCGCTCAGAACAACTTGTGCAAGGCGGCCGCGATGTCGGCCACCTCCGTCAGCCTGCTTTCCGTAACGCTGATGACCAGGTCGTACGCGATGTCCTGGTCGACCTCGTCGAGCTGAGCGATGGTGACGGCGTGATTCTGGAGCAGGAAGGTGATCGCCACGATCCAGCCGATCCGCTTGTTGCCGTCCACGAACGGGTGGTTGTTGACAAGTGAGTGCAGCAGCGCCGCCGCCTTGGTCCACAGGTCGGGGTAGGCGTCTTCCCCGAACACGCTCGTCTGCGGCCGGGCCACAGCCGACTCGACGAGGCCGGCGTCCCTGATCCCAACGCCGATCTTGCGGGCGATGCTCGCCACGTCAGCGAGCGTGGGGTAGCGGATCTCCGTCATCACTCCGCCAGGCGGGCGAGCAGCGTGGCGTGACGCTCGATGATCTCGTCGGCGAGGTCGCCGAACTCCTTGGCGTTCCGCCGGGCCAGGTAGTCGTCGATCGCGGTGACGACGACGGCGTGCATCGACCGTGCCTCTTCGTCCGCAACGAGACGGAGTCGCCGTTCACGGTCGTCGTCAAGTCGCAGCGTCATGGCCATGGCGAAAATGGTAGCAGGATTGCTATCAAGATCCGCTAGGACTCGTCGGCGGGGTGGGGGGCGACCATGCCCTGCCTGATCCGGGCCGCGCACAGCTCGGCCAGCCGCTCGTAGGCGGCGGCGCCGATCAGCGCGGTCAGCTCCGGGGCGTACGACAGGTACATCGGCTCGGCACCGACGTGCGCGTCCGTGGAGGAGGTGCACCACCAGTCCAGGTCGTGCCCACCGGCACCCCAACCGCGCCGGTCGAACTCGGAGAGGGTGGAGACCAGCACCTTGGAGTTGTCCGGACGCTTGACCCACTCCTGATCACGGCGGATCGGTAGCTGCCAGCAGACATCCGGCTTGTATTCCAACGGGTGCACCCCGTCGCGCAACGCCTGGCCGTGCAGCGCGCAGCCACCGCCGCCGGGGAAGTCGGCGTCGTTGAGGAACACGCAGGGGCCGTCGGCGCCCTGGGTGGCGGTGCGGCGAGCGGGGTTCTTGCCGTCGATGGTGTCCTCGTCGGTCCAGTTCTTGAACCCACGCCGGAAGTGCTGCCAGGTCGCCGGGGTGAGTCGCTTGACGGCGTTGCGGACCCGCTTCTCGTCGTCGGAGTCGGTGAAGAACGCCCCGTGCGAGCAGCAGCCGTCGGCGGCCCGGCCGGCGATGATGCCGTGGCAGCCCTTGCCGAAGATGCAGGTCCAGCGGGAGAGCAGCCAGGTCAGGTCGGCGCGGATCAGGTGCGTCTCGTCAGCCGGGTCGGTGAACTCGATCCACTCCCGAGGGAAGTCCAGTGGCACCTCGCGGCTGCGCGGGTCGCCTGGGTCGTCCACCAGCACACGGAGCTCCATCGTCACCCGGCCCAGCGTACGCGCGGTGACGTCCGCAGGCCGGCGAGCCGCGCAAACGCGTTGCACCTAGGGTCTTCACCATGCGACTGGGTGTCCTCGACGTCGGATCCAACACGGTGCACCTCCTTGTGGTGGACGCGCACCACGGCGCGCACCCGTGGCCGGCGCACTCCGAGAAGGTGGTGCTCCGGCTGGCCGAGCAGATCGGCCCCGACGGAGCGCTGACCGAGGCGGGTGCCGATGGCCTGGTCAAGGCCGTGGGCATGGCCAAGGCGGCGGCCGCCGGCCTGGCAGCCGACGACCTGATCGCCTTCGCCACGTCCGCGGTGCGCGACGCCACGAACGCGCCCGAGGTGCTGGCCCGGGTCCGCGACGAGACCGGCGTACGGCTGGCGGTGCTCTCCGGGGCGGACGAGGCGCGGTCGACGTTCCTGGCCGTGCGGCGTTGGTTCGGCTGGTCGGCGGGGCGGCTGCTGGTGCTGGACATCGGCGGCGGCTCGTTGGAGATCGCCGCCGGGATCGACGAGGACCCGGACGTGGCGGTCTCACTGCCGCTCGGGGCCGGTCGGCTGACCCGGGAACGGCTGCGGGTCGATCCGGCCAGCGCGGCCCCGCCGTCGGCGGAGACCGTCGAGAAGCTCCGGGAGTACGTGGACGGGCGGCTGGACAAGGTCGTCGATCAGATGACCGAGGTGGGCTGGGACCGGGCGGTCGCCACCTCGAAGACGTTCCGCACCCTGGCCCGACTGGCCGGGGCCGCGCCCTCCGGTGCCGGGCTCTGGGCGCGGCGCAGCCTGACCCGGGCGGGCCTGCGGCAGGTCATCGGGTTCATCCGGCACATCCCACCGGCCCAGTTGATGGAGTTGGAGGGGGTCAGCGCGGGTCGGGCGCACCAGTTGCTCGCGGGTGCAGTGGTCGCCGAGGCGGTGATGCGTCGCCTGGATCTGGACTCGCTCGACATCTGTCCGTGGGCGCTGCGCGAGGGCGTCATCCTCCGTCGACTGGATCAACTCGAACCGATCTGACCCGGCGGCCGGTTTCAGCCGGTTTGCCGGTGCTCGTGGTGATGACGGCAGCGCTGCCGGGCTACGCTGGCTGACGTGACTTCCCGCGTTCCCGTGCTCCTGTCCAGCTCGTCGGTCTTTCCCGAGCCGACCGCGGCGGCGTTCCAACTGGCCGCGGCACTCGGCTACGACGGGGTCGAGGTGATGGTCTGGACCGACGTGGTCAGCCAGGACGCGGGCGCGCTGCGCGGTCTCTCCACGCACTACGGCGTGCCGGTGCTCTCGGTGCACGCGCCCTGCCTGCTGGTCACCCAGCGGGTGTGGAGCCCGGACCCGTGGGAGCGGCTGCGCAAGGCCGCCGAGCTGGCCGAGACGCTGGAGGCGCCGACGGTCGTGGTGCACCCGCCGTTCACCTGGCAACGGGACTACGCGCGTAACTTCACCGAGGGGTTGGCCACGGTCGCGGACCGGTTCAGCGGGCTGCGGTTCGCTGTGGAGAACATGTACCCGGTGCGGATGGCGGGTCGGCAGTTCGTCCCGTATGTGCCGGGGTGGGATCCCACCGACACCGGCTACCCGTCGTACACCCTTGATCTGTCGCACTGCGCGGCCTCGCACAGCGACCCCCTGGAGATGGCCGACCGGATGGGCGCCGGGCTGGCGCACGTGCACCTGGGTGACGGCACCGGCGAGGGCCGCGACGAGCACCTGGTGCCCGGCCGCGGCACCCAGCCCTGCGCTGAGCTGCTCTCCTCGCTGGCCGGGCGCGGCTTCACCGGGTCGGTGGCGGTGGAGGTCGCCACCCGGGGCGCGAAGAGCCGCGCGGTACGCGAGGCGGACCTGCGTGCCGCGCTGGAGTTCGCCCGTCAGCACCTGACCGCGTCGTCCCCGGTCGACGCCTGACCACGTCCGCCCGCGCCGGGCGGCGGTGTCAGCTCACCGGGGAGAGCGAGTCGACGGCGCTCGTCGGCTGCGCGGCGACCGTCACCTGCTCACCGCCCGCCGCCCGCTTGCGGGCACGGTGGGCCGCCACGTGCGAGCGGGTGGCGCAGCGCTCAGAGCAGAACCGCCGGCAGCAGTTGGACGACGTGTCCAGGTAGACGTTGCCGCACCGTTCGTCGGCGCAGACCCCGAACCGGGCGCTGCCGTACTCGCAGAGCCAGACCGACAGCCCCCAGACCGCGCCGGCCAGGTATTCCGCACTGACCGAGGCGCCCCGGCTGGTCACGTGCATGTGCCAGTCGCTGGAGTCGTGCCCGGAGATGCGCGGCTGCACCGGGAACGCCTCAAGCAACCCGTTCAGCTCGGTGACCGCCTGGGCGTCCCGCCCCGAGGTGCCGTACTCGAAGACGTCGCGCAACCGTTTCTGGGCCCGGCGGAAGATCGCGACGTCCCGGTCCGCGACCTCGTCGCTCATCCAGGCGTGGTCGTCGGCGAAGAGGGCTCGCAGGTCGTCGAGGTCGTCCAGGCGGGCGTTGACCAGGTCAACGCCGGTCCGGGCGTACGCGTCGAAGTTCACGCCCCCAACGGTAGACGACTCACGGGGCGCGCGGCGCGTCGATGTAGTGCGGCGCCCTCGCCGCCCCTCGGCGGGCCTCCTGGCAGGGGCGATACGCTCGGTTCATGCTCCGTTCCGTCATCCTCGCCGCCTCCCGGTCATCCCAGGTCGAGCGGCTCGTCGCGACCGCCCCGTACACCCGGGACGTCGTTCGCCGGTTCGTCGCCGGCGCCGCCACCGACGACGCGTTGCGCGCGACCCGCGGGCTCGTCGACGACGGTCTCGCGGTCACCCTCGACCACCTCGGTGAGGACACCGTCACCCCCGAGCAGGCCATCGCCACCCGGGACGAATACCTGAAGTTGCTGAAGATGCTCGGCGGCGCCGGGCTCACCCCGGCCGCCGAGGTGAGCGTGAAGCTCTCCGCCCTCGGCCAGTTGTTCGACGAGCAGTTGGCGTACGACAACGCGCGGGCGATCTGCGCGGCGGCGGACGCGGCGGGCACCACTGTCACCCTGGACATGGAGGACCACACCACCACCGACTCGACGTTGGAGGTGCTGAGCCGGCTGCGCAAGGACTTCCCGTCGACAGGTGCCGTGCTCCAGGCGTACCTGCGGCGGACCGAGTCGGACTGCCGGGAGCTGTCCTCGGCCGGTTCGCGGGTGCGGTTGTGCAAGGGCGCGTACAAGGAGCCGGAGTCGGTGGCGTACCAGTCGGCCCGTGAGGTCGACAAGTCCTACGTCCGCTGCTTGAACATCCTGATGTCCGGCGACGGCTACCCGATGCTTGCCACCCACGACCCGCGGATGATCGCCATCGGCGAGGACCGGGCCCGCTGGTTCGACCGGGGGCCGGATCGCTTCGAGTTCCAGATGCTCTACGGCATCCGCCCGGAGGAGCAGGCCCGCCTGGCCGGCGAGGGCTACACCGTGCGCACCTACGTCCCGTACGGCGACGAGTGGTACGGCTACCTGATGCGCCGGCTCGCCGAGCGCCCCGCCAACCTGGTCTTCTTCGGCCGCGCCCTGATCTCCAAGAAGTAGTTCCTCCGGTTCGGCCGACGGGCCGGCGGTGACCTCGCGGGTCGCCGCCGGCCCGTTTCGCGTAGTCGGCTTGCCATCGTTGGCTAAGTGTATTAGCTTTACGGCTATGACAGCTAGCCAGGTGCGGCGGGACAACGGACACATCGCGTACGAGGTGCACGGCGAGGGGCCGTTGGTCGTCCTCGCGCACGGCATGGGAGAGAACCGGGCGAGCTTCCGGCACCTCGTGCCCCTGCTTGTCGCCGCCGGTCACCGGGTCGCCTCGGTGGACGTCCGAGGGCACGGCGAGTCCAGCACCGGCTGGCCCACGTACGCCCCGGCGGAGGTCGGCGCCGACCTGCTGGCCGTGGTCCGCGACCTCGACGCGGGGCCGGCCGTGCTGGTCGGCAACTCGTCCGCCGCCGCGGCGGTGGTCTTCGCCGCCACCGACGCCCCCGAGCTGGTCACCGGCATCGTGCAGATCGGCGCGTTCGTCGGTCAGTCGAAGCTCAACCCGCTGCTGCGGGCGGCGATGTGGTCAGTGCTGCACAGCCCCCGACTGTTCGGGATGTTCCACAAGACGCTCTTCCCGGTGCACCGGCCCGCCGACGACGAGGCGTACCGCCGCGCGATGGTGGCCAACCTGCGCGAGCCCGGCCGGATGGCCGCGATGCGCGGAGTGGTCGCACCGGCCGAACCGCACTGGACCGCCCGCGCCCCCCAGGTGCGGCAACCAGTGCTGGTGCTGATGGGTACCAGGGACCCGGACTTCCCCGACCCGGGCGCCGAGGCGCGGGCCGCCCGCCGGCTCTTCCGCACGGCCGAGGCCCGGATGATCGAGGAGTCCGGCCACTACCCGCACGCCGACCAGCCGCAGCGCACCGCCGAGGAGCTGCTCGGCTTCCTGGCGGTGTGCGCCGATGCCTAGGGTCGGCCTCAACCAGCAGACCGTCGTACGGGAGGCGGCCCGGCTGGCCGACGAGGTCGGCTACCAGCAGCTCACCCTCGCCGCGCTCGCCAGCCGGCTGGGCGTCGCCCTGCCCAGCCTCTACAAGCACGTGCGCGGGGCGGACGCGCTGGCCCAGAAGCTCTCCGCCCTCGCCACCGCCGAGCTGGCCACCGAGCTGACCGCCGCCGCCGTCGGCCGCTCCTGCGGCGACGCGCTGCGGGCCATGGCCGACGCGTACCGCGACTACGCCCACCGCCACCCCGGCCGCTACCCGGCCACGCAGCGGGTGCCCGACCCGACCGACCCGCAGCACGTCGAGGCGGGTGAACGCGCGGTCGGCGCCATCTTCGCCGTGCTGCGCGGCTACGGGCTCACCGACGACGACTCGGTGGACGCGACCCGGGCGCTGCGCAGCGCTCTGCACGGGTTCGTCTCCCTGGAGGCTGCCGGCGGCTTCGGCCTGCCCCGCGACGTCGACCGCTCGTACCACCAACTCATCGCTGGCTTGGACGTCGCGTTCCGCTCCTGGCCCCGCGTTCGCGGCATCGTCGATCAGGCGGACCAGCCATGATCCGGGCGTTCGGGCTGTTCCTGGTCTTCCTGCTGGAGCTGGCCGTCCTGGCCATCGGCGCTCGGTGGGGCTGGTCCCTGGACGTGCCCACCGCCGTCCGACTGCTCGCCGCTGTCGGTGTGCCGCTGCTGCTCGCCGGGCTCTGGGGCGTCCTCGGCTCACCTCGTGCCCGGGTCCCGCTGCGCCCACCGGCCAAGCACGCCTTCCAGGCCGGCTGGTTCGTGCTGGGCGGCGGGATGCTCGCCCTGCTCGGGCAGCCGTGGCTCGGCCTCGCCCTGGTCGTCGTCTGGGCGGTCGTCACCATCCTGCTCCGCCGCGCTGGCCGCCAGGCCTGAGTGGCACCCCCCGGGCCCCGGCGGCGTCCCTGGCCGTGGTCCGCGGAGTGGGTCGGGGTCGTGCCGGCCTCGCCCGATCGGCCGGCAGGTCGTACCCTTCGCCGGGTGACCGACGGGGTGCATCAGCCATCACTACGGCGGCTCTGGCCACTGTGGACCGGGCTCGTGGTGATCGTCCTCCTGCTGGGCTGCGGCCTGCCGGCGTTGCTCGTCGCCGGAGTGATACGGGAGAGCGGCGCCCGGACCACGATCAGCCGGGCCGGTGCCTTGACGTCCGACGACCCCGCCACCGTGGCGGCCCGAGAGCTGACCGACCGGATGACCGCCCAGCTCGACCGGCAGTCCGCGGCGCTGCTCGGCGGCGATCGCGCCGGCTTCCTCGCGATCGCCGAACCCGCCGTGCACACCGAGCTGCGCCGACGCTTCGCCGCACTACGCGCGCTGAAGGTGACCGTCTGGCGGGCCGAACCGAGCGGCCTGCCCGCGCCGATCATCGGTAAGCCGGGGGAGTGGCGGCTCCTGGTGCGCTTCCAGTACTGCTTCGTCGCGCCGAACTGCCGACCCAGCCCGGTGCTGATCGGCACCCGCTGGCGGGAGAACGGCGACCAGCCCCGACTGGTCGCCATGGAGGAATCCAAGTCGGTGGAGACCGGCACCCGACCGTGGGAGATCAGCGACCTGGCCGTGGCGATCGGCGCGCGGACCATCGTCGCCACCACCCCGGCGCTGCGCGGCAAACTGCCCGGCCTGCTCGCCCAGGCCGAGGCGGCGGCCAAGGTCGCCGACGGGTACGTGGTCGCCGGCTCCCCGCCGGACCGCTACCGGATCTTCTACGCCGGCCGCGCCGAATGGAAGCGCTGGTACGGCGGCGACCGGCCAGGGTGGACCGGCGGTTACGCGGTGACCGTGGGCGGCGGCCACCACGAGGTGGTGCTCAACGCCGACGGGCTCCCCAGCAGCGGCACCGACGACCTGCTCCGGCACGAGTTGACCCACGCGGCCTCACTTCCGGAACGCGGCTACCCGGGCAAGACCACCTGGTGGCTGGTGGAAGGGCTGGCCGAGTTCGCCGGCACCGGCGGCCAGGCGGTCGACAGGTACGAAGGGCTCGCCGAGGTGCGCAAACTGGTCCGGGCCAAATGGGATGGCCAGTTGTCGGGCGTCAACCCGGCCGACGACGCCTCCGCCGAGCAGGTCGCCGGCAGCTACGGCGTCGGCTACCTGGCCGTCCGGCACCTCGTCGACAGGTACGGGCCACAGCGGTTGCTCACCTTCTTCAAGGCCGTGGTGCACGAGCGCAAGACCCTTGAGGTGGCCGCCGAGGAGGCGTTCGGCGAGCAGTGGTCGACGCTTCACGACGAGTGCGTCGCGTATGTCCGCGCCGCCACCGCCTGACGTGCTCGCGGGCGGCGCGACGGTGCGCCGTACCATCGATGGGTGCGCCGCCCTCAGTCACTTCGGCCGGGCAGCACCGTCCGGCCTCGCCTGCTCGCCGCCCTGACCGCCGTCGCCGTCCTCACCGCCACCACCGCCGCCTCGTGCGGCGACGACGGCCCCGACCTCGCGCTGGCGTCGGCGGCCCGTAACCCGGTGAGCGAGCTGATCGACGCCCCGGCGACAGTCACCGCCCGCGCCGCCGCGACCCTCACCGCTCCCGCCGACGGCACCCTGGCGAGCCTGCGTGTCCAACCCGGACAGCGGGTCAGGGCCGGTCAGGTCCTCGCCGTGGTCGACTCGCCGTCGGCTCGGCAGCGGCTGCGGCAGGCGAAGGAGGCGTTGGACGCGGCGAAGCGCGCCGGTCGGGGTGTCTCCACGGGCGACCTGACCGGCAGTCGACGCGGCACCGACAAGGCCGCCGACGAGGCGTTCGACGCCGCCCGCAAGGCCGCCGAGAAGATCGCCAACCCGCAGGTGCGTGACGCCCTGCTGACCCAGGTGACGTCGGCGCAGCGGCAGTATGCTGCCGCCGCGCGCAGCGCCGACCAGGCGGTCCGCGCGGTGCAGCGGGGGTTCAACGGGCTGAGTTCGGCCGTCGGCGCGCTCTCCGCGGCGCAACGGCTACAGGCCCAGCAGGCGTACGACCTGGCGAAGGCGACAGTCGACGCGCTGACCCTGCGCGCCCCGATCGCCGGCATCGTCCAGCCGGGCGGCACCCGGGCCGGCGGTGGCTCGACAGGTGGCCTCGCGGGGCTGTTGGAGCAGGCCGGTGGCGCCCAGGCGGCCGGCATCGACCCGTCCGCGTTGACGCCCAGCCAGGGCGGGACGCCCGCCGGGGTGGACGACGCGGTCGCGGTCGGCGGTCAGGTCACCGCCGGCACCCCGGTGCTGACAGTGGTGGACACCGGGCAGTTGGGGTTGCTCGCCGAGGTGGACGAGACCGACGTGCTGCTGGTCAAGGCCGGCGTGACCGCCACCGTCGAGTTGGACGCCGTCGGCGGGGCCAGCTACGACGCGACGGTCCGCTCGGTGGACGTGCTGCCCACCAACTCCGCCCAGGGCGGGGTGACCTACCGGGTGCGCCTCGCACTGGGCGTCGGGAAGATGGCCGAGGGCGAGCCGGCACCGAACCCCCGGCCGGGCATGAACGCGATAGTGCGCCTGCGGGTACGCGAGGCCGCCGACGCGGTGACCGTACCCGCCTCGGCGGTGTTCTCCGCCGACGGCCGGGACGCGGTCTGGGTGGTCCGCGACGGCCGGGCCGACCGGGCGGCGGTCACCGTTGGCGTACAGGGGTCGGATCTGGTGCAGATCCTCAACGGTGTGCAGCCCGGCGACCGGATCGTGGTGCGCGGCACCGACCAGGTGCGCGACGGCCAGGAGGTGCGGTGACCGGCACCCCGCCGGCGATCGAGGCGGTGGAGGTTTCCCGGACGTACCACCTGGACGGGGTGTCCGTCGAGGCGCTGCGCGGGGTGTCGCTCGTCGTGCAACCGGGTGACTACGTGGCCCTGGTCGGTCCGTCCGGCTCGGGCAAGTCCACCCTCATGCACCTCCTCGGCGGGCTGGACCGGCCGACCGGTGGCCGGTTGGTGATCGGCGGTCGGGACGTCAACGCTCTCGCGCCGCCGGAGATGGCCGCCCTGCGCAACGAGACGATCGGTTTCGTCTTCCAGGCGTTCCATCTGCTGCCGCGTACCTCGGCGGTGGAGAACGTGGCCCTGCCGCTCGTCTACCGGGGCGTGCCGGCGCGGCAGCGTCGGGCGCGGGCGGCGGCGATGCTCGGCCGGGTCGGCCTCGGGCACCGCCTGGACCACCGGCCCAACCAGATGTCCGGCGGGGAGCAGCAACGGGTGGCGATCGCCCGCGCGCTGGTCACCGAGCCGACGGTGCTGCTCGCCGACGAACCGACAGGCAACCTGGACAGCGTCACCGGCGCGGCGGTGCTGGAGTTGTTGGAGCAGTTGAACGTGGAGTCCGGGGTGGCGCTGGTGATGGTGACCCACGACCAGGAGGTGGCGGCCCGAGCCCAGCGCCGGATCACGATGCGCGACGGGGTGGTCGTGGCGGACAGCGACAACCCCCATGATCGACCGCCGTTCGTTGATCTCGGTCGACCTGCGACACTGGTCTCCGCTCCCAGCGCGGAGCCCCGGTCCGCGTCCGGAAGCGGCCCGGGGCACCCGTCCGGTGGCTCCGGTGGCGCCGCCGGAGCCACCGGGCGCCTTCCGCTCGAGCCCGACCCGGGCCGGCCCGAGGTCGAGCGCCCGGGGGGCGCGGCGTGAGGGTCGCCGAGGCGTGGCGGGTGGCGCTCGACGCCCTGCGGGCCAACCGGCTGCGCAGCGCGCTGACCATGCTCGGGGTGATCATCGGGGTCGCCTCGGTGGTCCTGCTGGTGGCCATCGGCACCGGCACCAAACAGAAGGTCGAACAGCAGGTCGAGGGCCTCGGCTCCAACCTGCTTCTTGTCGTCCCCGGCCGGATCGAGGTGGGCAACGCGCCGGTGGTCTCGCCGCTGACCCTGAAGGACGTCGACGCCGTCACCCGGGTGGTCGGCGACCCCGATCGGGTGGCGGTCACCATCGCCTCCGGGGCGACCGCGCGGGCCGGGTCCCGGACCGACTTCACCACCGTGCAGGGGGTGCTGGAGACCACCCCGACGGTGTTCACGCGGTCGCTTGCCCGGGGCCGCTACCTCACCGGCACCGACGTGGACACCAGCCGGCGGGTGGCGGTGCTCGGCGACTCGGTGGCCCGCACGCTCTTCCCCGACCGTGACCCGCTCGGCCAGCAGGTGACGCTGGCCGGGGTGCGGTTCCGGGTGATCGGCGTCTTCGCGCCACTCGGGCAGAGCCTCGGCGTCGACCGGGACGACGAGGTGCACGTGCCGGTCACCGCCGCGCAGCGGCTCTGGGGCACCCAGCGGGTGGACGGCATCGCCGTGAAGGCCCCGGACCGGGAACGCATCGACGAGTTGGGCGAACGGATCGTCGCCGAGCTGAGCCGCCGGCACCCGGACACCGAGTTCAGCGCGGTCACCCAGCAGCAGATCCTCGGTGTGCTCGGCGACATCCTCGGCGTTCTCACCGGCGTACTGGCGGCCATCGCCGGCATCTCCCTGCTCGTCGGCGGTGTCGGGGTCTCCAACATCATGCTGGTGAGCGTGCGGGAGCGGACCCGGGAGATCGGGCTGCGCAAGGCCGTCGGGGCCCGCCCCCGCGACATCGGTGTGCAGTTCCTGCTGGAGGCGGTGCTGCTCACCACGATCGGTGGGCTGACCGGGATGGCGCTGGGCGTGGGCACCGCCCTGCTTGTCGACGGGCTGTCGCCGATCCCGGCCGCGATCACCTGGTGGTCGTTGGCGCTCGCCTTCGGGGTGTCCGCGGTGGTGGGCATCGTCTTCGGGGTCGTCCCCGCGCAGCGCGCCGGCCGACTCGACCCGGTGGTCGCGCTGCGCGCCGAGTGAACAGCGTCGGAGCAACCGGGACGCCGGGCGCGGGCGGGGAGATTCCGGGAGTGTGGATCGGGTGAACGGCGAGAAGAAACATGATCAGTTGTACGAAGGGATCGCGCCGGTCACAGCCGCCCCGCTACCGTACTGGTAACACGCGCGTCGCCGCCCGGCCCGGAGCATCCGTCGGGTTGGCACGCGCCGGGCATGGGATGGGTTGGTGAGCCATGGCCGGGTCACAGTCCGACGGGCGGCTGTCGGAGGTCAGGTTCCTGACCGTCGCGGAGGTGGCGACGGTGATGCGGGTCTCGAAGATGACTGTCTATCGCCTGGTGCACAGCGGTGAACTCACCGCCGTCCGGGTCGGCCGGTCATTCCGGGTGCCTGAGCATGCGGTGCACGAATATCTCCGGGGCGCTTTCCAGGAGACCGCCTGAGCCACCGCTCGGCCTTCGGGGCGCCGCCCAACCGGCATCGACGGGGGCGCGTTGGTCCGGCTGAGGCCCTCCGGCTACCCTGGAGCCCGACCGAGACCCCACCGGTGCGCCCCGCCGCCCAGACTGGTCCGGTCCGTTGTCCGCAAGCGGTCGCCGTCGCCACCTGAGTGGTGTCATCCGGTCCGCCCCGCACGTTGTATCGAAAGGCTGTCGTATGGGCTCGGTGGTCAAGAAGCGCCGTAAGCGCATGGCTAAGAAGAAGCACCGCAAGCTGCTGCGTAAGACCCGCGTCCAGCGTCGCCGTCTCGGCAAGTGATCGCCGCCGGGCGTTGAGCCCGGCATTCGGCGGCACTTGCCAAACTGTCGACCCCCGGAGGCTCAGGTGATCAGGCCGTGGTCGTCCCGGCTCGGTCCTTCCTGCCGGGGTAGGTGCGTCAGATGACCCCCGGTGGCACCTCAGGTGCTCCGGGGGTCGTCCTCGTCACCGGGGTGGGCCGCTACCTGGGTGCCCACGTGGCGGCCCGACTGGCGGCCGACCCGCGTATCGAGCGGGTCATCGGCGTCGACGCACCGGATTCCGGCACCGAGTTCACCGACCTGCTGGACCGGGTCGAACGGATCCGCATCGACCCGGGTGCGCTCGGTGGCCTCCTCGCCGACCTGGACGTCGACGCCGTCGTGCACCTCGCCCTGGTCAGTTCCCCCGACCCGCAGCACGGTGGCCGGTCCGCGATGAAGGACCAGAACGTCATCGGCACCATGCAGTTGCTCGCCGCCTGCCAACGGGCACCCCGGCTGCGCAAGCTCGTGGTCCGTTCGTCGACAGCCGCGTACGGGGTGTCGTTCCGGGACCCGGCGGTCTTCACCGAGGAGACCGAGCCCCGCGAGGTGCCGCGCGGCGGTTTCGGCCGCGACATCCTCGACCTTGAGGGGTACGTCCGTGGCTTCCGGCGCCGCCGGTCCGACGTCACCGCGACGGTGCTGCGCTTCGCCCCGTTCATCGGCTCGACCGCCGACACCACGTTGACCCGCTACTTCGCGCAGCCGTTCGTGCCGACCGTCTTCGGCCGTGATCCCCGTCTGCAGTTCCTGCACTTCGACGACGCGTTGGAGGTGCTGCACCGGTCGATCGTGGAAGACCATCCCGGCACCTACAACGTCGCCGGTCCGGGGGTGCTGTCACTGTCGCAGGCGATCCGGCGGGCCGGTCGGGTCGCCGTACCGGTGCTGGAGCCTGGTCTCTCCGGTGCCGCCGCGCTGGCCCGCAGCATGGGCTTCGGCCGTTACGGCCTGGACCAGGTCGACCTCTTCGTGCACGGCCGGGTGGTCGACACCACCCGACTTGAGCAGGAGTACCACTTCACCCCCCGCTCCACAGCCGAGGCGTTCGAGGACTTCATTCGCGCCCACCACGGCGGGGTGGTGGTCACCCGGGGGCAGTTGGCCGCCGCCGAGCAACTCGTCCTGGACGGCATCCGGCAGGTCCGCTCCGCGGTTCGGGATCGGTCGTCGTGAGCGCGAGGAGTGAGCGGGGTTTGCGAGCCCCGCAGTCGCGAACCGAGGTGATGCCGTGAGCGGGCCGGGGGAGGGGCGCGACCCGCAGGGGGTCGGGCGTTTCGACGTACCGCAGCCGCCCGCGGCGGACGTGGAGCCGGCGCGGCGTAACGGACATCGACCGGCCGCCCAGGTCGCGCCGACCCCGACCCCGACGCCGACCGAGGAGATCGACACCGCGGCCACCGACGAGCCCGCGGGCGACCTGGTGGACGCTCCGCCGTCGGGTGGCACCGAGCCGGCGGTGCCGGACCGGCCGGGCGACCACTGGGATCGCAAGGTCGCGAACGGTCTGGCCTTCCTGCGCCGGCGTCTCTCCGGCGACTACGAGGTCGACGAGTTCGGCTTCGACCCGGAGTTGACCGACGCGGTCTTCCACCCCCTGCTGCGGCTGCTCTACCGGGACTGGTTCCGCACCGAGGTCAGCGGCGTCGAGCACGTGCCCGTCGACGGACCCGCCCTGGTGGTCGGCAACCACTCGGGGACGGTCGCGCTGGACGCGTTGATCCTCTCGGCGGCGCTGCACGACAAGCATCCCGCCCACCGCTACCTTCGGCTGCTCGGCGCCGACCTGGTCTTCCGGATGCCTGTGGTCTCCGAGCTCGCCCGCAAGACCGGTGGCACGGTGGCCTGCAACCCGGACGCGGAGCGGCTGCTCGGCGGCGGCGACCTGGTCGGGGTGTTTCCCGAGGGTTTCAAGGGCATCGGCAAGCTCTACGCCGACAGGTACAAGCTGCAACGGTTCGGTCGGGGCGGTTTCGTCTCGGCGGCGCTGCGCACCGGCACCCCGATCGTGCCGGTCGCCATCGTCGGCGGCGAGGAGATCTACCCGATGCTCGCCGACATCAAGCCCCTGGCGCGGCTGCTCAAACTGCCCTACTTCCCGGTCACGCCGACCTTCCCGTGGCTCGGGCCGTTGGGCATGGTGCCGCTGCCCAGCAAGTGGCTCATCGAGTTCTGCCCGCCGATTCCCACCGCGCACCTGACCGACTCGGCGGACGACCCGCTTGTGGTCTTCAACCTCGCCGACCAGGTGCGGGAGACCATCCAGCAGACCCTGCACACACTGCTGGAGCGACGGCCCGACCCGTTCGGCCCCTGACGCGTCTCAGCCGGCGCGGCGGCGGCGCTGCAACGCCAGCCCGGCGGTGACCGCGCCGACGACCAGCCCGGCCGCCGCGGTGGACGGTACGGCGATCTTGACCGCTCGACGACCGGTGCGGAAGTCCCGTACCTCCCAGCCGTGCTGGCGGGCCTGCCGCAGCAGGGCGCCGTCCGGGTTGACCGCCACCGCCCGGCCCACCGCGGAGAGCAGCGGCAGGTCGTTTGCCGAGTCGCTGTACGCCGCGCAGCGGACCAGGTCGAGCCCTTCCACCGCGGCGAGCTGGCTGACCGCCTCGGCCTTCGCCGGCCCGTGCATCAGGTCACCCACCAACCGCCCGGTGTACGCCCCGTCCCTCACCTCGGCCACCGTGCCGATGGCACCGGTCAGGCCGAGCCGGGCGGCGATCACCCGGCCGATCTCCACCGGGGCGGCGCTGACCAGCCACACCCGCTGGCCGGCTGCCAGGTGCCGTTGCGCGAGTTGGTGGGTGCCGGCCCAGATCCGGGGAGCCATCATCTCGTCGAAGATCTCCTCCGCGAGGTGCTCCACGTCGTCGACCCGCCAGCCCTGGACGAAGGCCAGCGCGGCCTCCTTGGCCAGGGACATGTCACCGGCGTGCTCCCGGGCCATCAGCCGGAACCGGAGTTGCTGCCAGGCGAAGCGGGCCAGGTCGGCGGTGGTGACGTAGTTGCGGGAGGCGAGCCCACGGGCGAACCAGTAGATCGAGGCGCCCTGCATCATGGTGTTGTCCACGTCGAAGAACGCCGCGGCCGTCGAATCCGGTGCGGTGGCGGGGGCCAGGTCGGTCTCCGCCCAGCCCGCTGTGTGCCCCGCGGCGTCGGTACTGACCGTCACCTTACGGCTGCGCGCCACGCGACTCCCTTCCTCACCGGTACGACGGATGCCCTAGCGAGGGTAGCCGCCGCGCACGGTCGACCGGCCGGGCACAGAACGAACTGCGGCGCGGCCGGTCGGACGTGCGGTATAGGGGGTGGGACGTCAGCGAGCGCCGGGGCAGGTGCTCGGGTGCGGGCCGAGGGTGTCGCTGGCGGTCGGGGCCGGCAGGCCGCAGGCGATCGCCGCGCGCAGCGTGTCCGAGCGTTCCCGGATGCTGTCCAGCAGGCGCAGGGACCGCTGGGTCCGTTCCCGGTCGACGCGGGTGCTTCCGTCGAGCAGACCGCTCACCGCCCGGCGTTGGCCGGTGACGAACGCGTTGAGCGTGTCCAGGCTGCCCGGCTCTGCCCGCTGCGCCGCGGCGGTGGTCAGCAGGCGAACACCCTGCCGGGTGTCGGCGTCCATGTCGTCGAGGACGGCGCTGTAGCCGATCCGGTCGCCGCGCAGCTCGGCGGCCTCGCCGAGTCTGGTCCGGGCGAAGTCCAGGAAGAGTTGACCGCGGCTGATGTCGGAGCTGGCCAGGGCGAGTTGAGCGCGTTCGGTCGAGCGCTTCATGCCGTACAGCGCGTCGCCGGGTACCGCGTTCTCGCTGGCGGCGGAGATGCCGGAGACGGCGATGGCACCGGCGGCGATGCCGACCAGGATCGCGCCCCGGGCTCGGGCCCGCCGGGCGGTGACCGCCGGCAGTAGCCGTCCCCGGGCGGTCGTGGCCGGACCCGTGGCGGCTGGTTCGCCGGCCGCCGGTGTGGTGCCCAGTCCTTCGCGTTCGGCGGTGGCGAGCAGCATCGCCCGCAGGCCGGTACGGAAGTCCTGGTCCACCTCGACAGTCGGGGGGTCGGTGCTGATCCGTTGGCCCACTGCGACGAGGGGCGCGAGTTGACCGTCCACCCGGGCTCGTACGTGGTGTCGCCGAGCGCCGTTGGCCTCGTCGAGAAGCTGCGCGAAGCGCTCGGCGCGCCGGCGGGAGAAGAGGATGTCGTCCACCGCAGGCACCTCCTCTCGCTGGTCACGGCCGGTCGGCCGCCGTCGTTGCCGGAGACCGGGCGGCAGTGTGACACCACGGAGGTGAGGCGCCGCCGGCTTGCCGGTCGGACCTCGGTGACCCGGCCTGCCGGGACAACCACCGGTCGCACCCGGAGAAACGCGGCGGACCGGGCACGGGTTACGGGCCTGGCGGGGCGGAAATTACAGAAAGTGATCGTCGTCACCGGGCGGGACCGACCTTGAGCTGCACGGACGTCGATCGACGCCCATCGGTCCCGCCGTCACAAACTACGGCTGGAAGCCGTCCGGGAGCAGTCGGGCGAGGGCGCGAACGGCCCGGTACTGGAGGGCCTTGATGGCGCCCTCGTTCTTGCCCATCGCACGGGCCGTCTCGGCGACCGAGAAGCCCTGGAGGAAGCGGAGCACGATGCACTCCTGCTGCTCCGGGTTGAGCTGCTTGACGGCGGTGAGCAGAGCGACGTTGGTGATGTGTTCCACCACTGCCGCCTCCGGGCTGCCCTCCGGGCCCCGGTCCTCCCGATCGGCGTCGAGCACGTCACCGGTGGTGACCTCCAGCCGGTACCGGCCCGACTTGAAGTGGTCAGCGACCAGGTTGCGGGCGATCGTCACCAGCCAGGCGCCGAGGTCGCGGCCCTGCCAGGTGAAGCTGCCGATCCGCTTGAGCGCGCGCAGGAAGGTGTCCGAGGTGAGATCCTCGGCGAGTTGGCGGTTGCCGACCCGGAAGTAGATGAACCGGAAGACGGTGTCCACATACCGGTCGTAGATCAGGCCGAACGCCTCGGACTCGCCGGCCTGGGCGCGCTCGATGAGCGTCCAGACCTCGGTGGCCGGGTCGGATGGGTCCGGGCGGCTCGGGAAGCCGGTCGGGGTCGTTGCGGTGGTGGCCGGCACCGCCGGGATCACCGCCGTCTCGCCCGCCGCCGCATCGGCGGTCACCGTCGGTGTTTCGCTGACCCGGCGGCCCTGCGCCGGCATGGTCGGTCGGGCCGGAACGGCGACCCGGCCGCCGGCTGGCCGCGCGTTTCCGCCGGGCACCACGGGCCGCGGCGGCGGCTCGTTGTGGTGTGGCCGGCTGCGGGTGCGTTGGGCCGCGCCGTCGCCCCGTACGGCGGCGCCGTGTGGTTCGTCAAGTGGGGCGCGGGCCGTCGGTCTCTCGTTGACGTGCGAGCGTGCCGGCTGACCGGTCAGGCCGACCGGGCGTTCCGCGTAACCGAAGGTGGTCACCGGGTTGCCCCCGTCCCGTCGGTCGCCGGATGGGCCGGTCTGTGCGTCGTTGGGGCGGACCGACCGGGCAGCCGGTCGGGCAGGACGGTCGCGGGGGTTGCCGATGGGCGGCAAATCCCCTGGAGGTGCTGGTCCAATGCGCTAACAGGCACGGGGGCCTCCTCGGGCTGAGGGGTGTCGACTCACGGCAAATGGGGTGAGCCGACCCGAGTGATGATAGGGCCAACGTCACCCGCGCGTGGCAAGTCCGTTACACAAGGCGGAAGTATTTCCCGCTCCGTCGCACCAGCGGCGGACCGGTTGTCCGTCGTGTGCGATTGACTTTCCGTCGACCCGGTGTTCCGCGGTGGATGCCCTGGTCGGGGCAGGTTGCCCGTTCGGCTGACCCCTTCGCCTCGGGCGGCCGCGCCGGCGTGGCCGAAACGTCTGCGGACGGCACCACCCATCCCATGGGCGGGACTTGATCGGAGCACCCATGGCACACCGGTCAGTCCCGTCAACGGGACTGCCCGGTCGGGCGGCCCGAGCACGGTCGTGGCCCGGTCGTCGGCCGCTGTGCCAGACTTGATCACCACGCGGGCCGAGTCGGCGGTACCGGGTGTGCCGTGCCCGCGAACCGGCGAGACTGTGCGGCGTACGTGGTGGCGGCGCTGGCGCGACCGGTGACGGTGCCGATCGACCTGCCGGCGAGCGCCGAAACCCCTACGGAGGTAACCGATGTCCAGTGACGCCCGGCTCGCCCTGATCACCCGACCCGGCTGCCACCTGTGCGACGACGCCAAGGCGGCACTCGACCGGGTGGTGGCGGTCACCGGCGACAAGTGGGTCGAGTGGGACGTCACCGACGACGAAGGGCTGGAGCGGGAGTACGGAGACCGACTGCCGGTGGTGCTGCTCGACGGCAAGGAGCACGGCTACTGGCGGGTCGAGGAGGACCGGCTGCTGCGGGACCTGACCACACCACAGCTCTGAGCGGTGCCTATGGTGCACCGATGACCCCTGCACACCCCCACCTCGTCTGGGACTGGAACGGCACCCTGCTCAACGACCTCAGTCTGGTGGTGTCCGCCACCAACGTCGTGTTCACGAGTCTTGGCGGGCCGACTGTCACCCTCGACGAGCACCGGGTGCGGTTCCGTCGGCCGATCGCCGAGTACTACGCCGAGGTCCTCGGGCAGGCCGTCGACGACGACGAGTTCGGCCGGCTGGACCGGATCTTCCACGAGGCGTACCGCACCGGCTTGACCACCTGCGAGCTGGCCGCCGACGCGCGTACCGCGATGGCCGCCTGGCCGGGCAGCCAGAGCCTGCTCTCCATGTGGTTCCACGAGGAGCTGGTGCCGACCGTGCACACCTACGGGTTGACCGGCCACTTCACCCGCGTCGACGGGCTGCGGGCCGCAGTCGGCGGCGACCGCAAGGCCGAGTCGCTCAAACTGCACCTGGCCGAGCTGGGGGTGGAGGGCACCTCGGTGGTGCTGATCGGCGACTCCATCGACGACGCGGACGCAGCGCTCGCGGTGGGCGGCCGTGCCGTTCTCTACACCGGCGGGTTCACCGACCCGGCCCGGCTGCGCGCCTCAGGTCACCCGGTGGCCGACACCCTCGTCGACGCGGTCGACCTGGCGCGCGAGGTCAGTTCCGCAGGTAGGTGAGGACGGCCAGCACCCGCCGGTGCTGCTCGGTGTCTGGCGGCAGGGTGAGCTTGGTGAAGATGTTGCGCACGTGCTTCTCCACCGCGCCGTCGCTGACCACCAGGGCGCGGGCGATGGCGGTGTTCGAGCGTCCCTCGGCCATCAGGGCCAGCACCTCGCGCTCGCGGGGGGTCAGCTCGCGCAGCGGGTCGTCCCGGCGGCGTCGGGCGAAGAGCTGGCCGACCACCTCCGGGTCGAGCACCGTGCCGCCGGCCGCCACCCGGCGTAGCGCGTCCAGGAACTCGTCGATCGCGGCCACCCGGTCCTTGAGCAGGTAGCCGATGCCGCCGCCGGCACCGCCGGTGGTGGCCAGCAGATCATCGGCGTACGAGACCTCGACGTACTGGGAGAGCACCAGGATCGGGGTACGCGGCACCAACCGGCGCGCCTCCACCGCCGCCCGGAGCCCCTCGTCGGTGTGGGACGGCGGCATCCGGACGTCGACGATCGACACGTCCGGCTGGTGCGCCACCACCGCCTCGACAAGCGCGTCGCCGTCCCCGACGGCAGCCACCACCTGGTGCCCACTCTCGGTCAGTAGCCGGACCAGCCCCTCCCGGAGCAGGACGGCGTCGTCGGCGATCACGATGCGCATGGCTGTGTTGTCTACCACGTCCGGACCGTCGTGGGGGTGTGGCGCGGGACTGATCACAGCGGGAGCTCAGCGCGGATCTCGGTGGGGCCGCCGGCCGGGCTGACCACCATCAGTTCACCGCCGGCGGCCCGGACCCGGTCGGCGATGCCGGCCAGCCCGTGCCCCTTGGCCAGGTGTGCGCCACCCTGCCCGTCGTCGCCCACCCGCACCTGGAGGTGGGCGCCCTGCCGGGCGACGGCCACCACGGCCTCGGTGGCCCGGGCGTGCTTGGCGACGTTCGTCAGCGCCTCGGAGACCACGAAGTACGCGGTGTTCTCCACCGCCGGGTCGAGCCGCCCGCCGGGCGTGCCGAGCTGCGGATCCACCTGGAGCTCGATCGGGATCAGCCCGCGCCCGGCGATCGCGGCCAGGGCGCTGGGCAGGCCCCGGTCGACAAGGATCGGCGGGGCGATGCCCCGGGACAGCGCCCGCAGCTCGGCAAGTGTGTCCCGGGTCTGGGTGACCGCCTCGTCGATGGTCCGGCCGGCGGCCTCCGGGTCGGAGGCGAGCTGCATCCGGGCCCGGCTGAGGTCCATGGCCAGGCGGACCAGGCGCTGCTGCGGGCCGTCGTGGATGTCGCGTTCCAACCGGCGCAGCGCGGACGCCTCGGCGGACACGGCGGCCCGTTTCTGCTCCTCCAGCACGGTGATCCGGTCGCGCATCTCGGCCACCCCGGTCAGCATGGCCTTGGCGAAGCTGGCCTGCAGCAGCGCGCAACCCCGGACCACGATCGGCAGGGTGATCAGGAAGAACACCCCGATCGCGGTGTTCAGGCCGATTCGGGCGGTGGTCGAGTCGCCGAGGCCGAGCAGTTGGGCCAGGTCCTCGTCGCCCTCGCCGTCGGCTCGGGGCAGGGCCCAGTCGTAGGCCCAGTACAGCGAGCCGGCGATCGCTCCGGCCCACCAGACCACGGCGACCAGGAAGGTGCCGCCCGCCGCGATCAGCCGCAGAATGCCGTGGGCCAGGTCGAGCCAGGACTGGGCGTCCCGCATCGGTACGAAGATCCGCCGCCACGCGTTCGCGCCCGCCTCGGGCAGCCGGTAGTGCGGCCGGATCCGGGGCTGCCGGAGCACCGCGGGCAGCCGTAGCCGTTCGATGTCGGCCAGCCCACGGGCGGCGTACAGGGTGCCGCTGAGGATCGGCAGACCGATCACCGTCACCACCAGGCCGATGCCGACAGCGGTGCCGAGGATGAGGACGACGAAACTGGCCACCGCCAGGGGCAGACCGAGCAGCACGTAACCGGAGTCGACGAAGAGTTGGCGGGGAATGCTCGGTGCCAGCGTCGGTTGGTCGCTGGTGGCGGCAACGGCGGTCATGGGAAAAGGCTAGGCATTCCAGCTTCCGGTCCCCATCCCGAAGCCCTGCCTCTCCCCCGTAGTGCTGCCCCTACCACCTGCGGAACGGCTCTGTGAGGCTCAGCGCGGGATTGGTCAGAGAAGTCGGGATTGAGCAATAATCGGCCGGGCGGCGCGGGCGGAAGTCGCTAAATCGATCTTGCGGAATAGGGGTGCTTGTGGAGTCGCGGCGCGCAGCGACAAGATCGCGATTTGTGCACGTCTTCACAAGCGCCTACTCTGTGACTCCGACGCGCCCTGCTAGCACAGCCGGCAACCTCGGTCGCCAGCGGGAGTCCATAAGCGGCCGACCAGCGGAGTTGGCCGAGGATCGCACCGCACGGAGTCTCATGAGTCAGCACCGTCACCCAGGCGCGCCCGGCCGCGCCGGTGCCGTACCAGCGCTCCCGGATCTGCCCGAGGCCACCGTCGCTCGGCTCCCGGAATACCTGCGCGCGCTGCACAACCTCGCCGACACCGGGCACGAGACGGTCTCCAGCGAGGAGCTCTCTGCCGCCGCTGGCGTCAACTCCGCCAAGCTTCGCAAGGACCTCTCCCACCTCGGCTCGTACGGCACCCGGGGAGTCGGCTACGACGTCGCGCTGCTGATCGAGCAGATCGAGAATGTGCTCGGGCTCACCCAACGGCGGGCGGTCGCCCTGGTCGGCGTGGGTAATCTCGGTCACGCTCTGGCCGGCTACGACGGCTTCGCGGGCCGGGGCTTCCGGATCGCCGCACTGCTCGACGCCGATCCCTCCCGCGTCGGTGAGGAGATCAACGGCCTGGTAGTCAGGCATGTCGACGAGCTGGCGACGGTCGCCGCGGAGGAATCCCTCGCGATCGGCGTGATCGCCACTCCGGCCGCCGCCGCCCAGCAGGTCGCCGACCAGTTGGTCGCCGTCGGCGTGACGAGCATCCTCAACTTCGCGCCGTGCGTACTCTCGGTGCCGGAGGGGGTCGACGTGCGCAAGGTCGATCTCGCCATCGAGCTGCAGATCCTGTCCTTCCACGAGCACCGCAAGGCGTCGCTGACCGCGCTGCCCGCCACCGGCGGGTCCGCTCTCACGGCCCTGCCTGGCGGGTTCGCGGCCACCGACACCCAGGAGGCGATCGGCACGTGAAACTGCTCGTCGTCGGCGCGTCCTACCGGACCGCCCCGGTCGCCACGCTGGAACAACTGGCCGTGCCTCCCGCCGACCTCACCCGCACCCTGGACCGCCTGGTCGCCCAGCCCTACGTGGCCGAGGCGGTGATCGTCTCTACCTGCAACCGGGTGGAGGTCTACGCCGCCGTGTCCGGTTTCCACGGCGGGCTCGGCGACGTGTGCGCCGTCCTGGCCGAGCAGGCCGGCAGCTCGCCGGCGGCGCTCGCCAGCCACCTGTACGTGCACTACGACACCGCTGCCGTGGACCACGTGTTCCGGGTCGCCACCGGTCTGGACTCGATGGTGGTCGGCGAGGCGCAGATCCTCGGCCAGCTCCGCGACGCGTACCACTGGGCCACCGGCGCCGACTCCGCCGGCCGTCTGCTGCACGAGCTGATGCAGCAGGCGCTGCGGGTCGGCAAGCGGGCCCACGCCGAGACCGGCATCGACCGCGCCGGCCAGAGCGTCGTCACCGCCGCGCTGGAGCTGGCCGCCGGGCACCTCGACGGCGACCTCGCCGGTCGCCCGGCCCTGGTGGTCGGCGCCGGCGCGATGGGCTCACTCGGGGTGGCCACGTTGTCCCGGCTGGGCGCCGGCCCGCTCACCGTCAGCAACCGGGGCGCCGACCGGGCCGTCCGGCTCGCCGAGTCGTACGGGGCGAGTGCCGCGCCGATGACCGAGCTGGCCGACACTCTTTCCACAGTGGACATCGTAGTGGCCGCCACCGCGTCCACTGAACCGGTCCTCACCCGGGCGGTGGTCAGCGCGGCGCTTGCCGAACGGGATCCTCTCCGGGGTCCGCTGGTCCTGCTCGACCTGGCCGTCCCGCGCGACGTCGAGGACGGCGTCACCGACCTGCCCGGCGTCGAGGTGATCGACATCGACCGGATGGCGGCGTTGCTCGCCGACGGTCCGGCCGCCGCGGACGCCGCAGCCGTCGAACGGATCGTGCTGAGCGAGGTGGAGAGCTTCCTCACCTGGCTGCGCGGCGCCGACGTGGCACCCACCGTGGCCGCGCTGCGCGGCCGGGCCGACGACGTGGTCACCGCCGAGCTGCGCCGGCTCGCCCAGCGTCGCCCCGACCTCGGCGACGACCTGCGCGCCGAGGTGGCCCGCACCGTGCACCGGGTCGTGCAGCGGCTGCTGCACCAGCCCACCGTCAAGGTCCGCCAGTTGGCCGCGGAGCCCGGCGGCGACCAGTACGCGGCCCTGCTGCGCGAGCTGTTCGACCTGGAGGTGCCGCAGACCTCTCCGGTGGACACCGTCCCGGACGTGCTGGCCGCCGACCTCGGCATGGCGCTGCCCGGCATCGACCCGGTGTCCGGAGCCGACGCCGCCGAGCCCACCCCACCCACCGGAGGTGCGCGATGACCGCCCCCCTGCGCCTCGGCACCCGGGGCAGCGCCCTGGCGATGGCCCAGTCCGGCCAGATCGCCGAGGCGCTGACCGCCGCCACCGGCCGTCCGGTCGAGCTGGTCGAGGTGGTCACCGCCGGCGACCGCTCCCACGCGCCGGTGCACCGGCTCGGTGTCGGGGTGTTCGTCTCCGCGCTGCGCGACGCGCTGACCGCCAGGACCATCGACTTCGCGGTGCACTCCTACAAGGATCTGCCCACGGCAGCCGCCGGTGGGCTGCACATCGCGGCGGTGCCGGCCCGACAGGACCCGCGCGACGCGCTTGTCGCCCAGGGCGGCCGGACGCTCGCCGAGCTGCCGCCCGGGGCCACCGTGGGCACCGGCGCGCTGCGCCGGATCGCCCAGTTGCACGCGCTCGGCCTGCAACTGGAGGTCACCCCGATCCGCGGAAACGTGGACACCCGCCTGGGTCGGGTGCTCGGCCCCGAGGCCGACCTCGACGCCGTCGTCGTGGCTCGGGCCGGGCTGGCCCGGCTCGGTCGGGCCGACGTCATCACCGAGACGCTGGACCCGATGCTCATGCTGCCCGCGCCCGCCCAGGGCGCGTTGGCCGTGGAGTGCCGGGTCGACGACCAGGACCTGGTCGAGCTGCTCGCGGTGCTGGACCACGCAGCGTCGCACGCCGCGGTCACCGCGGAACGCGCGTTGCTGGCAACCCTGGAGGCCGGGTGCAGCGCACCCGTCGCCGCCTATGCGGAAGTCGCCGAGGGCGATACCGGCGATGAGATCTACCTGCGCGGGGCGGTGATCAGTCCGGACGGCACTCGTGACCTCCGGCTGTCCCGCACCGGAACGCCCGCCGACGCGGCGGAGATCGGTAAGGCACTCGCCGCCGAACTCCTCGACCTCGGCGCCGACTCGATCCTCGGCCACGAAGGACACACCGGCCCGGGGACCCAGCAATTTGGGAGCACAGAATGACCCGCACCCGTAAGCCCGTCGGCCGTATCGCGTTCGTCGGGGCTGGCCCCGGTGACCCAGGGCTGCTGACCCGTCGGGCCCACGACGCCCTGGTCGACGCCGACCAGGTGATCTACGACCGGGGAGTCCCGGAGTCGTTGCTCGCCGTCGTTCGCGCCGATGCCAGGGACGATGCCGAGTTCACCCCCGCCGAAGGCGCGCCGGGGGACGTGGCGAAGGTGCTGATCTCCGCGGCCCGATCCGGGCTGAACGCGGTGCACCTGGTCGCCGGCGACCCGTTCGGCCACGACTCGGTGGTGAAGGAGGTGCAGGCGGTGGCCCGCACCGCCGCCCACTTCGAGGTGGTGCCCGGTGTCGGCCAGGCCGAGGGCGTGGCCACCTATGCGGGTGTTCCGCTGCCGGGTGTGCGTACCGCCGCCGACGTCGAGGACGTCAGCGCACTGGACTTCGAGGCGCTGGCCGCGGCCGTCGGGCGGGGTTCGCTCGCGCTGGCCGTGGACGCCGGTGACCTCGCCGCCGTCCGGGACGGGCTGCTCTCCGCCGGGGTCGACGGCACCACCGGCGTCGGGGTGACCGGCGACGGCACCGGCGAGACCCAGTACACGACCACGTCGACGGTGGACAGCTTCGTGGCCGCCGCGCTCGGCTTCACCGGCCGGGTGGTGCTCACCGTCGGTGTCGGGGTGGGTCAGCGCGACAAGCTGAGCTGGTGGGAAAACCGCCCGCTGTACGGCTGGAAGGTGCTCGTACCCCGGACGAAGGAGCAGGCCGGCGCGATGAGCGCGCGACTGCGGGCGTACGGCGCGATCCCGTGTGAGGTGCCGACCATCGCGGTCGAGCCGCCGCGTACTCCGGCGCAGATGGAGCGGGCGGTCAAGGGCCTGGTCGACGGCCGGTACGCCTGGGTGATCTTCACGTCGGTGAACGCGGTCCGCGCGGTCTGGGAGAAGTTCGCCGAGCACGGCCTCGACGCCCGGCACTTCGGCGGCGTCAAGATCGCCTGCATCGGTGAGGCCACGGCGGACGCCGTGCGCGCGTTCGGCATCCAGCCGGAGCTGATCCCCGCCGGGGAGCAGTCCTCCGAAGGGCTGCTGGCCGAGTTCTCCCCGCACGACGAGATCCTCGACCCGGTGGGCCGGGTGCTGCTGCCGCGCGCCGACATCGCCACCGAGACGCTCGCCGCCGGGCTCACCGAGCGCGGCTGGGAGGTCGACGACGTGACCGCGTACCGGACGGTGCGCGCCGCGCCGCCGCCCGCCGAGATCCGCGACGCGATCAAGTCGGGCGGGTTCGACGCGGTGCTCTTCACCTCGTCCTCCACCGTGCGCAACCTGGTCGGTATCGCCGGGAAGCCGCACGCCCGGACCGTTGTTGCCGTCATTGGGCCCAAGACGGCGGAGACCGCGACGGAGTTCGGCCTGCGGGTCGACGTCCAGCCGCCGCACGCCTCGGTGCCCGACCTGGTGGAGGCGCTCGCCGCCTACGCCGTCGAGCTGCGCGAGAAGCTGGCCGCCATGCCGGCCAAGCAGCGCCGTGGCTCGAAGGTGCAGGGCCCCACCGCCCTGCGCTTCCGGTAGTCGTTCGAGGAGGCCTGCCATGTCGTACCCCGAGATCCGGCCCCGCCGGCTGCGCCGCACCCCGGCGGTCCGCCGGCTGGTGTCCGAGACCCGGGTCGACCCGGCCGAGCTGGTCGTGCCGATGTTCGTCAAGGAGGGGCTGACCGAGCCCCGCGCCATCGGGTCGCTCCCGGGGGTGCTCCAGCACTCCCGGGACTCGCTGCGCAAGGCGGCGGCCGAGGCGGTCCAGGCCGGCGTCGGCGGGATCATGCTCTTCGGCGTGCCGGAACGGCGGGACCCGACCGGCTCCGGCGGCATCGATCCGAACGGCATCCTGAACGTCGCCATCCGCGACGTGGTGGCCGAGGTGGGCGACGCCACTGTGGTGATGAGCGACCTGTGCCTGGACGAGTTCACCTCGCACGGGCACTGCGGGCTGCTCACTCCCGACGGTGAGGTCGACAACGACTCCACCCTGGCCGCGTACGCCGAGATGGCGGTCGCCCAGGCCGCCGCCGGCGTCGGCATGGTCGGGCCGTCCGGGATGATGGACGGCCAGGTCGGCGTGGTACGCAAGGCTCTCGACGCCGCCGGCTACCAGGACGTGGCCGTGTTGGCGTACGCGGCGAAGTACGCCTCCGCCTTCTACGGCCCGTTCCGCGAGGCGGTGGAGTCGGCGCTTGAGGGCGACCGGCGCACCTACCAGCAGGACCCGGCCAATCTGCGTGAGTCGCTGCGCGAGGTGGCGCTCGACGTCGCCGAGGGTGCCGACTTGGTGATGGTCAAGCCGGCGCTGCCCTACCTCGACGTGGTGTCGGCGGTGCGGGCCGCGGTGGACGTCCCGGTCGCCGCCTACCAGGTCTCCGGCGAGTACGCGATGGTCGAGGCCGCCGCCGCGAACGGCTGGATCGACCGGGAGCGCGTGATGATGGAGACGCTCACCTCGATCAAGCGGGCCGGCGCGCAGGTCATCCTCACCTACTGGGCCGTCGAGGCCGCCGGGCTGCTGCGCCAGCGCTACTGACCCCCAGGTCCGACCCTGGCCGCGCTTGTCCTCCCAGCGTGCGGGGAGGCACCGGCTCGCGCACGGCCGGCGCCTCCTGACCGCGTGTCCCGTCGCCGGGCGGCGCGGTAGAGCTTCCCGGACCTACCGGCTCGTGGACCGACCGACCCGGGGACCTGTGGACCCGCGGACCTGTGGACGTGTGGACCTGCCCGGCAATAACGGCTCGCGGAGCGTAACCACGTGACGAGCCGTCACCACCCCCCTCCCCGCCTTTGCTCTGCACCCACGACGGCGACGCTCACCCTCCGCTCTCGGCGCATATCGAACTGCAGAGCAAAGGGGGCGGGCGGGGGGTTGCGTGTCTGCCGGCGAGGATGAGGATTTCCCTGGTCAGTCCGGTGGTGTGTCTGGCCGGGTCTGGCCGCTCGACGGGGCAGCGTAGAGCCCTGTGACGCGGTGTAGTGGCCGTGTAATTGGTGCCGCGAGCACGGAAAGTGATCCGCCGGGCCGTGGAGATGTCCACAGGTCAGCTGGTTGTCCACAGGCTCGGCAAGCGGGATTGCGGCCAGCTCCACCAGGCGGGACGGTGGCGGCATGAGTGATTCGTCAACCTCAGCCGAGCCGGTCCTGCTCACCGAGCCTTCCGACGCGCCCTGGCCGGCCGCCGGTATCGTCCGGGCGGTCCGCCGTCGCGCCGACCTGAGTCAGCGCGAGCTGGCCCGGTGGGCGGGTGTGCACCATGCCACCATTGGCCGGATCGAGGCCGGCCGCATGGTGCCGAGCATCGTCCTGCTCCGGCGCATCATCGGTGTGGTGGGCTGCCGGTTGGCCGTGGTGGACGAGTTCGGCCGGGTGCTCAAACCGATGCAGGACTGGCAGGACACGTACAACGGCGCCGAGCGTCGCTACCCGTCACACCTCGACACCATTCTCGACCCCGAGTTGGGCGAATGGTGGGCGGACATCTACGGGCTGGCCCGCCCGCCCGAGACGTTCCACCGCGACCGGGCAGTTCGGGACGCGATGCGGCGCCGTAGCCAGTGGGAGGTGCGGGTGGCCCAACATCGGCACCTGCCCCGACCGCCGTGGCCCCCGCGCGGGGTGGTCTGACCTGGACACGGGCGAGGCCCGCCGATCCGGAACGGATCCGCGGGCCTCGCCGGGAGCGCGCGACGTCAGTCGTCGTTGGTGATCGTGCCGACCGCGAGCGGGTCGGCCAGCCGCAGACCGGGCACGCCGGCCACCAGCAGCGTCAGCTTCTCGTCGGCCTCCCGCTTACGGTCGCCACGCACGGCCACCGGGAAGGCGACCGACGTCTGCCCGGCGGCCAACACCTTGCAACCGGCGTACGGGTCGAAGTCCGAACCACCCTGCGCCGTGAGGCCGACGGTGGTGGCGCAGAGCAGCACCGGCTGGGACAGCGGCCGGGACACCGTGGCGGTGAAGGTGAGCTGCGTGCTGCCCTGGTTGCCCTCGGCCACCGCCGTGTCGGCGACGGTCAACGACGCCCGGGACCGGAACCGGGCGACCTGCGGGTCGTGGTCGCTGGAACCCCGCGACCCGTCGCCGGTGAACTCCGCCGGCCAGTCGGCGTTGATGTGCGCCGCCCGCACCTGCACCAGGTCGCCGTAGAGCGCGTCGTTGACGAACAGGTGGTCGAGCGTCTGCGCCTGCCCCTCGAAGCTGTACGAGTAGGCCGACGCCGGCACGTCCGCCACCAGGTTGTCCCACAGGTTGTGCAGGCCCGCCTCGTACAGCGGCGCGAGCTGGTCCGATGGCGTGGGCTGGCTGCCGGTGGCGATGGGATCGTCCGGGCGGGGGAAGACGTTCAGGTCCCCGCCGTAGACCACCCGGGCGCTCTGGTCTGCCGCCTCGATCGCGGTGACGATCGCCGCGCCGTAGCGCGCCTGCTCCCGCCGCTGCCCGACCCGACCGTCCGGGCCCGAGGAGTAGTGGTTGCTGAGCGCGTACAGGGTGAACCGCTCGGTCGAACCGGGCGACGCCGCCACGCTGAACTTGCCCAACTGGGGAGCGCGGGTGAAGACGTTGTTGCCGTCCCGACCGGTCGAGGTGTCCACGTCCGCCGGCAGCACCGCGTTGAGGGCCTTCGGGTTCTGCACGTCCGCGTTGGCCGGCAGGCCGGCAGCGCGGTACTGGACTGTCGGTGCCGAGCCCAGCAGCGGGTCGTTCGCCGTCGCGGCCGCAAGCGACAACCGGTCCGTGCGGTACAGGAAGGCGGCGGTGATCCCGCGGGCGTCCGCGCCGGTCCGGTCATAGGCGGCGGCGTACGCCGGCCCGCCCACCGCCGCCACCCTGAGCGCCAACTCCTGGATGCTGTCCGGGGCGCCGTCCGCGTTGTTGGTGTCGCCGCAGCTCAGCGCAGTGCCGGAGACCGTGCAGATGTCCTGGTCCTCGGCTTCCTGCACCAGGATCAGGTCCGGTGCGTGCAGATCCTCGACGATCTGGTCGGCGAGCGCGCCGAGCTGCTGCTGGTAGTCCGCCTCGCTGGTCGGCACGTAGTCGAACGGCGGGTCGACTCCCGGGCAACCGGCGTTACCTGTGAAGTCACAGCCGTCGAACGGGTCGTCCCGGTAGTCGTACAGGTTCTCCACGTTGTAGGTGGCGACGGCCACCTCCTGCGACCGGTCGGCCGGCTTCGGCGGGTTGTTCTTCGACGGGTCGGCCCCGGCGGCGAACTCCGCCCGCTCGACCTGGACGCCGTACTTCTCGAACGAGTAGTAGACCCCGCCCACCGCGTCCGTGCGCAGGGTGTCGAAGGTGTGCGCCGGCGGGAGCAGCGCGGCGCTGTCCCCGGCGGTGGCCTTCACACCCATGCTGCCGAGCAGCGTCCGCTGGCCGTTGCCGTCGTCGAAGCGGCGCGTCGGGTCGTTGTCCAGCGGGTGCGAGTCCCGGAAGACCCGCCGGGCGTACGGGTCGGCGCGGTCCAGCAGCGGGTCGTCCCGGTCGACCACCCACAGCTCGGCGTCGGCGGTGGAGGAGAAGACGTCCCGTCCGCTCACCGCGCCGCTGCCCGCGCGTACCCGCATCCGGGCACCCTCGTGCCGCTCCCAGAAGCGTTGCGCGGCGGTCAGCTCGACCGGCGGCACCGCGTCGGTCACCGCGACCGTCGTGTCCACGTTCAGGCCGGTGGCGATCCGGCGGACCAACGACGCGCCGGAAAGCTGGGTGAGGTTGTAGTACTCCGACACCCGGGCGCGCAGCACGACCTCGTCGCCGACCGTCGGGACGTAGCCGCCGACAAGCGAGGTGAACGCGCCCATGAACACGAAGACGCCGTCGGAACTGGTCGGGTCGCCGTCGGTGTCGCCGCTACGGCTCTGCAGGAAGAAGCCGTGCTGCTCCGCACCGGCCGACGTGCGGGCCAGGGTCAACTGGGTGATGACGCCGCGCACGTCGTACAGGCTGCTGCTGGTGCCGTTGCCGCTCGCCGGTGCCAACGGCGACCGGTCGGCGGGGCCGGACTCGGTGTCGGTGGTCGGACCCTGCACCTCGCCGACGGTCAGCTCCCGGGTCACCTGCACGGCCAGCGCGCAGGTGGCCGTGCCGGCGTCCGCGTCGGTCGCGGCGAGGGTGACGGTGTACGCCCCGGCGGCGAGGTCGGCGCTCGCGCCGACCGTGGCACGGGCGGTGCCGCCGATGCCGTCGGCGGGAGTGAACGCGGTGCGGGTGATCGAGCCGGTGGACGGGGTCGGGCTGACCGACGTCACCTCCAGCTCGACGATCGTGTCATCGGGGTCGGTGGCGGTGACCTCCCGGCTCGCCGCCGTACCCGCGCTGGTGACCAGCGGGCCTCCGCAGGTCAGCGTGGCCGGGACGTCGACCGGGCCGCCGCCGTCCACGGTGTGCGTGCCGAGACCGTCGAAGGTGTCCACCGGGAAGCCGGCCCACTGGCCCGCGGGGTCGAACGCATCCGTCGGGTCGGTGTCGCCGCTCGTCACGGTCGGCAGCCGGCGCAGCGTGTTGTCCGCGGTGCTGGTGACGCCCGCACCCCACTCGGTGCCGGGGTCGACGCCCACCTGCCCGATCGAGTCGAGCACCGTGGTGCCCCGGAGCAGCACGATCGCGTCGTCACCGTTGAACAGGCTGGCCCCGGTGGTCTGGTCGGCCTGGGCGAGGATGGCGGCCCCGGCCGAGGCGCTGGCGAACACGAACGCGTCACCGGCGGACACGTTCCCGGCCAACGCGATGGTGGTGGCCGTGGTCGAGCCGTTGAAGTAGAGCTGGAGCCGGTAGCCGCCGGCGGCGAGGTCGACCGGGGTGCCGGTGCCGTTGAACAGCTCGATCGCCTTGTTGTTCGACGAACCTTCGACGTACTCCGAGATGAACAGGTCGGTGGGCGCGGCGCTGGCCGCGGTGGGTGCGACGCCGAGCGCCGTGATGGTCACGGCGGCGGTGGCGGTCGCGAGCGCGGCGATTGAGCGGCGCGGGCGCATAGGGCCTCCACGATGGGTGGATGGGGGTCAACGCACGTTAAGGTGCGCGGTGGTCCACCGTCCATCCCCTAGTGGACAGTTGCGTGAATTCCCTCAGCGCGGCGGATCGAGTCGGTGCACCAGCTCAGCGACGTCGACGCTGTATTCGCACCAGTCGCGGTCGGGCCGGTAGCCCAGCTCCGCGTTGACCTTCAGCATCGCCTCGTTGGCCTGCGCGTTCCAGGTCTGCACCTCGATCAGCTCCGGCTCGGCGGAGCGCAGCTCCAGCAGCATCCGGGCCTTGATCGCCCGGTCGATGCCGTAGCCCCGGTGGTCCTGCGCGACGATCGTGTCGTACTGGTCGGCGCGGGTCGGGTGCTGCGCGGGCACCACCACCTCGGTCAGGCCGGCCACCTCGCCGCTTTGCTCGTGCCGGGCGAGCACGATGTACGGTTTCATGCCCCGCCGGTGCAGGGTGTCGAGGCTGTCGCGCAGCCGCTCCGGCTCGTAGGAGCTGGGGCGCAGCTCACCGTCGTCGACGTCGCGCACCTCGGCCTTCGCCCGCGCGTACGCCTCGATCAGGTCGTCCGGTGGCCCGCCGGGGTAGAACTCCAGGTGGTAGCCCACCGCGATGCCGGTGGCCATCTGCGTCAGCTCGGCCCAGTCGACCGAGGTGAGGTCGAGCACGCTGCGCGTCTCCACGTACTCCCGGATGAAGCCGAGCGACTCGTAGAACCCGACCGAGGGCGTGTCGCCGACCACCTCGACCCCGATCGAACGGAAGCCCTCCTGGTAGACCCGGCGAGCGGCACGCAGAACCAGGTCACGCCCGAGGCCGCCGCGCCGCACGGACGGGTGCACCAGCACCTCGAGCACGCCGATGTCGCCAAGGAGCAGCACGTGCACCTGGCCGAGCACCGCGCCCGGATCACCGGGGCCGGTCGGCTCGGCCTGGGCGATCCAGGAGATCCGGCGTTCGCCGGGCATCACCTCGGCGAGGTATTCGCGCAGTGAGGTCTCCCGCCACGGCGGATCCTGCGGCAGATCGGCCGCCAGCACCGCGTTCAGCGTGACCAGCAGCGACGCGATCTCGGCGGACGACGCGGTCCTCGGGTCCCACTCGCGCACCATCACCCGTCTAGCTTGCCGCTAACAGAGGCCCGGGGGAAGTGTCCAGTTCTCCAACGTATCGAGACGATCACTTCACAGGCGACTGGCCCGTCCGTACCGGTTGGCGGTGTCGTAGACGTCCTGGGCGTACCGCCGTACATCGTTGTAGGACAGGATCGCGTTCCACCAGTCGCCCGGGATGCTCAGGTTGCGACCACCCTTGCAGAGGTAGTTTCCCGCTGCCAGGGCGGCGTCGTCCAGGTCGTGCGGGTCCTTGACCCCGTCGTTGTCGGCGTCCGCGCCGATCTCCTGCCAGGTGGTCGGGATGAACTGCATCGGCCCGATCGCCCGGTCGAGGGTCATGTCCCCGTCGAGCACCCCGCGGTCGGTGTCGATGATCCGCATCCGGCCGCCGTTGCCGTCCAACGGCAACCCGATGATCTTCGGTAGCGCCTTGCCGTCCTGCCCCAACCGCGCGCCGTTGGCCGAGCCGTGCCCCGACTCGACCTGCCCGATCGCGGCCAGCGTGGTCCAGCTCAGCGCGCAGCTCCGGTTGGTCTGGGCGAGCATCAGCTCGGCGTAGCCGTACGCCTGCATGGCGACGGCCGGAATATTCACCTTGGCGCCGACCTGCTGGGCCCAGCCAGCCAGGGCGTCGGACGGTCGCCCTCCGACCCCCGGCCCGCTGGGCAGTCCGCCGTTCGGGAGCCCGCCGCTGGGCAGTCCGCCGCTCGGGAGCCCGCCGCTTGGGAGCCCGCCGCTGGGCAGCGGACCGGTGGGGCCCAGCCCGCTGGGCAGTGGGCCGGTGGGCAGGCGGGACGGCGCCCCTGGCGGCACGGTGGGCGTCCCGGAGGCGTCTGCCGCGACCGGGCGGGGTGCGCGGATCGTGGCCGGCACGAGCAGGGCGCCCGCCGCCGCGGTCGCGGCCACAAGCGCCAGCAGGAAGAGGCCGGGCAGGGTCAGCCGACCACTCGGTCGGCGAGCCCAGGCTCGGGTCGCACGGGCGGCCGAGGCTGCTGCCTGGCGCGGTGGCACCCGCAGCGCGTGCGCGAATTGCACCCGCCGTCGCCGGGCGGTGCGGGCCGCCGGCACGGCGGACAGTTCGTCCACACTGGTCTTCGCCGGATCCGCGGCGACCACTGTGACGGTCTTCGCGTCGTCGACCGGCACGCCGGTCTTGGCGTCGCCGGGCGTTGTGTCGGTCTTCGCGTCTCCAGTCGGCGCGTCGGCGTTCGGCCCGGTGGCCGACCGCGGCGAGCCCGGACCTGTGGCGCTGCCGGTCGCCTTCGCGTCTCCGGTCTTCGCGTCTTCGACCTTCGGGCCTGCGACCGTCGGGTCTTCGGTTTTCGGGTCTTCGACTTTCGGGTCTTCGACTTTCGGGCCGTCGGTCCTGAGGGCCGCTACCCGCGTGCCGGCGCTGTCGTCGGCGACCGGATCGGGCTCGGCCGGGTCCTTCGTGCCGACACCGGTCGCGCCCGCGGCCGATCCGGACCTGATCGCGTCGGCCGGGCCGGACCCGCCAACGACGGCCGGGCCGGATTTGGCGGCATCGGCCGGGCCGGATTTGGCAACGTCGGCCGGGCCGGATTTGGCGGCAGCGGTCGGGGTGGCGTCGGTCCGGCTGGATGTGGTGGCCGGCGCACCCCCGCTCCGGCCGCTCAGCCAGGGCCGGCGGGGGCGGGGCACCGCGCGTACCGGGTCGGGCGCGGCCCCCGAGCCTTCAAGTGGCCCGTCCAGCGGCGCGGCCGGTCGTAACGGTTGCACACGCGTGTCGTCCTCGCCGTCCACCACCCGTCGAGTATCACCCATCCTCCGCCGAACGCCAGATCCACGTACCCTGGGCGCATGCCCCGGTACGAGTTCCGCTGCCGCGCCTGCGGCGACACTTTCGAGGTCAACCGTCCGATGGCGGCGGCCACCGACCCGGCCGCCTGCCCGCAGGGACACGCCGACACGGTCAAGCTGCTCTCCGCGGTCGCGGTCACCGGCCGGGGTGGGGCCGCCGGTGGCGCCCCGGCGTCCGCCGGTGGTGGGTGCTGCGGAGGCTCCTGCGGCTGCTGATCGGACCAATTCACCGCCACCTGGTGGGCTGGCCTTGCCGTGAGCGGGCCCGAGTGGCACTTTGAGGCGGCATCTGCCCGACCGTTCTCACGATGCGTTACCGCTCGGACTCAGGCAGCATGAACCCGACGTCACGGGCGGAGGTTCCACGCATGTCGCCACGGATCCAGCTCCCGAGCGGTTGGGTGACCTTCGTTTTCACCGATATCGAGGGCTCGACCCGGCTGGCCCAGTTGCTCGGCCCGGACTACCGCCCGGTGCTCGCCGAGCACCGACGGCTGCTGCGCCGAACGTTGGCCAGCACGGGTGGCGCGGAGCTGCTGACCGAGGGCGACTCGTTCTTCCTGGCCTTCGAGGACGCGGCAGCGGCGCTCACCGCCTGCCTGACCGCCCAGCGGGCGCTGTCCAACCACGACTGGCCCACCGCCGAAGCCGCACCCCGGGTGCGGATGGGACTGCACACCGGCTACGCCGAGCCGCGCGACGGCGACTACGCCAGCCCCGAGGTGCACCGGGCCGCCCGGGTGGCCGCCGCGGCGCACGGCGGGCAGGTGCTCTGTTCGGCGTCCACCGCCCGCCGGGCCGAGCCGTTGCCACCCGGTGCGACCCTGCTCGACCTCGGTCTGCACCGGCTGCGCGGCTTCGACGACAGGGAACGACTCTTCCAACTGGTCGCGCCGGGTCTGGAGCGGCAGTTCCCGCGCCCCCGGACCGCCGACGCGGTGCCGCACAATCTGCCGACGCAGGTGACGTCGTTCGTCGGTCGGCAGGCCGAGCGCGTCGAGTTGGGCCTGCTGGTGGAGCAGCACCGCCTGATCACGGTGCTGGGCGCGGGCGGGGCGGGCAAGACCCGGCTCGCTGTGGAGTTGGCGAGTGGGGTCGTCGAGGCGTACCCGGACGGGGTGTGGTTCGTCGACATCGCCTCGGTGACCGACCCGGGGCTGGTGGCGTTCGCGATCGCCGCGGTGCTCGGCCTGCGACCCGAGCCGGGCCGGCCGATGCTGGACACCCTTGTCGAGTACGCGGCCGGCCGCCGCATGCTTGTCGTCCTGGACACCTGTGACACCCAGCCGGCCGCCTGTGCGGAGGTGATCGCGCGGTTGTTGTCCGGCGGGGTTGGCGTGCGGGTGCTGGCGACCAGCCGTGAGTCGTTCAGCCTGCCGGGCGAGGTGGTGTGGCGGATCCCGCCGCTCTCGGTCGACCCGCGGGCGGACGGTGCGGAGAGCGACGCGGTGGCGCTCCTGCTGGACCGTACGGCGGCGGCGCGGGGCGGTCGGCGGCCGGACCCGGCCGAGTCGGCCGATCTCCGCCGGGTGGTGCAGCGGCTGGACGGGTTGCCGCTCGCCATCGAGCTGGCCGCCGCGCGGTTGCGGGTGCTCTCGGTGGGCCAGCTCGCGGAGCGCCTGGACGACGTTCTCGGCACGTTGGACGCCGGTCGGGAGGACCCGGATCCGCCGCCGGTGGAGCGCGGTTGGTCCGGCAACCAGCAGGACACCGTGGATCTGGTCGCCGCGGCGTCCGGGGCGTCGCCGCCCACCCCGGCGAGCAGGGCGGTGCAGCGGTCGGCCACGGAACGGCACATGACCATGCAGGCGACCGTCACCTGGTCGTACCGGACGCTGGGGCCTCGGGCCGCCCGCCTGCTGCGCTGGCTGTCGGTCTTCGCCGGGCCGGTGGACCTGGCGACGGTGGAGTGGCTGCTGGGTGACGATCCGCTGGATCCACTCTCGGTGCTCGTGGACAAGTCGATGGTGCTGGCCGAGCCGCGGGCCACCGGCAGCACCTACCGGATGCTCGACCCGATCCGGGCGTACGCGGCGCGGCGGCTGGCCGAGGCGGGTGAGGAGCAGGCCGCGCGGAACCGGCATGTGGCCTGGTCGGCGCATGCGGTGGACCGGGCACACCTGGGTCAGGACGGCCGTCCGGTGACGCTGTCGCTGTATGCCCTCGACCCCTTGGCCGGGGAGGTACGCGCGGCGTTGCGGTGGTGCGCCACCGGCGGCAGCGCCCGTGCCGGTCTGGGTCTGGCTGGCGGCCTGGACCAGTGGTGGCTTGAGCGGGGCCTGGCCCGGGAGGGGCGGCTGTGGCTGTTCCGGTTGTACGGGCGGATCGCCGAGACGGGTGAGCGGATCCCGGAGGCGGAGCTGGCTGCGGTTTACCACATGCATTCGCTGCACGCCGGCGCGGACGGTGAGTTCGCCGAGGAGCTGCGCTACTCCCAGCGGGCGGAGGCGGCCGCCCGGCAGGCCGGCGATGCCGGGCTGCTGGCCCGGGTGCTCGCCGGCAGGGCGGCGCCGCTTGTGGACATGGGGCAGTTCGTCGAAGCCGAGCGGGTGTGCCGGGAGGTCATCGACTGGGCGCACGGGCAGGACGTGGTCGGCGAAGCGCTGTTGGCGGTGTTCAGCCTGGCTGAGCTGCTCTGGCGGCGAGGCGCCCTGGAGGAGTCGGCGGACCTGCTGGGGGCGGTCCGTCCGGTGGAGGCGGCCCGTCCGGTGGAGCGGGGCCGGCGGTCGGTGGACATGCTGCTCGGGATGGTCGCGCTGGCCCGGGGTGACGTGATCGCCGCGCACGAGCACCTGCTGGTGGCGTTGCGTTCGCGGATGGGCCATGGCTACCACGGTCGGGCGTGTGACACGTTGAACGCGGTCGCGGTGCGCTGCGCGATCGGCGGGGACCGGTTGACCGCGGCTCGCCTGTTCGGAGCGGCGCAGGCCACCCGGGCGAGCATGCGCGCGACCCCGGGCATCTACGGCGGCTACTGGGCCGAACAGCAGGCGGAACTGCGCGCGCAGTTGGGCGACGCGGTGTTCGACGACGCGTACGGCGAGGGCGCCGAGTTGGGGTTGGACGAGGCCGCTGCGCTGGCACTGGACGTGGAGCACCCGGACCTGGCCGCGGATTCGACCCGCTTCAGCACCGGCCTGTCCCAGCCCACCCCCCGCCGCCCCGCCGACCCCGACCGCCACCCGGCAACCCGCACCGAACGCGCCTGACCCCACCCCACCTCCACCCCCACCCCTCGCCTTGTTGATCAAGAGGTTTGCGTCAGGAACCGGGCGTCCGCTGACGCAAACCTCTTGATCACCGTGCCGGTGGGGTGGGTGGGGTGGGTGGGTGGGGGTGGGTTAGCGGGGGGTGAAGGCGGGCGGGCTGGTGGGGCTTTCGTTTGCCAGGCGGTCCAGGGCGGTGAGCTGGTAGGTGTAGCGCTGGCCGGGCACGGCCGAGGTGTCCACCCAGGACTGCGACCCGCCGGGCGTGGCCCGGACGGTGTCGACCAGGTGCGCGGCGTCGGCAGTGGCGCACCGGCCGGGCAGCGTGGTGCCGTCGAACCGGTAGATCGCGTACGAGGTGGCGGTGCCGAGTGGCCCGACGCCGTCGGCCGGCTGCCGCCAGGTGAGCCGAACCCCGTCGTTCTCCCGGGCCGCCCTGGTGATCACCGGGAAGAGCAGTGGCTTGGCCGGCAGGTGCGGCATGGCCGGCACGAGAGCCGGGCGGGAGTAGTGCTCGGCGGCGTAGTTGTCGGTGGCGCCGAGCCGGTTGGCCCGCACCTGGACGGCCGAGAAGTGCACGTTGCCCTGCACCTCGGGGTAGGACCGGTTCAGCGTCAGGTGGTCGGACAGTTCACGTGGGTTCTGCCAGTACGGCCCGTACGCCGGATCGCCGCTCTTGTAGTCGGCCTGACCGATGTAGAGCTGCACGCGGGTGCCGCGCACCGTCTCGGCCCACCACGGCACGAGGCGCGCGTAGTCCGCGGCCGGGTACTGGCCGATGTACCAGTAGAGCTGCGGCACCACGTAGTCGATCCACTCCTGCTTGATCCACTTACGGGTGTCGGCGGAGATGATGTCGTACGACTGGCTGCCGGTGGTGTCCGAACCGAGCGGGTCGGCTGCCTTGTTGCGCCAGATCCCGAACGGGCTGACGCCGAACTTCACCCACGGCTTCGCCGCCTTGATCTTGCCGTTCATCTCCTGGATCAGCAGGTTGATGTTGTCCCGCCGCCAGTCGGCCCGGTCGGTGAAGCCCCGGTTGTACGCGGCGAAGGTGGCGTCGTCGGGCACCTGGTAGGTGCCGCTGGGGTAGGGGTAGAAGTAGTCGTCGAAGTGGACGCCGTCGATGTCGTACCGCTTGACCGCGTCCATCATCGCGGTCTGTACGAACTCGCGGACCTCGGGGATGCCGGGGTTGTAGTAGAGCCGGCTGCCGGCCACGCCGGCCGGCGGGTAGGCGAAGGTCCAGTCCGGGTGTTGCCGGGCCGGGTGGCCGGGGGCGAGCTGGGTCAGGTCGGCGCCGGCGCCGCCGGGGGCCGGCATGGAGACGCGGTACGGGTTGAACCAGGCGTGGAACTCCAGGTTGCGCTTGTGTGACTCGTCGACGAGGAAGGCCAGCGGGTCCCAGCCGGGGTCCTGTCCACGGACGCCGGTCAGGTACTCCGACCAGGGCTCGTACGCCGAGGGCCAGAGCGCGTCGGCGGTGGGCCGGACCTGCACCACGACTGCGTTGTGGTGCAGCCGTTCGGCGAGGTCCAGCAGGTCCCGATACTCGGCCTGCTGGGTGGCGACCCGGTCCGGGCTGGTCTGGGACGCCTTGCTGGGCCAGTCGATGTTGACCACCGACGAGATCCACATGGCCCGGAACTGACGCTTCGGCGTGGCCGGGTCGGTGGTGCAGGTGGTGGTGGCTGCCGCGCTGGGCGCGGCGTGCGCGGGGGTCGTGGTGACGAGGGTGCCGAGCAGGGCTGCGACCAGCCCGGCGGCACCCAGTCGTGTGGCCTTCATGCGGTGTGTCCCTTCGGTGGGGCTCCCGGTGTGCGGGGGAGGGTCGGCAAGATTCGCCGCTGCCTATCTGTCCCTGGAAGGAAATTTTCATACTCGGGGTCCCCGCCGCAAGGGTTCGCGCCCGATCACGTCGATCGGCGGGTCTCACGCCCTCCGATGCCGATCGTCCGGTTGCTCCTCGTGACCGGGCTCGCACGCGCTGTCGAGGGGCCTACGAGATTGGCGGAACCCGCCGCTGGGTAGCAACCCCGATCGCCGGCCGTCACGGTGGTGGTCGAGGGGTGGGAGGGGTGAGCGCATGTCCGTGCTGCGAACCAAACCAATCAAGGACGTCATAGCCCAGGGCGACGCCGACGGCAGCGACGGCAAACTCGGGCTGAAGAGACGGCTCGGCGCGGTCGACCTCACCGGCTTCGGCATCGGCATCGTGATCGGCACCGGCATCTTCACGCTCACCGGCATCGAAGCCCGCGACAGCGCCGGACCGGGCGTGGTGATCTCCTTCGCCATCGCCGGCGTGGTCGCCCTGCTCGCCGCCCTCTGCTACGCCGAGCTGGCCTCCAGCGTGCCGACGGCCGGCAGCGCCTACACCTACGCGTACGCCACCATGGGCGAGATCGTCGCCTGGATCATCGGCTGGGACCTGCTGCTGGAGTTCGCGCTCGGCGCGGCCGTGGTGGCCCGCGGCTGGTCCGGCTACCTCGCCGAACTGCTCGACCTGCCGACCCGGTGGTTCGGCGAGGAGGGCAGCACGGTGAACGTCGGCGCGATCGCGATCGTGCTGATCCTGGGCATCGTGGGGATCATCGGCATCCGGGAGTCCGCCCGGGTCACCAACCTGCTGGTGCTGGTCAAGGTGGCGATCTGCGTGTTCGTGGTGGTCGCCGGCCTGTTCTTCGTCAAGGCGGCCAACCTCAGCCCGTTCATCCCGTCGGCCGAGCCCGCCGGCAGCGGTGACGACGGCATCAAGCAGCCTGTCACGCAGGCGCTCTTCGGGTTGGAGCCGTCGGTCTTCGGCTTCGTCGGGGTGCTCAGCGCCGCCGCCGTGGTGTTCTTCGCGTACACCGGCTTCGAGGCCGTGGCCAACCTGGGCGAGGAGACGCGCAAGCCCAAGCGGGACCTCACGCTGGGTCTGCTCGGCACGTTGCTGATCTCCACAGTGCTCTACATCGGCGTCTCCCTGGTGGTCGTCGGCATGGTGCCGTACACCGAGATCGACAGGGGCGCCCCCATCGCGTCGGCGTTCGAGTCGGTGGGCGCCGGCTGGGCGGCGACGCTCGTCTCCATCGCCGCCGTCGCGGGCCTGACCAGCGTCATCCTTGTCGACCTCGTGGCGATGGGCCGGATCGGCTTCGCCATCGCCCGGGACGGGCTGATCCCGCCGTCGATCGCGGCGGTGCATCCGCGCTGGGGCACCCCGTACCGGATCTCGGCGATCATGACGGTGGCGGTCGCGCTGCTGGCCGGCTTCCTGCCGCTGTCCGCGCTTGCCGACCTGGTCAGCATCGGCGCGCTCTGCGCGTTCGTGCTGGTGTCGATCGCGGTGCCGATCCTGCGCCGCAAGCGCCCGGACCTGGAGCGGCCGTTCCGGGTGCCGTTCTCCCCGGTGCTGCCGATCGTCTCGGCGCTTGCCTGCTTCTACCTGATGCTCAACCTGTCGGTGGAGACCTGGCTGCGGTTCCTGGCCTGGATGCTGCTCGGCGGGATCATCTACTTCGGCTACGGCTACCGCCGCAACCGGCTGGCCCGGCACGAACCGGCGGTCGCCCCGACCCCCCGCGAGCCGATCGCCTGACCGATGTGCGGAGGGGCCGAGGGCCCCTCCGCACGATCAGCTCAGGGGCGGGGTTGCGGCGTGGCGGTCGGGCCGTTGACCACGGGCCTGCCGTCGACCCAGGTCACCTCGTCGAGCCAGACCTGCCGGCCGGGGTCGGTGCTGCCCTCCTGGCCGGGCGGCCAGGCGTGGTACAGCAGCCAGGTCCGGCCGTCCTTGACGACCATCGAGGCGTGACCGGGCCCCGAGGCGGCCTCGGTGCTCTTCAGGATCGGGTTCTCGGCGGCCTTCACACACGGGCCGGTCGGGCTCTCGCAGACCGCGTAGCCCTCGGCGTACTCCGCCCTGTCGTAGGCGTTGGCGGCGAAGAAGAGCAGCAGCCGACCGTCCTGGCGGTGGAAGAACGGCCCCTCGATCAGGGTGCCCTCCCACGGCTCGGTCTGCTTCAGCAGCTTCGTCGGCTCGCCGACGAGGGTCAGACCGTCGTCCGCGAGGCGCTGCGACCAGAGCCAGGTGTCCACCCCGATGGCGTTGCCGTCGTTCTTCCACAGCAGCCAGAGACTGCCGTCGGTGTCCCGGAACGGGCTGGCGTCGATCGCCCCGCCCAGGTCGGCCTGGCAGATCAACGGGCCGGCCGCGTCGTCCGAGTACGGCCCCTGCGGCGCGCTGGCCACCGCCCGCCCGACACACTGCCGGCCCGACTCCCGGCCGGCGACCGTGTAATAGAGCGCGAACCTGTCCGGCGCCAACTGGATGACCTCCGGCGCCCAGGTCTTGCCGGCGTCCGCCCAGTCCGGCAGCGTCGGCAGGGCGTCCCCGGCCTCGGTCCACTCGACCAGGTCCGTGGAGGTGAGCACCGGGACGTTGCGGCCACCGGAGTTGGTGTGGAACAGGTACCAGGTGTCGCCCACCTGGATCGCCTGCGGGTCCGGGCCGTCGGTCTTCACGATCGGGTTGGTGAACATGCTGGGGTCGCTCCCGCTGCTCGTGGTGGGGGTGGGTTCGGTGTCGTCGGCACAACCCGTAACGAGCAGCGCGGCGGCGAGAACGATCGCCGCCGCGCCACGTCGCCGGGCGGTCGTACGCGTCATCCCTTCAGGCCGCTGCGGGAGACGCCCTGGATGATGTGCCGCTGGGCCAGCACGAAGAGGATCAGCACCGGCACGCTTGCCAGCACCGCGCCCGCCATGATCACCGGGTAGTCGGTGACGTACGAGCCCTGGAGCAGGCCCAGGCCCGGCGGCAGGGTGAGCTTCTCCGGGCTGAACAGCACGAAGATCGGCCAGAGGAAGTCGTTCCAGTTGGTGAGGAACGACAGCACGGCCAGGGTGGCAAGCGCCGGCTTGGACAGCGGCAGCACCACCTTGTAGAAGATCTGCCACTGGTTGGCGCCGTCGAGCGTGGCGGCCTCCTCCAGCTCGTTCGGCAGGGAGAGGAAGAACTGCCGCAGGAAGAAGACCCCGAACGCGCTTGCCGCGCCGGGCACGACCACCACGGCGAGGGTGTCGATCCAGTTGAGCTGGTCGACGATCAGGAAGTTCGGAATGATCAGCGAGGTCGGCGGGATGAACAGCGTCCCGACGATCAGGGCGAAGGTCACCCCACGGCCCCGGAACTTCAGCCGGGCCAGGGAGTACGCGGCCATCGAGGCGGTCACCAGCACCAGCAGCGAGTGCAGCGTGGCGGCCACCATGCTGTTGAGGAACCACCGCAGCACCGGGTTCGCCGAGTTGTTGAGGATCTGCTCGTAGCCGTAGCCCGCGAGCGGATTCGGCAGCCAACTCGGCGGGATCTCCTGAGCGGCCGGGTAGGTCTTCAGCGAGGTGAGGACCATCCACACCAGCGGAACCAGGAAGACCAGGGTCAGCGCGACCAGGGTGGCGTAGAGCCCGACCCGGCGAAGCCCCGATCCGGAGCCGTCGGTGGTCGGCGTGGGCGTCGTCATGGCGATCCCCTCAGTCTTCCTTGTAGCGGAAGAGGCGGAAGTTGGCGATGCTCACGACCGCCAGCAGCAGGGCGAACACGATGCTCATCGCGGCGGCGCGGCCGGCGTTGTTGTTGCGCAGGCCCTCCTCGACGATGAACCACACCACCGTGCGGGTCTCCGTGCCGGGCGTCCCCTGGGTGATCAGGAACGACTGGCCGAACATGTTCGCCGAGGCGAGCACGGTCGTCGTGATCACGAAGAGCAGCACCGGACGCAACCCGGGCAGTGTGACGTTGCGGAACCGCTGCCACGCGCTGGCCCCGTCCATCCGGGCCGCCTCGTACAACTCCGGCGAGATGTCCTGTAGCCCGGCCAGGTAGATGACCGCGTTGAAGCCGGAGGTCCACCAGACGGTCACCCCGACCAGCGAGATCCACGCCCACGGCATGTTCGTCACCCAGGGCGTGTCCGACGGCAACCCGACCACGCCGAGGAGCCGGTTGACCAGGCCCAGGTTGGCGTCGAGCAGGAACCGCCAGAGCAGGCCGATCACCGCCACGCCCAGCACGTACGGCGCGAAGTAGACCGCCCGGAAGAACGTCCGGCCCGGGAAGGAGCGGTTGAGCAGCAGCGCCAGTCCCAGCGGTACGACCACCAGCAGCGGCACCGACAGCACCGTGAAGATCGCGGTGGCGCGGACGCTCTGCCACCAGTCGCCGTACACGGCGGAGTCGCTGGAGAAGAGCTGCTTGTAGTTGTCCAACCCGACGAACGGCCGGTTGGGCAACTGGAAGTCCCACTGGTGCACGCTCAGCCAGAGGCCGAGGACGATCGGCAACAGGCCGAAGACCCCGAACAGGACCAGATACGGGGCAAGGAACAGATATGGCGTCGCCCGTCTGGTCCGACCCGCCGAAGCGGTCCGGCGGGCTGCGTTGGCCGCCGGGGGCGGCGCGTCACCGCGCGCCGCCCCGACCTCGATCACGTCCGCCACTGGTTATCAGCTCCCGTACTTCTTGCGGTTTTCCTCGAGCTGCTTGTTGGCCTTGGTCACGCCCTCGTCGAGCGCCTGCTTGGGCGTCTTCTTGCCGAGCGCGGCCACGTTGAACGAGTCGTAGAAGGTCTTGATGACCTCGCCGAGGCCCGGAGTCGCCGGCGGGAACGCCGCGTACTCCAGCTCGGGGGCGAGTGCCGAGATCGCCGGCAGCGCCTTGAACTCGGCGCTCTCCCGGACGTCCTTGCGGGCCGGGATCTGGCCGCCCTTGGCCCAGTCCAGCGAGTGCTGGCTCAGCCAGTTGATGAAGACCTTCGCGCCGGAGACCTTGTTGGCGTTCGCGGCCCGCTGCTTCACGATCGTGAAGTTGTGCGAGTTGGCCCAGGCCGCCGGCTTGCTGCCGAGCTGGGGGAGCGGGGCGACACCCCACTGCACCTCGGGGCTCTTCAACAGATCGTTGATCTGCCAGATGCCGTTGAACGTGAAGGCGTTCTTGCCACTCTTGAACGCCAGGTACTCGGCGTCCTGACCCACGTTGGCCGGCGAGTGGCCCTGCTTGATCATGTCGACCAGCCAGGTGCACGCCTCGACCGCCGGGTCGGAGTTGAACGTGGCCTTGGCCACCTCGGCGTCGAAGAGGCTGCCACCCCACTGGTTGAGCAGGGAGTAGAACGTCATGCCGCCGGTGAACTGGAACGGGCTGACCCAGAAGCCCTGCACGCCCGACTTCTTGAACTCGGTGAGCGCCGCGGTGAAGTCGTCCTTGGTGGTCGGCGGCTTGTTCGGGTCCAGGCCGGCCTTCTGCATGACGGCCTTGTTGTAGTAGAAGCCCAGCGGGTGCATGTCCAGCGGGATGCCGTACCGCTTGTTGTTGTAGAGCCCGCCCTGCCACACGGTGGGCGCGAAGTCCGCCTCGGAGAGCTCCAGGTTCTTGGCCACGTCGTCCAGCTCAGTGATCACGCCGCGGGCGGCGAAGGTGGCGAGCTGGTCCATGTGCATGACCGCGATGTCCGGGCCGTTGCCGCTGGAGGCCGCACCGGGGAGCTTGTTGTAGTAGTCCTCCCACTGGTACGTGGCCACCGACACGGCGATGTTCTTGTGCTCGGTGTTGAACTGGTTCACGAGCGTCTTGAAGATCTCGCCGTCACCGCCGGTGAAGCCGTTCCACAGCTTCAGGTCCACCTTGGGGCCGGTGTACTCCTTGCCGCCGTTGCCGGCCGCCGGCCCGGAGGCGTTGTCATCGCCGCCGCCGCAACCCGCGAGGGTCAGCGAGGCCGCGGCGCCGAGTCCGAGACCGAGGCCGAGCAGGCGCCGCCGGCTCATATCGTTCTGGATCATGCTTTATCTCTCCTTGAGGGGGGACGGTATGAATTGTGCCTGCTCAGACCGGTGCGACAGTCAGGCGCTGGCCGGGCCGAAGCGGAGCACGCTCCAGGACACGGCGGGCAGGAGCACGGTGCACCGGCCGCCGTCGGGGGTGGGGATCGGTAGGTCACGAGGCGTCACCCGGTCGGGCTCGGCCTCGGTGTTCGTCGCTGACGGGTCAGACCCGGCAGCGATGCATTGGAATGACAGGCCGGACATATCCGGCAGTCCGCGCAGGTCGATCTCCAGCGGAAGCTCGGTGGAGTCCCGGTTGACCGCGAACACGGTCAGTTCGCCGGTCTCCTCGTCGTGCACGGCGACGGTGTCGAGCACCGGCACGTCCCCGTACCTCTTCGTGTCGTAGCGCGGCGACACCGGTTCGGTGCGCAGCACGGTGCCCCGCGCGTACCGGGCGGTCAGCGCGAACGGGTGGAAGATGCTCTGCCGCCAGGCCGGACCGCCGTTGCGGGTGCGGATCGGCGCGATCACGTTCGCGAGCTGGGCCTGCGCGGCCACCCCGACGCGGTCGGCGTGCCGGAGCAGCGTGATCAGCAGGTCACCGACGACCACGGCGTCGACCGCTGTGAAGTCGTCCTCGATCAGCGCCGGGGCCTCGACCCAGCCGCGCCGGTCCAGGTCGGCCTGGAGGCGGGACTCGTACCAGACGTTCCACTCGTCGAAGGAGATCTTCAGCTTGCGCTTGTGCCGCTGCTTGGCGGCCACGTGGTCGGCGGTCGCGACGACCTCGGTGATGAAGTTGTCCATGTCGACGGCCGAGGCCAGGATGCTGGCCTGGTCGCCGTCGGACGGGTCGTAGTAGGTGTGCGCCGAGATGTAGTCGACGTGTTCGTAGGTGTGCTCCAGCACCGTCGCCTCCCACGAGGCGAAGGTGGGCATCCGCCGGTTGGAGCTGCCGCAGGCGATCAGGCTGATCGACGGGTCGATCATCTTCATCGCGCGGGCGGCCTCGGCGGCGACGCGGCCGTACTCGTCGGCGGTCTTGTGGCCGACCTGCCACGGGCCGTCCATCTCGTTGCCGAGGCACCACAGTCGCACCCCGTACGGATCCTCGGCACCGTGCTTGCGGCGCAGGTCGGAGAGCTCGGTGCCACCCGGGTGGTTGGCGTACTCCAGCAGGTCCAGGGCCTCCTGCACGCCGCGGGTGCCGAGGTTGACCGCCATCATCGGCTCGACGCCGGCCTCGGCGGCCCAGGTCATGAACTCGTCCAACCCGAACGCGTTGGTCTCGATCGTCTTCCAGGCCAGGTCGAGCCGGCGTGGCCGGTTGCCGACCGGGCCGACCCCGTCCTCCCAGCGGTAGCCGGAGACGAAGTTGCCGCCCGGGTAGCGGACCACCGAGACGCCCAGCTCGCGGGTCAGGTCCAGCACGTCGCGGCGCAGGCCACGGGAGTCGGCGTTGGGGTGACCCGGCTCGTAGATGCCGCCGTAGACGCACCGCCCCATGTGCTCGACGAAGGAGCCGAAGAGGCGTCGGTCGGCCGGGCCGATGGAGAAGGCCGGGTCGACCGTGAGCTGCGCGGTCCGCAAGGGGGTGCCACCTTTCCTCGTGCCGATGCCCGGGTGAGCGCAGTCACCGTTCACCCGGCGTCCACCGTTTCTACAACGTTGTAGGCAACGTTGTAAAGAGCTGGTGGCGAGGTATGGTGCGCTGGGTTACATCGGGGAGGTTGCGAATGCGACACAGGCTCAAAGACGTGGCCGAACGGGCCGGCGTGTCGGTGAAGACCGTCTCCAACGTCGTCAACGGCTACGTCCACGTTCGGCCGGACACCCGTGCCCGCGTCGAGGAGGCGATCGCCGAACTCAACTACCGGCCCAACCTCTCGGCCCGCCACCTGCGCAAAGGCCGCACCGGCGTGATCGCCCTCGCCGTTCCGGAACTGGACATCCCGTACTTCGCCGAGCTGGCCCGCCATGTGGTCACCGCCGCCGCCGCGTACGGCTGGACGGTGCTCATCGACCAGACCGGCGGTCGACGCGAACAGGAACGGGTGGTCGCCTCCGGCATCACCGACCACCTGATCGACGGGCTCATCTTCAGCCCGTTGGCGCTCACCGCCGAGGACCTGGCCAGCCTGGACGGCACCCCGATGGTGCTGCTCGGTGAGCGGGTCGAGCACGGCCCCGCGGATCGCGTGGTGATCGACAACGTGACCGCCGCCCGGGAGATCACCGAGCACCTGATCAAGCTCGGCCACCGACGGATCGCGGCCATCGGCTCGCAGCGCACCGACGAGGGCGCCAGCGCCCGGCTGCGCCTCGCCGGCTACACCGACGCGCTGCGCGCCGCCGGGCTCGACTACGACGAAACCCTTGTTGCGCCCGCGTCGGCCTGGCATCGCGCCGACGGCGCGGCCGCCATGCGGGCCCTGCTCACCTCCGGCGTACGCCCCGACGCCGTCTTCTGCTTCAACGACACGCTCGCCCTGGGCGCCCTGCGCGCCCTGCACGAGGCCGGCCTGCGGGTGCCCGAGGACGTGGCGGTGGTCGGCTTCGACGACATCGAGGACGGCAGGTTCTCCATCCCCACGCTGAGCACCGTCGCCCCGGACAAGGAGCGGATCGCCCAGTTGGCTGTCGAGCTCCTCGCCAACCGCCTGGATGGCGACCGCGCCGCCCCGACAAAAGAACTCTCCGCCCCCTACCGACTGGAGATTCGCGAATCCACCCAGGGTCGGTGACCCCCGGTCCGGGTGGGTCAGTCGAAGAAGCGGGCCAGGTGGGGTTTTGAGGCGGTTTCGGCGTCCGGGGGGAGCGGAGTCAGGTCGGCGAAGATCGAGGCGCCGTCGCAGCCGGCGTGCAGGGGATACCAGCGCGGGGTGCCCGGCGGCCGGCCCTGGCAGATTCCCTTGAACGTCTGTACGTCCATCAGCCGGACGTGAGTCGGGTCGGCCACCGCGTTCACGTGCCCCCACCAGGGGCTCATCACGTGCAGCACGCCGCCCGGACGCAGCACCCGGTGGCACTCGTCCACGAGCGGCAGGAAGTCGATCAGGTGCTCCAGGATGTGCACCGCGAAGAGGACATCCACCGAATCGTCGGCGAGCGGTAGCGAGCCGGACAGGTCCGCTACCGCGTCCACCCCCGGCGCCGGGTAGATGTCCAGCCCCAGGTTGCTCGACCACTGCTTGGTCGGGCCGCACCCGAGGTCCACCACCACCGGTGCCCGCCCGCCGACGCCGACCCGGCACCAGACGCCGTAGACACCGGCCAGCCGCCCCACCAGGTCCCGCACCAGCCGCAGCTCGGCGGGCTCGGCGACGTCCCCGCTGAGATGGGCCACCCCCCGGTCGAACCGCACCTCGACCGCCAGGCCCCGCAGCCGGTCGTCGTGCCGAGCCTGGTCCGACCATGCCTGGGCGAGGGAATCGTCTATCGCCCGCAGCCGGTCGGCCGAGGGTGGAGTCTGTGCCAAAGCGACCATTCGGGCCACCTCCCGCCGCGCGATACCCGCAATCACGCCCGGTATGCCCGGCTGCTCCACCTCGTTGCCTGCTCGGCGCGGCCGACCTGTGGGCGTGTCGCAGCACGCGGGGCAGCTACGCGGTCACCGTGATGCCACACAGGCATCATGATGACTCACCGGCATCACGCTCAATGCCGACACCGGTCCCACGCCGGCCGCGAAGCCGGTCGGTCAGCCCGAGAGGGTCCGGCGGCCTCCACGCACCCGCTGGCGGGGTTGCGGGGCCGCGGGCTTCGGCCGCTTCAGGTGATAGCGGTGCAACTCGTGGTTGCCGGGCAGGGACGGGTCCTCGCTCATCGCAACCAACTCCCAGCCCTGGTCACCAGCCCGGTTCAGGTGAGCCAGCGCGGTGTCGCCGTACGGCGTCACGTCGACCATCGAGCCGTCCGGGCCGTACCAGACGAAGACGACCTCCCAGCCGAGGTCGTTGCTCGCCGCCTGGCGGCGGCGGACCAGCAGGGCGTACTCCCACTTGAGCATGGCGTCATTCTCACCCCGCGCCGGCCCGCCGGCACGGATCAATCCTCGGCGATCCGCCCGCCGTCGACCCGGAGCCGCCGGTTCGTCTCGATGGCGGCCAACATCCGTCGGTCGTGCGTGACGAGCAGCAGCGTTCCGGGGTAGCTGGACAGCGCCGACTCAAGCTGCTCGATGGCGGGCAGGTCCAGGTGGTTGGTGGGCTCGTCGAGCACCAGCAGGTTGACCCCGCGCCCCTGGAGCAGCGCCAGCGCCGCCCGGGTCCGCTCACCGGGGGACAGGGTGGCCGCCGGTCGTGGCACGTGCGCCGACCGAAGCCCGAACTTGGCCAGCAGGGTCCGCGCGTCCGCCGGCGACATGTGCGGTACGGCCGCGTGGAACGCGTCGATCAGCGGCGCGTCGCCGAGGAACAGCCCTCGGGCCTGGTCGACCTCGCCCACCACCACCCCCGGTCCGAGCGAGGCGGTGCCGGCGTCCAGCGGCAGCCGCCCGAGCAGCGCGGCCAGCAGGGTGGACTTGCCCGAGCCGTTCGCCCCGGTCACCGCCACCCGGTCCGCCCAGTCGATCTGGAGGTCGATCGGGCCGAGGGTGAAGCCGCCCCGGCGTACCACAGCACCTCGCAGCGTGGCCACGACGGCGCCGGCGCGGGGTGCGGCGGCGATCTCCATCCGCAGCTCCCACTCCTTGCGGGGCTCCTCGATTACCTCAAGGCGTTCGATCAGCCGTTCGGTCTGCTTGGCCTTGGCGGCCTGCTTCTCGCTCGACTCACTGCGGAACTTGCGGCCGATCTTGTCGTTGTCGGTGGCCTTGCGACGGGCGTTCTTCACGCCCTTCTCCATCCAACCGCGCTGCGTGCGGGCCCGAGCCTCCAGCCCGGCCTTGGTGTCGGCGTACTCCTCGAAGTCGGCGCGGGCGTGCCGGCGGGCCACCTCGCGCTCCTCCAGATAGGCCGCGTAGCCGCCGCCGTAGTGGTGCACCTGCTGCTGCGGCAGGTCCAGCTCCACCACCCGCGTCACCGTGCGGAGGAGGAACTCCCGGTCGTGGCTGACCAGCACCGTGCCGGCGCGCAGCCCGGTGACGAACTCCTCCAACCGCTCCAGACCGGCCAGGTCCAGGTCGTTCGTCGGCTCGTCGAGTAGGAACACGTCGTACCGGCTGAGCAGCAACGAAGCCAGCCCGGCGCGGGCCGCCTGGCCGCCGGACAGCCCGGTCGTCGGGTGGTCCAGGTCGACCGCGAGCCCCAGGTCCGCGCTCACCTGCTCGGCGCGTTCGTCCAGGTCCGCGCCGCCGAGGGCGAGCCAGCGCTCGAGCGCGTCGGCGTACGCGTCGTCGGCGCCCACCGCCCCGGCGGTCAGCGCCTCGGTCGCCTCGTCCAACGCCGCCTGCGCGGCGGTCACCCCGGTCCGGCGGGCCAGGAAGTCACGCACCGTCTCACCCGGCCGCCGTTCCGGCTCCTGCGGCAGGTGCCCGACGCTCGCCGTGGGCGGGCTGAGTCGCACACTGCCGGCCTCGACCGGCAGCAACCCGGCGAGGGTACGCAGCAGCGTCGACTTGCCAGCCCCGTTCGGCCCGACCAGGCCGACCACGTCACCGGGGGCCACCACCAGGTCCAGCCCGGCGAAGAGTGGGCGGTCGCCGTGCCCGGCGGCCAGGTCCTTCACGATCATCGTGGCGCTCATCAGAACGGGAGCCTATCCGGCTGCCGGCATACGATCCGACGGGAGCGGGCAGACTCAACGGCGTGGTGACCACACTGGCGATCGACTGTGGCGGCGGGGGCATCAAGGCCTCCGTGCTCGACGAGGCGGGCACGATGCGGGCCCGACCGTTGCGGGTGCCGACCCCGTACCCGTTGCCGCCTGCGCTTTTCGTCCGGACCCTGTTGGATCTGGGCGGGCGGCTGCCGACGGCGGACCGGCTGACGGTAGGCGTACCCGGGATGATCCGGCACGGGGTGGTGGTGACCACACCGCACTACGTGACCCGCAGCGGCCCGCGCAGCCGGGTCGATCCGGACCTGCTCGCCGAGTGGTCCGGCTGGGACGCGCGCGGCGCGCTCGCCGAGGCGTTCGGGGTGCCGGCACTGGTGCTCAACGACGCCGAGGTGCACGGTGCCGGGGTGGTCGCCGGCACCGGCTGCGAGCTGGTGCTGACCCTGGGCACGGGGCTGGGGAGCGCGCTCTACGACGGCGGGGTGCTCGCACCGCACCTGGAGCTGTCGCACGCGCCGGTGCGCTGGGGCACCACCTACGACACGTACGTGGGTGAGCCGGAACGGCGGCGGCTCGGCGACGCCTTCTGGTCCCGCCGGATCCGGCAGGTCGTCGACGGGCTCCGCCCGGTGTTCCGCTGGGACCGGCTCTACCTGGGCGGGGGCAACTCCCGACTGATCCGACCCGAGCAGTTGGCCCGGATGGGCGACGACGTGGTGGTGGTGCCGAACACGGCGGGGATCGTCGGTGGCGTCCGCGCCTGGGAGTTGGCCGCCAGCCGCCGCGACGCCCGAACCTGACCCGGTTTCGACAGCGGGAACAGTCGCCAAACGCCTGACGTTGTGCCAGCGTCGGAACAGGTGACGGTGCGACCCGAGGAGGTGGGCAGATGGATCTTCTGGCGGACTACCGGCGGGCGACCATGTTCTTCGAAACCGGTGACCCGAGCGGGGCGGCCCGACTGTTGGAGCCGATCGTCGACGCCGAACCCGGCAACGCTGCGGTCCGGCAGTTGCTGGCTCGGGCGTACTTCCAGTCGGCCCAGCTCAACCGGGCCGAGGAGCACCTGCGCGAACTGGTCGAACGGGACCCGAGCGACCACTACGCGCACCACGTGCTCGGTCGGACGCTGGAGCGGCTGAACCGGCACACCGACGCGCTGCGGCACCTGCGGATCGCCGCCGCCATGTACGCGACGAACGACGACTACCGGATCGCGCTGGAGCGGGTGGAAACCCGCGTGGGCGGCACGCGCTGAGCGTGGACCGATGACGGTGCGAGGGGCGGTCCTCCGGGGCCGCCCCTTCGTCGTCCGGCTCGTCGTCCGGCGGGCGGGCTCTTCCTCGTCCGATGGGCCGGCCACCGGGCGTGCCTAGGATGGCGGACATGGGACCTGACCGGGCGGGGGCCGCGGCATGAAGCTCAAGCTGGACCTGCACGAGATCTTCAACAAGGGGCAGGACATCGACCGCGCGTTGCGCGGGATCATGGACGAGGCGGTGGCGAAGAAGGCCACCCTCGTCGAGATCATCCCCGGCAAGGGGTCGGGGCAGCTCAAGAAGCGGGTGCTGCGGTTCCTCGACCAGAAGGACGTCAAGCAGCTCTACCACCGCGTGGAAAAGGACTCCAAGAACTTCGGCCGCCTGTTCGTCCACTTCCGCTGGAAATAACGGCGACATAGCCTCTGACCTGCATAGCAGGCAGCTACCAGGGCCGCTGATCCATGATCATGCCGTGTCCAGGCCCTCAAGGTCTTGCGGAGCATCGTTGCCGGCTTGGTCTTCACCGAGTGCCTTGTCGATGGCCCGGCGTGTGCGATCCTCGCTGGCTGGCAGTAGGTGGGTGTAGGTCCGGAGGGTGAAGCCCGGGTCCGCGTGACCCAGGTAGGCCGACAGAGCCTTGATGCTCTCTCCGGCGTCCAGGAGGACCGAGGCGTAGGTGTGCCACAGGACGTGTATCCCGTTGTGTCGATCATCAGGGATGCCGGTCGCCCGGATCGCGGGCTTCCAGACACCGTCAGAGACCAGTTGGGCTCCCTAAGCCGAGTAGTGCTGTCTCGGGCTCCACCTGATGCGTGACATGACACAGCGGCTCCACTTGATGAATGACCATCCCGAAGCAGCAACGGCTCAGCCTGGGGCACACTCGCCGCATGGATGAGATTGTGTTGTCGGTGCCCGGCTACGACAGCGCGCATGGCGTCGTCGCGCCCGTGGAGGGTGGCACAGTGTCCGTCGAGATCGTGGACGGCTCAGTTGAGATCTTCGGCGATCGCGCCGGCCTGCGGGATCTCGCACGGTGGTGCCTCGCCCTCTCGGACGAACGGGCACCGTCTGGGGCTCACATCCACCTCGACCCAGGGACCTTCCCGCTAAGCCTCGAATCAGCTCCTCTGATGCTGGCTCGCGACCCGCAGGAGCGGTAGGTCGGGGTCATGTCACCCATCATGTGAAGCCAGCCTGTAACGCATCTACTGCCATAAGCCGAATAGTGTGTCTAGCCCACCACATGCTTGACAGATCCGTCCCGGGACATGCCTTACGGTCGGCCTAGATCTATCCGTCCTGGGTTGTAGATGGGTTGCTGGTGTTGTCAGCGTTCACCCGCGCCGCTCACGCTGAGGAATCACGTTGGCGTGCGGCCAGACTTGGGTTAGCACAGCGCGCATGTGTGGGTCTTTGCTGTCAATCAGCAGCGGCACCAGGTCCGGCTCCGAGACGGCGACCGACACAATGGGGCGGTAGATCGTGGGCCATGGCCTTAGCCTGTTAGCGAGGACGCCGGTGAACTTCAATGACGCCCAGGCGTCGCCGGCGGAGCGCCCACCGGCCATGACCTGCTGAACGTCGTCGACAATCGAGACCCAAACGCCGATCCGGGCGATTGCGCCTTTGTCGAGGCGAATCGGCGCGATGCAGCGGAGGAAGCTACCGACCTCAGATAGGACGACCACGCGGCTGCGATAGCTGATCTCATCCTGGTCATCCGCGAGTTCGTCTGGAAACTCGTACTCCCAGCGGAGATTCTGGTCGTCCAGTACCTCACCGCAGCAGTGACAACGTTTCACGTTGATCTTACTCCACGACGGAGTGAACCGTACCGGGGGGACCAGAAGCGCGCTCGGTACCGGTGTGCGAACGACGCTGCGATCTTGTCAAGCATCTGGTGGGACGCGACTGTCAAGCATCAGCCGTGACGGGACAATAAGCCGAATAGTGCATGTGTGACAACTTTCTGTACGAGATCAAGGCGGCCCGCTTCGCAGGCCGCGCGCGCCGCCGAACCTGGGCCGGGCCGATGGCCCGCCGCCGCGCCTCTGGCCTTCGGCCGCCAGCGCGACGGTGATAGCCCGCCGGCGACGCGACATACGAAGGAGGCCTGGGCCGCCATGATCATGGCAGTTCCGGAGCTTCAAGTTGGTCGAGACACAGGCAGTGCCTCCGGCGGGGCGCTCTGGTGCTCTGGGATGAGCAGGCCGATTAGGGGGAGTGGGCGAGCGCGGGCGAAGATTCAGGCAAGTCGTGCAGGCTGCCGATCCCTCCGAGGGTGACCAAGATTGATCACTACCTCTACGCGCAGATCGGTGGGCGGACAGTCATCCGCCGATAGTGGTCCTGGTCGGCGGCGAGTACTGGCAGCCGTGTGCATTGGCGGCTGACCTCAGCACCTTGGCAATTCGTTCGACCTGACCCCTGGTGAAGCCGCGGAAATCGATATAAGCGTGGGCCTTCGGTGTCTCAGGCTTCGCGGAGTCATCTACTACACGGGAGCCGGCCTCCGCGACCTCACCGACACGAACGCTCCATGTGCCAGCAGAAGAATGCTCGTATTGCTCGAAGGCCTCCTCCGCAGTCACTGACTGGCGGATCACCGAGAGCTTGCCCTCATCCTTGGGAGTTGGTTTGAAGGCTTGGCTCGACGGCTGACCGTCCGACAGGAATTGCGGGTGCACCTGTCGCCAAACGAACTCGGCAGAGTCCTCCACCAGAAGCTCGTCGTCGTCCAGCCGAACTGAGGGGCCAGGTTGATTCATACGGTGACACCGCCGAGGAGGATGTTGGTGAGGGATTCATCGTCTAGCGACTTGTACAGCCGTTCGCGGAAGTCGTCCGATGCCGTATCAACTTGGACGACATATGCGCTCAGGTCTGGGTGAAACTCGATGCTGTACTCGTGTGTTTCGTTCGTCCACTCCAGTTGCACCCCGCCCTCCGGGGTGGGATAGATGCGCACCGGCGGGTGGATTGGGGCAGCCAGCACCAGGGCGAGATGGCGGAGGCGAGCCAGCACCTCTCGTGCCGGAGGCTCTCCTTCGCCATCCAGCCATCCCGGCTCAAGCGACTCAAGTGCGTCGATACGACGGTTGACCTTGGCTGCGGGATCGCTCTGACGGGGGATGGTAGCCGAGGTTCGCGGCGGGGGTATGTCTGCCGGATCAGCATCGATGCTGAGGGTGTCTGATTCCTCATCGGCGTCGTCCGCGTATCCCGCCTCCGTTACCTCCATCCGGACAACTTTGTCGATCCTGTCGAGGACTGCTTCACCGCTGACTCTGACTGCGGGACCCGCGCCATCGGGCAGCAGTGCGTTGCGAATGAATGGGAATAGTTCAGACTCGAAATGGCATCGGACCACACTGTTAGACGTGCGAAGGTTGAAGGCGGCGTCTTCAGCATCTATCTCAACGATCCGACCCGCGAGAGTGGCGTTGACGCGATAAGTGCTCGACCGTGACAACAACAAGCGACGTCGGACGTTGGCGGTATAGACCGCGCCCCGCTCACGGCCGGGCTCTCGCAACTCGATGGAATCGCCGGGCAGCAGGCTGCGTCCGAATCGGTTGAAATACCCGACTACGTCCTCGGGAAAGTCCGGCGGGAGGGTATCCGCACTTGCCACGGATGAGATGGCAGCCTCTATCAGGCGACGCGCAACTGCGAACTCGTCGTCTCTCGGGAAGAAGCCTTCGGCCTCGGTATCAAGTCGTTCGAGCACCGGCAGTGCGCTGCCCTCGTCCACCCGTCTCAAGCGCAGGCGCAGTCGCTCGACAAATCCCTTTGGGACGCGTTGCCTGCCGGGATGGCTGCGGAGGAACAAGGCCTTCGCCACCTCGACGAGAAGCTCTCTGTATGCCACAAGCTCCGAGAGGGCTTCGACGGGCATGCCAGGATGATCGAACCGCTGTCCTCTCATGCGCAGCTCGACGAAGGGCTCGGGCTCTGTCACGTCCCGACTCTACTGCGTGAGCACTAGCCGTGGGTGCTCCTGCGGAGGCGTGCCCGATCCGTGCCCAATCGGCGACGAATGCTGCCTGTCGGGTGGGCGAAATGCCGACACGGACGATGGCTAGGGAAGATCATTGGACCCGGACCCGGCACAACCGAGACTGATAAGCCGTGTCAAACGTCCATAGTCGTTGGCGACGGTTGTGCAGGTCAGCCCGGCGATCCCTCCAATAGGAGATGATCTATCGAGACCGAAGGTGTAAGGGGTTCAGATACCCGAGGAATCCTGCTCTGGATCGTCATCCGCACCGCCGCTAGCGTTGCCTCCGTGACGAGTGAGGTCGAGCCGGAGGTGCAGCGGCTGCGGGACCAGGCGCTGACGAGCGTTGGTCGGTCCTCTGGTCGTACGCCGATCCGGTCCGCGCTCTACCACCTGACGCGAGGTCGGGTGGATAGGCGCCCGCGCTATACCCTCGGCCAGCTTCCAACACTGGGAACACCTTGGCAAGGCACCGTCTCCGGTCGGTACTTCGGTTGGCGCTGTAGGGAGGCGAACTTGAACGGCCAGTTCGCCTTCGCGGTCGAGTACATCGTGTGCCAGTACTGCCGAGCAGTATGGGTGGACAAGCCGTATACCGCTGAGGAGTACCAACGGCAGGGACTTGCCTCAACCGCCTTGAGGGCGCTTCGGGAAGAGAACCCGGGGATGAGCTGGTTCACGGGTAGTGGACACATGAGAGACGCGAACGCCTTTTGGATCGCTGTCGGCACGGGTGTTTCTGGCGGATACAAGCAACGCGAGTTGTGCGAGCACATCGACAGGCACGGGGGATTGAAGCCGCGCTGGCTGCTCAGGCGGCAGCGGCGACAGCCTGCGTGATCGCCGGTTCTGTGGCTGATCAACTGAGCTTCCGGGCGGTCGGGGCTAGACGGATTGCCGCACCAAGATCATGCCGTTGCCAGGGCGTGTAAGGTGGACCAGTGGCGACAGAGGTTGACCAACGTTGACTGTCTGCGTCCCAGGTCGGGAAGCGTGAAGCCCGCCTTGGCCGTCCCTGCCGTCCATCGAGATCAATACGGCTGGAAGTAGCCGCATCCCGGGTGGCTGGAACCCCAGGTGGGCACTCCATCGGCGTGGGAGTGATCTCGCGGGGGCCGCTGGTCTCCCGGCGAACGTCGAAGCGTACGCAGACGTGGTAGGACATCTCCTCGTCGGCCAGCCAGCCCTCGGATGCGTGGCCCACCATCATCACCTCGACCGTGGCCAGCAGGCCCACCCCACGCTCGTCTGGATCGTGGACCGAAGAGGCGAGGCGTTCGCCTCCGGTTTCGGCGACGAGCCTGTCGAGTACGGACTGGTTGCTCTTCCAGCCCTTCAGGCTGTGTGAGTCGGTCGCCCACGGCTCGGTCTCGTGGGCGACCTGTTCGGCCCTCTGCAAGACCGAGTCCCGAGCCCTGTCGTGGCCCGACGGGGCACATCCAGCGGAAGGCAGCACGACGAGGCAGGCCAGCAGCGCGCCAACGCCTGTCCGCCCCCAGCGGGCCGGATCGAGTGCCCGCCGACTGTCGATGATGTGTCGCGACATGCCGCTAGAACATCGTTGATTCGGTCGGCGCGCATCCGTCCCGGTACTCAGGGCGGGCCGCTGGTGGTTATTTCTCCAGAACCCTGCCTACCAGGACGAGGCCAGCCATTCCGATCGCCACGAGCGCGCTCGATGTCACCAAGAGTCTGACGGCGATCTTCCAATGCTGCCGGAAGGGATAGTAGGCGGCTCCGACAAGTCCGGCGAGGACAAGTACGACCATGGGGATCAGGCGTAACTCATCCGGGCCCTCGATGGCTATCCCGAACACGCCGATAAAACCAAAGAAGATCGCGACGTTGGCGACCGCGGAGCGGAAGTTGGCGTAGGCACTCTCCTGGAGGTCGGCGATCGCACCTCGGATGTCCCGCTCCGCCTGCGCCCGCTCCTTAACGGACATCGGCCTGCGCGGCTTGCCCAGACCCTTGTTGCTCCCCGCGGCCATGCGACGACGGTAACAACCACCGGTCGATCCGGGCTGCCCGAATGCCGGCCAGCCGTGTCGCAGCACCTCAATGTGCACAAGGGCTGGGCCTGGTCGTTGACCCGTCGGTGGGAACCGCCGTGTCTCGGGGACGGCAGGCTCGGCGCGGCTACCGAACAGCCTTCAGCGCGTCGCGGAACTCTGCGGTGGCGTGCTCACGGGGGTGGCGGCGCTGAAGCTCGACGTCGACCTCTCCGGCGACGAGCAGCAGCGAGGGCAGGGAGCGGCGAGTAGCGGTGAATGCTGCCACCCCCTGCTCGACGGCCCGGTCCAGCTCGCCGGCGCGCAGGGCTGTGACGGCGAGAGTGAGTCGGGCTTCGGCCGTCCGCATGGGCGACCGATCGACGCCGTCCGGTCCGGTGCCGAGACGCAGAACCTCGTTGGCATAGTGCTCGGCGAGAACGTCGTGTTCGGCGAGTCGGTAGGCGTCCATCGCGTAGAACAGCCATTTGCCGGGATCGACTTCGAAGTGGTTGTCGGGCCGATCGGGCGCGCCCAGGTCGTCGAGGAACTGCCGGCCTCGATCGAGCGCCGTTCGCGCACCGTGGAGGTCGCCGAGCCGGGCCAACGCCTTGGCTTCCTGCGCGATCAGTTGCACCCCCACCCGCTGCCGTCCGGCAGCTTCTTGCCCGGCCCGAGCGGCGGTCAGCGCCGCTTCGTGCCGGGACTGGGTGAGTGCGATCCAGGCCGTCATCTCCCACGCCCAGCCGGTGATGTCCGCGTGGTCGGCTTCGTCGCCGAGCTGTCGGGCAGCAGTGCGGGTGGCCTCGGCGCTGGCGCGCATGCCGAGGTCGTACTCGACACAGCCGATCAGCAGTGCCAGCCAGCCCGCGCACACCAGTAATTCGCGGTGCTGTCGTAGCCCAGTGGGTCGCTGTAGCAGCCGCACGACCTCACGCAGCCAACCCTGGCCTTCGGCGCGGAGTTCCGCAGCGTCGCGCCACCCGTATTGGCAGGACAGCTCGGTCACGGTCGCGTGCAACGTCTCGATGGTGGCGGGGGCGGTGTCGCTGGCATGCATCCGACGTAACAGCTCGACGGTTTCCGACGGTCGGCTGTCGGCAGCGGCAGCGGCATCCAGGGCGGCGCAGGCGATCAGCTCGCCGCGGGTGCCGAGCACCTCGTCGATCCGACGGGTGAGGTCTTCGCCCGGGCGGCGACGGCCGTTCTCAAGCCGGGAGAGATGCCCCTTGTCAGCGGGCAGCAACTCGGCAAGGGCGGCAAGGCTCAGCCCGCGCGCTTCCCGCGCTGTCCGCATACGGGCGCCGAACGTTGGCATGTCTCGCGCCTCCCGCCGAGGTTGCCGGGTTGCCGGTGCGGGCTGGCAACGCGCAACCCGTCGACCGATGTGAGCGTACCGCCGCAGGGTGTACCGGACGAGCACGCGCAGTGACCGGCGGGAGGCGTGGTGACAGTTCGGGAAACGTTCAAGCGCTGGTGGCGCAGACGGTATCTCGTCCAGTTGACGAGACCGGAGCAGCGACCTACTACCCACAGCGGTCCGGCGCGCATCGGATCACGAAGCGGGACGGCAGTGTCGACCAGCGGGGCGGCTCTGTGATGGCCGGCGTGCCCGAGATGGCACGTGTGAGCAAGGCTGAGCGGTTGGTGTCAGCACTGGATCGCCGGATGAAAGGGGAGCATCTGCCGCGCCGGCCGCAATGGCAGTGTCAGATGTGCGCGCCGGAGGCACCCTGGCCGTGCCATCCCGCGCGGGTGCGGCTGGCCGAGGCGTACGCGCGTGACCGCATCGGCCTCTCCATGTATGTCGGTGGCCTGCTCTTCATCGTCGCCGCCGAGTTGCCCGACGTGGCACCGGCGGAGCTGTACGAGCGGTTCGTGGCATGGACGCGCTGATGGGCCGCGTCCACCGGGGTGACGAGGGCATGCATTACTCCGACTGGTCGCGGCGAGGCGGCGATGAAATCTCCATAGGATGTTTCGGCAGGCCCACCGACGACTGTCGACTGGTCCTCCCGTCGTAGTGAAGGGCGTTTCCCATGGTGAACAGAAGCGACGTCGAGGCGGCCGCCGCGCTGGTGCAGGGGCGGGTGCGGGAAACCCCGGTCATCGCCGTCGATGGTGCCGACCTGGGGGTGCCCGGCCAGCTCAGCCTCAAGCTGGAGTTGCACCAGCACACGGGTTCGTTCAAGCCGCGTGGCGCGTTCAACCGGATGCTTCAGGGGGCGCTGCCGACGGCCGGGGTGATCGCCGCCTCGGGTGGCAACCATGGCCTCGCCGTCGCCTACGCGGCCCGGTCGTTGGGCGTGCCGGCGGAGGTCTTCGTGCCGGTGACGTCCTCGCCGGTGAAGGTGCAGCGGTTGGCGGGGTTGGGCGCGCAGGTGCGTCAGGTCGGTCAGCACTACGCCGAGGCGTTGGCGGCGAGCACCCAGCGGGCCGGGGAGACCGGCGCGTTGGTCGTGCACGCGTACGACCAGCCGGAGGTGGTGGCCGGTCAGGGCACCGTCGGCCGGGAGTTGGAGCGGCAGGTGGACGGGATCGACACCGTGCTGGTGGCGGTCGGCGGCGGGGGCCTGGTGTCCGGCATCGCCAGTTGGTTCGACGGGTCGGTACGCGTCGTCGCCGTCGAACCCGAGCGGATCCCCACCCTGCACTCGGCGTTGAAGGCGGGTCGGCCGGTCGACATCGAGGTGGGCGGGATCGCCACGGACTCGCTGGGTGCCCGGCGGATCGGCGAGATCGCCTTCGACACCGCCCGCCGGACCGGCGTGGTCTCCGTGCTGGTCCGGGACGAGGACCTGGTGCGGGCGCGCCGGCTGCTCTGGTCGGAGCTGAGGGTCGCCGCCGAGTTCGGTGGTGCCGCTGCGCTGGCCGCGCTCGTCGGCGGCGCGTACGTGCCGCAGGCGGGGGAGCGGGTGGCGGTGATCGTCTGCGGCGGCAACACCGACCCGAGTGACCTGGGTCCCGCCGCGCCGCACTGACCTGGTCCGGCGGGAAACAATCCCCGCCGGACCATCGGCGTGTCCGTCAGAGGGGATACGTGCGGGCGACCGCCAGCATCTCGGAGCTGTGCGACCCGACGACCCCGACGTCCGGCGGCCGGGGGCGGAAGCCGGGCAGCCCGTCCAGACCGTCACTGGCGTCCATGGCTCGCAGCGCCACCTGCCCGGCGATGGGCCGCAGGGTCAGCGTGACCTCGATGCCCTCGGCGGGCGGGGCGTGGAACACCAGCCCGAAGCCCCACCTGCCCTCGCGGGGCTCCACCGGCACCGACCGCCCGGCCACCTCGGCCCGCAGCACGGTGGCGGTCGACGTGTCGACGTGCAGGGTGGCGAGCCGGGCCGCTCGCTGCGGGGTGAGCCGCAGCCGCAGTGTGCGTTCGCCGCCAGCGGTGGCCTCGGCCACCACCTCCAGCTTCGGCGCCGGCAGATTCGCCGACTGTGCCGGCCCGGCCCGCAGCTCACCGTCGCCGAGCCCGGGGAAGTCGTCGCCGACGTCGGCAGTCCCGTCCACGTAGCCGTCCGTCCACGACTGCGGGTCACTCTCGTGGCTGAGCCAACGGGCCTGGCCGGTGCCGGCGTCCATCGCGTACATCAGGTGGGTGGGCGCGGGGTGGGCGGCGTCGAACCGGTCGACGCCCAGCCCGACCCCGGCGAGCACCACAGCCGCCACGGCGGCGGCTGCCGTGGGCAGCACGCCGAGCCGGCGGGCCCGCAACGCCCGCAGGCCGCGCTGGCCGCCGGCCTGCGGGTGCAGCAGGTCGACCACCGGCAGGGCGGTCAGGCCGAGCAACACCGCGACCAGCGCGGCGACCCCGCCCACGCCCATCCCCAGCGCGGGAAAGAGCAGCACCACGGTGGGCAGCAGGATGACCACACCGACGGCCGCGGCGGCGGTCACCGCCACCACCGGCCACGGCCCGGTCTGCCGGGTCCGCAGCGCGACCAGCCCGCCGAGGGCGCCGGCCAGCGCCGGCAGTGTGGTGAGGTACGCCCCACCGGGCACTGCCACGGCGAGCAGCACCCCGAGCAGGGCCAGCCAGGCCAACCCGCCCACGGCGAGCGCGGCCGGACCGATCCGGCGGCGCAGCAGCGCGTACCAGGCGAACACGACGGCGGCGGCCAGCGCCACGACTGCCAACCGGTACCAGATCGGGCGGTACGGGTCGAGCAGCTCCGCGTACCCCGGTCGGATCGTGGTGATGGCCAGCCAGAGCAGTTGCGCGGCGGCCGGCGCGACAACGATCGGCACCAGGGCCAGCCCGAAGCCGGCGGCCAGCCGGCCGGTGCTGGCCCGGCCGCGCCGACGGACCAGCCAGCCCAGCGCGGCCACCGCCGCGACCGCGAGCAGCGCCAGCGGCAGGGTGAGCGTGCCCGGGTAGCGGACCAGGCCGCCGGGGACCGGGAAGTACGTCGTGTCGTGCCCGGAGCGCAGGTCGGTCAGGTCGGTGCGGCCGAACTCCCGGGCCAGGCCCAGCGCGTTGTCCCCGTGCTGCTGGAGGCTGCCCCGGTCCATGGCCGCCGGCGTGTCCAGCGGTGTGTGGTAGATCGCGCCGCCGTCGATGTACGCCGAGTTCAACCCGACGAACTTCTGGTCCAGGAACGCGGTGAAGTCGGTGTCGTTGGGCAGCGCCCGGTAGATCTCCACAGCGAACGAGGTGCCCACCGGGTGCGGCGCAGCCCGGCCGAAGACGTCCACCAGCTTCGCGTTGTTCCGGGACGTCTCGAACATGATCACCGGGCCGGTGGAGCCCCGCGCCTCCAGGTTGAGCACCACCCCGCCGTCCGCGGCCAGCGGGTGGCTGGCGGCGAACGCGGACGCGCCGCAGAGGCACGCCTCCTCCGCGTCGGTCAACACGAAGACGATGTCGTTGCGGGGCCGTGGGCCGGTGGTGAGCGCGCGGGCCACCTCCAGGATGGCCGAGGTGCCGGCCGCGTCATCGTTGCCACCCGGACCGGTCTGCACCGAGTCGTAGTGGGCGACCAGGAAGACCCGGCCGGTCGAGTCGGTGCCGGGCAGTCGGGCCACCACGTTGCGGACCCGGGCCACTGTCGCCCCGCCCGCCGCGCCGCTGAGCTGCCCGGCCTCCGGGGCCACAGTGTCCTGCACCTCGGTCTCCAGGCCCAGCCCGCGCAACTGCTGCTCGACGTGCGCGCGGACCTGGTCGTTGGCCGGGCTGCCGGCGACGTGCGACCGGGCGGCGATCACCTGGACGTCCTCGTACGCCCGGCCGGCGCTGAACTCGCCCACCGGCGCGTCCGCCGGCTTCGGCGACGGCGTGCGCAGGTCGAGCAGGCTGCCGGCGCCGACGGCGGCAAGGGCAACCAGCGCCGCCGCGGCGGCCACGAGCCGCCGGTGCGGCCGGGTCAGCGCACGATCCGCAGGGGGTACGCCCGGAGTCGGACGGGCCGGCGTGCCCGTCGTGGCCGGGGTGGGGGGTGCGCCCACGGAAACTCCTCGGGGGGTGGTGGGGCCTGGGGTGGCACCATCCTGCACCGGGGACGTCCCGGATGGCATGGCCGGTACGGCCCCGCACCGATCACCCGCGTGGTTTGTCCCTCGGCGGGCAGTGATGCGGCCCATCCGAGCCCGTGCCGTGGGCATCGTGTTGTGTGCGACCGTTGTCTAATACAGGATCAGCAGGGCACTCGGAAGGAGCCCGACATCACCAGCGAACTCCCGCGTCTCGCGGCGGTGACCCGGCCGCACCGGGGGTCCGGCTCGGCCGGGTCCCCAGTCGTGCCGTACCCGCACGGTGGCCTGGCGCGGCACGCCAACCTGCCGCCGGGTGAACGGTTGCGGGTTCTGCTGGTGGAGGACGACGAGGGCGACGCCTTCCTGGTCGGTGAGCTGCTCGCCGAGACCAACTCGATGATCGACCTGCTGGTCGCCACCAGCCTGCGGGAGGCGCGGCAGCGGATCAACGACGTCGACTGCGTCCTGCTCGACCTGGGCCTGCCCGACGCGCAGGGCCTGGACGGGCTGCGTCAGGTGCTGGAGATGTCCAGCGGCGCCGCGGTCTGCGTGCTCACCGGCCGCTCGGACGAGCACCTGGGTGTCGTGGCGGTCGCCGAGGGCGCCCAGGACTACCTGGTCAAGGGTCAGGTCGACGGGGTGCTGCTGACCCGGGCGCTGCGCTACGCGGTGGAGCGCAAGCGCGCCGACGAGAACGCCCGCCGGCTGCGCGAGGTCGAGCTGCGGCAGGCCGAGTCCGCCCGCCTCGAACGTGGTCTGCTGCCCCAACCCCTGATGACGACCGACCAGGTGGCGGTGCACACCTTCTACCGCCCCGGTCGGCACGCCGCGCTGATCGGCGGGGACTTCTTCGACGTGGTGCAGACCCGTCCGGACCGTCTCGACCTGATCGTCGGCGACGTCTGCGGGCACGGGGTGGACGAGGCCGCGCTCGGCGTCGAGCTGCGGGTGGCCTGGCGGGCCCTGGTGCTCGCCGGCGTGCCTGACGACGAGGTGCTGCCCGCTCTGGAGCAGGTGCTGATGAGTGAGCGCCGCCTTCAGGAGATCTTCGCGACGGTGGCCACCGCCAGGCTGGACCTGGACGCCAACCGGGCCACCGTCCGACTCGCCGGGCACCCGCCGCCGCTGCTGCTCGCCGGCGGTCGGGTCGCCCCGGTGCCCGCGCCCGGCGGCCGACTGCTGGGCGTACGACCCCGCCGGCCGATCGCCTACGACCTGGAGTTCGACACCGATGACTGGTCCCTGCTGATGTACACCGACGGCCTCATCGAGGGGCGGGTGGGAGAGGGCAACGATCGCCTCGACGTGCCGGGGTTGAGCGGGCTGCTCGACGAGCCGGAAAACCGTTCGGTGTCGCTGCCCGAGCTGCCGGCCTGGCTGGTCGGCCGGGCCGAACGCCTCAACGGTGGTCCGCTCTCCGACGACGTGGCCATGCTGCTGGTGACCCGGGGTGGTGGCCGGTGAAGCCGGTGGTCGGCGGCTGGAGTCTGCGCCGCCGGGTCATCACGCTGCTCACCGTCGTGGGGGTGCTGCTGATCGCCCTGGCCGGCGCGGAGGCGGCGATGGCCGCCCGCAACCGCACCCAGATCGACGCCGTCCTGAACGAGACCGGGCCACTGCGGGTGCAGTCCCAGGAGCTGCTCAACGCGCTGCTCGACCAGGAGACGGCGATCCGCGGGTACGCGGTGAGCGGTGACCCGGACGACCTGAACCCCTACCGGGAGGGGCTGGCCCAGGAGAAGAGCGTCACCGTCTCGATGCGGGCACTGCTCGACGACTATCCGCAGATCAGCCAGGAGCTGCGGATCGTCGAGGAGCGCATCACGGCGTGGCGGCAGTCGGTGGCCGAGCCGGTGATCACCACCACCGAGCAGAGCGGCACCAGCGCGGGCCAGGCACTTGTCACCGAACAGGCCCGGCAGCAGTTCGACGGGGTACGCACCGCTGTGAACGACCTCCAGGGGGAGGTCCTGGCCGCCCGGGAGCAGACCGCCGACAACGTACGCACCAGCAGCAACGTGCTTGTCGTGCTGCTGATCGTCGCCGCCCTGGTGGTGGTCGTGGCCGGCGCGGTGCTGCTGCTCTCGCTGGACCGGATGGTGGTCCGGCCGCTGACCGGCCTGGCCACCCAGGTCCGCGAGGTCGCCGAAGGTGACTACCAGCACCGCATCGCCACCACCGGCCCGCCGGAGTTCATCCAGCTCGGTGACGACGTGGACGCGATGCGCCAGAAGATCGCCGCCGACCTGGCCGAGGTGCGGGCTGCCCGCGAGCGGATCGAGTGGGTCAACAGCCAGCTCCAGAAGCAGGCCGAGGAGTTGACCCGCTCCAACCGTGACCTGGAGCAGTTCGCGTACGTGGCGTCGCACGACCTGCAGGAGCCGCTGCGCAAGGTGGCGAGTTTCTGCCAGTTGCTCCAGCGCCGCTACGCCGGGCAGCTCGACGAGCGGGCCGATCAGTACATCGCCTTCGCGGTGGACGGCGCACAGCGCATGCAGCGCCTGATCAACGATTTGCTCGCGTTCTCCCGGATCGGCCGGCTCACCACCGGCTTCGTCGAGGTCGACCTGAACAAGGTGATGGGTGACGTGGCCGGCCAGACCGAGGCCGCGCGGCAGTACGCCGACGCCGAGCTGACCTGGACCGATCTGCCGGTGATCTCCGGTGAGGAACCGCTGCTCACCAACCTGCTGGCCAACCTGGTCAGCAACTCGATCAAGTTCCGCCGGGCGGACGTGCCGCCCAAGGTGCACGTCTCGGCCCGGTTGGTGGACGGCGAGTGGGAGATCACCTGCCAGGACAACGGCATCGGGATCGAGCCGGAGTTCGCCGACAAGATCTTCGTGATCTTCCAACGGTTGCACTCGAAGGACGCGTACCCGGGCACCGGCATCGGGTTGGCCATCGTCAAGAAGATCGTCGAATATCACGGCGGTCGGGTCTGGGTGGACACCGACGTGCCGGAGGGCACGGCGATCCGGTTCACCCTGCCGGCGCTTCCAGCGGACCTGGAGGCGGCTGCCGCCGCCGACTCGTCGGAGCAACCGGAGGCCCTGTCGGCGGGCGACGCCACGCCCTCGAACGAGACTCCGGCAGCGCCGGCCGAGCAGTCCGGCGGCCCGGACCAGCCGGACCGGGCCGACGAGTCGCCGGAAAGCGGTAGAACGGGTGACATGAGGGAGACGGTGGGATGACCGCGCCGGCGGATGGCAAGAGCCCGATCGAGGTTCTGCTTGTCGAGGACGATCCGGGTGACGTGCTGATGACCCAGGAGGCGTTCGAGGAGCACAAGCTGCGCAACCGGCTGACCGTCGTCTCCGACGGCGCCGAGGCGCTCGCCTACCTGCGCCGGGAGGGCCAGTACGCGGACGCGGTGGCGCCCGACCTGATCCTGCTCGACCTCAACCTGCCGAGGCGCGACGGCCGGGAGGTGCTGGAAGAGATCAAGAACGACCCGGAACTACGTCGGATCCCGGTGGTGGTGCTCACCACCTCGCAGGCCGACGAGGACATCCTGCGCAGCTACCAGTTGCACGCCAACGCCTACGTGACCAAGCCGGTGGACTTCGAGCGCTTCATCTCGGTGGTCCGCCAGATCGACGAGTTCTTCGTCAGCGTGGTCAAGCTGCCGCCGCGTGGCTGACACCCTGCTCGACGACGTTGGCGACCTGCTGCGGGAGGCCGCCGACCAGGTCGTGCTGCCGTTGTTCCGCAAGCTCGACGACGCCGACGTGTCGGAGAAGGCGCCCGGTGAGGTGGTCACCGTCGCCGACCGCCGGGCCGAGGAGCTGCTCTCGGCGGGGTTGCGCCGGCTGCGGCCCGGTTCGAAGGTGGTCGGTGAGGAGGGTGTCGCCGACGACCCGGAGTTGCTGCGGCACCTGCGCGACGCCGGTGACGTCTGGCTTGTCGACCCGGTCGACGGCACCGCCAACTTCGCTGCCGGTCGCCGGCCGTTCGCCCTGATGGTGTCGTTGCTGACCGACGGGCAACCGGTCGCCGGCTGGATCCTCGACCCGCTGGCCGATACCCTCGCCGCGGGCTGGGTGGACGAGGGCACCCTGCTCAACGGCCGGCCGGTGGCCGGCACCATCTCGGTGCCGCCGCGCGGCGAGCTGCGCGGCGCGGCGATGACCCGGTTCCTGCCACCGGAGACCCGCGACCGGGTCCGCGCCGGTGGTCGGCAGCTCGGTGAGCTGCTGCCCGGTCAGCACTGCGCCGGCCGGGAGTATCTGGACATCCTCACCGGCGAGCAGCAGTTCGTCCTCTTCTGGCGCACCCTGCCCTGGGATCACGCCCCAGGCACCGTGCTGGTCCGCGCGGCCGGTGGTGTCGCCCGCCGGTTCGACGGCGTCGACTACCACCCCGCCGACGACGGCCGCGGTCTGCTCGTCGCCGTGAACGAGCAGGTCTGGACCGAGGTGCGCGACGCCCTTCTCGCCCCCTGATCCGCGCACTGCGCGACGGTGCCGGAACACTGCGTCGACATCGGGGCGTCCCGGGCGTCAGGGGGCTGGTCACCGGCCCACAGTCCGGTATCGTGACCGGCGTTCTCCGCCAGCAGGCCGCCGACCGGCGCCGGCGGGGACGCCGCCCCGCAGTTGTTCACCGGGGGCCGGCGGTCGACGGAAGGACGCTTTCGTGCCCAGGACCAGGCTCGACCCGCGGCTCGGTCGCCGCACCCTGCTCACTCTGCTCGCCGCCGTCGCGCTGGTGCTCGGCGGTGCCGCCGTCTCCGCGTACGCCGAGCCCGGTGAGGGTGGCAGCAAGAAGCTGCAGGACGCGTTGGAGCTGACCGCCAAGGGGCACATCGAGGCCAAGGCCAAGCTGGACAACTCCAAGCGCCGCCAGACGGCTTTGACAGGCGAGTTGACGGCGATCGAGGGTCGCATGGGTGGGCTGACGGCCCAGGTGGGCGAGGTCGCCGCACAGTCCTACCGGATCGGCCGGCTCGGCCCGGCGTCGATGCTGCTCAACACCGCCACCCCGCAGGCGTTCCTGGAACGGGCCAGCGACCTCGACCTGATGGCCCAGCGGGACAGCAAGCGGCTGCGTGATCTCGTCGAAGCCCGGCAGCAGGCGCAACAGGCCAAGGTCGCCATCGACGCCGAGGTCCGCGAGCAGCAGAAGCAGCTCGCCGTGATGGCGAAGAAGAAGAAGGAGGCCGAGGCGGCGCTCGCCGAGGTCAGCTCGGGCAGCAGCAACGGTTTCAGCGGGGGCAGTTCCGCCTCGGCGAAGCCCGCCCCGCGTAACTCCGACGGGTCCTGGCCGTCGGAGTCCTGCTCCGTGAAGGACCCGACCACCTCCGGCTGCATCACCCCGCGCACCCTCAACGCGCTGAAGCAGACCCAGGCGGCCGGCTACAAGCGGCACGTCTCCTGTAAGCGCGAGGGTGGCGGCGGCGAACACCCGAAGGGTCGGGCCTGCGACTTCGCCGCCGCGACGAACGGCTTCGAGGATCGCAACGCGACAGGCGGCGACAAGGCGTACGGCGACAGCCTGGCCGCCTGGCATGTGCGCAACGCCGACCGACTGGGTGTGCTCTACGTGATCTGGTACCGGCAGATCTGGCATCCCGGCACCGGGTGGCGGTCGTACAGCGGCAGCGGCAGTCCTGCCGCATCCCACACGAACCATGTTCATCTCTCGATGTACTGACCCGAAGCACCGGCTTCGCTGCGTACCATCGCGACGATGAGTTCCCCACCGTCCGACGTAGCGGCCCCGCCGGCCTCCCCGGCCCCGCCCGTGCCGGTCACCGGCCGGGCGTTGCCCAACGGCCTGGCCGCCTTCCTGGTCTTCTTCTCCAGCGGCGCCGTGCTGGTGCTGGAGACCGTCGCGCTGCGCCTGGTCGGCCCCTACGTCGGGGTGACCCTCCAGGTGACCAGCTCGGTCATCGGCATCGCGCTGGCCGCCATCGCCTACGGGGCGTGGACCGGCGGCTGGCTGGCCGACCGGCGCAACCCGCGTGCCCTGCTGGCACCGGCGTTGGTGCTGGCCGGCATCGCCACCGCGATCACCCTGCCCATCGTCCGGTACGCAGGTGAGGTGCTGCGCGGTGGCGCGGCGAGCGCGATCCTGCTGCTGGTGGCACTTGCCGTGTTCGTCCCGGCCGCGCTGCTTGCCGCGGTCACCCCGTTGGTCGTGAAGCTCCAGTTGGCCGACCTGCGCCGTACCGGCCAGGTGGTCGGTCGACTCTCCGGGATCGGCACCCTGGGCGGCATCACCGCCACCCTGCTCACCGGCTTCGTGCTGGTCGCCGCGCTGCGCAGCACTGTCATCCTGCTCACCCTCGCGGTGGCACTCGGGCTGGTCGGCATCGGCCTGGGCTGGTATCTGCGCCGGCAGGAGCCCACCGAACTGCCCGGTCCGGCCCGGACCCGGGCCGCGCTGGCCGTGCTCGGCCTGGTCGGGGCCGGCCTCAGCACCGTGGCACCGAACCCGTGCGACATCGAAACGGCGTACCACTGCGCCCGGGTCACCACCGACCCGTCCCGGCCCACCGGCCGGACGCTGCTGCTCAACTCGGCCCAGCACTCGTATGTGGACCTCGCCGACCCGAAACACCTGGAGTACGCGTACACGAAGTGGATCGGCGCGGTCGCCGACGTCGCCGCGCCGGCCGGTCAACGGCTGGACGCGCTGCACCTGGGCGGCGGCGGATTCACAGTGCCGCGCTACCTGACCGCCACCCGGCCGGGCACCGACAACGTGGTGTTCGAGATCGACGGCGGGCTTGTCGAGTTGGGCGAGCAGGAGCTTGGCGTACGGACCGGGCCGGAGCTGCGGGCGGTGGTGGGCGACGCCCGGATGCTTGTCGGCGGCGAGCCGACGGACAGCCGCGACCTGGTGGTCGGTGACGCGTTCGGTCACCTGGTGGTGCCCTGGCACCTGTCCACCCGGGAGATGGCGGCCGAGATCCGCCGGGTGACCCGCCCCGGCGGGGTGTACGTGCAGAACGTCATCGACTACCCGCCGCTGCGGTTCATCCGCGCCGAACTGGCCACGGTGGCCGCCGAGTTCCGGCACGTCGCGTTGATCGCGCCGCCGGAGGCGCTCGCCGAGGAGCAGGGTTCCAACTTCCTCATCGTCGGCTCCGACGCGCCACTGCCGCTGGACGCCGTCCGCACCCGGCTGAGCGAAGTTGATCCCAAGGTCAGCCTGCTGTCCGGCGCAGCGCTCACCGATTTCGTCGGCGCGGCCCTGGTGTTGACCGACGACTACGCCCCGGTGGACCAACTGCTGGCGACCGCCTGAACGGGTGACAACTCTGACCGATTCCGATACTCCAGGTGTAGGCCGGTTGATCCTGGGCAACAACGGTCACCATGGGTGGTGGGGATCGAAACGGCGCGCAGCTCCTCGATGAGCGGTACCGACTGATCGAGCAGCTCGGCGCGGGCGGCATGTCTGTGGTGTGGCGCGGCTACGACGAGGTGCTCGGCCGTCAGGTCGCGGTGAAGGTGCTGGCCTCCCGGCTGGCCAGCGACCGGGCGTTCCGCCACCGGATCCGGATCGAGGCGCAGGCCGCGGCCCGCCTCTGCCACCCCAACATCACCAACGTGTACGACTACGGCGAGTCCGAGCAGGTCGGTCTGACCGTGCCGTACGTGGTGATGGAGCTGGTCGACGGCACCTCGCTCGCCGGTCGGCTGGGCCGACAGAGCCAGTTGCCCTGGCGGGAGGCGGTCACGATCGGCGCGGAGGTCAGCTCGGCGCTGACCACCGCGCACGCCCGCGGCGTGGTGCACCGCGACGTCACCCCGGGCAACGTCATGCTCACGTCGACCGGGGTCAAGGTCGTCGACTTCGGCATCTCCGCGCTGGTGGGGGAGAGCGAGAAGGGGCCGGACGGCGCGCTGCTCGGCACTCCCGCGTACCTCGCCCCGGAACGGCTGGACAACGGCCAGGTGTCCCCGGCCACCGACGTGTACGCCGTCGGGCTGCTGCTCTACCGGATGCTCACCGGCCGGCTGCCGTGGCGCGCCACCACGACCACCCAGATGTTGCGCGCGCACATGTACAACGACCCGGAGCCGATGCCCGCCGTCGAGGGGCTGCCCGACGAGGTGACCGACCTGGTGGGACGCTGCCTGGCGAAGCGGCCCGCCGACCGACCGGCCACCGCCGAGGTGGCCCGGATCCTCGCCGACGCGGCAGGCATGCTCGCGGCGGTGCCCGTCTCCCCGGCCGGTGGACCCCTGGACCCGGCCCTGCTGGGCAGTGTGGGTACCACGATCCTGCCCTGGTCGGCGGCGACCGACGCGTTGCCGCTGTCGCGTACCCGGGACCGGGACCGGCGAGCCCGGCAGCGGGTGACCCGGCGTCGACGGGTGGAGGCCGGGGTGGCCGCCGTCGGGCTGATCGCGGTCACCGGGGCGATGTGGGGGTTCACCTCACGCAGCCCCGCCAGCGGCGAGGGCCGGCCGACGACCGAGGCCCGGATGGGTCTGCCGGCGAAGGTGCCGTGCGAGGTGGCGTACGCGCTGCGCGCGGACTCCGGCACCGACTTCGCCGCGGACCTGACCCTCACCAACACCGGTGACCAGGAGTTGCGGGACTGGGCGATGAGCTTCAGCTTCCCCGGTCAGCAGACGGTGACGAAGTCCGAACCCGCGCCGGTGTACCAGCAGGGGAGCACCGTGGTGATCCGGCCGGCTGACCAGCGCAACACGCTGGCACCAGGTGCCGCCGAGAAGCTCACCCTCAGCGGGACGTACAACGGGGCGAACCCGCTGCCCGTGGAGTTCCGGCTCGGCGACGTGGCCTGTGGCGTGCGCGTCTCCGGGGTCGCCGGCAGTACGCCGTCCACGGCGCCGGCGACCACGGCGGTGACCCCGCCCAAGGCCCCGCCGAAGAAGGCGACGGCACCCAGCGGCTCCGGCGGTGGCGCGCCGAAGGTGAAGCCCCCGAAGGGGCCTGCGAAGCCTGTCCACGGCAAGGGGCCGGGTGGTCCGGGAAAAGGGTGAAAGCCCCGCAGGGGCACCACGGCGGGCCGAATAAGTGACGGTCAGCGTCGTCCCGCGAACCGTTGCACCTGGTCGATGCCACCCTCCACCACCAGCAGCCCACCCTGGGCCAGCGCGGTGTCGTCCGAGGCGTACCGGAAACGCTCACCGGGCACCTTCGCGCCGATCACCCGGACCCCGGACCGCTCCTCCGGACGCAGGTCGAGCAGGGTGCGCCCGACGAGCGACTCCGGCACCCGGACGGTGGCGATCGCGAAGTCGTCGTCGAACTCGATGAAGTCGAGCAGCCGGCTGACGATCAGGTGCGCCACCCGGTCGCCGGTCTCCGCCTCCGGGAAGATCACGTGATGTGCGCCCACCGACGACAGGATCTTGGCGTGTTTCTGCGAGGTGGCACGTGCCCAGATCTGCGGCACACCCAGCTCGACCAACGCCAGCACGGTGAGGACGCTCGCCTCCACCGACGCCCCGATGGCCACCACCGCCCGGTCGAAGCCGGTGACGCCGAGCTGCCGCAGCGCACCCTCCTCGGTCGCGTCGGCCTGGACCACCCGGTCGAGCTCGTCCGAGAAGCGTTGCACCTGATCCGGGTTGCGGTCGACGGCCAGCACCTCGCGGTCCATCCGGGTGAGCGACGCCGCGAGATGGCAGCCGAAACGACCCAACCCGATCACCACGATGCCGCCGCCGTCCGATCGTCTCGCCGACACCTCGACCTCCTCAACTAGCCGACAATTGGTTGTTCCTGGGGGTAGCGGTAGAGCTTGCGCCGGGTGTTCAGGGCGATCGCCGACCCGAGGGTGAGCGGCCCGACCCGGCCGATGAACATCAGCACGGTCAGCACCAGTTGACCGCTGGCCGGCAGTTCGCTGGCGAGACCGACGGTCAGCCCGGTGGTGCTGAACGCGGAGGTGACCTCGAACAGGGCCGCGACGAACCGCACGCCCTCGGTGAGCAGCAGCAGGAGCATGGTCCCGGCCGTGACCAGCGCGACGCTGAGCAGGGCCACCGTCACCGCCTGCCGCTGGCTCGCCGTGGCCACCCGGCGGTGCCCGACCGTCACGTCGGGCTCGCCGCGCAACTCCGCCCAGATGGTGAACGCGAGCAGGAAGAACGTGGACACCTTGATGCCCCCGGCCGTGCTGGCGCTGCCGCCGCCGATGAACATCAGCACGATCAGCAGCGGGTAGCTCTCCTCCTGAAGTTCGGCGATGTTCAGCACGTTGAAACCGCCGGTGCGGCTCAACGCGATCTGTGTGAACGACGCGAGCACCTTGCCTGCGGCGTCGTACGAGCCGATGGTGCTGGCGTTTGTCCACTCGGCGGCGAGCAGGCCGACGAAGCCGAGCAGCAGCAGGGCGACGCTGCCCCAGATGGTCAGTTTGGTGGCCACACCCCATCCCGCCGGCCTGCGCCATTCCCGGACGGCCTCGAACAGGGCGGGAAACCCGAGGCCGCCGACGATGGCCCCGAACGCCAGCGGCAGCGACACCCACGGATCGTGGTCGAAGGCCAGCAGGCCGTCGGTGTAGAGCGCGAAGCCTCCGTTGTTGAACGCCTGGACGGCGTGGAACACACCCGACCAGAGGGCCCGCCCGGGTGGGTAGTCGTACGCCCACCAGAGCCGGCCGGCGACCAGGGCGGTCATCACGGCCTCGCAGGCGAAGACGGTGATCGCGATCCGGCGCAGCAGCCGGCCCACGTCACCGATGCCGAACTCCGCCGTCTCGGCCTGCACCAGCAGCCGATTGCGCAGGCCGAGTTGGCGCGAGACCACCAGGATGACAAGCGCCGCGGCGGTGAGGATGCCGAGCCCTCCGAGCTGGGTCAGCAGGGTGATCACCAGCAGTCCCCAACCGGACCAGTAGTTGGGGGTGTCGGTGATCGCCATGCCGGTGACCGACACCGCCGAGGTGGCCGTGAAGAGCGCCGTGACCAGCGGCGGGCGCTGGTGATCGGTGGTCGCCCACCGTGCCATGAGCAGCCCGGCACCGAGCAGGATCGGCACCAGGAAGGCGAACGGCACCAGCCGCACGGGGTTGCGGAAGAACCGGCGCACCAGACAATCTTCCTTTTCCGCCCATCACCAGGCGGGGGAACGCCCATTCCGGAGGTTCACCTCCCGGCCAGCCATCGACCAACTGCCGGTCAACCCGGGGCGGTCTGCTGAAGCGGCTTTCCCCCGACGACAGGAGACGGCGATGCGACGCACCCTTCCGACCCTCGGCCTGGCCGGCGTGCTGCTCGCCGCCGCCGTGGCCGTGCCCACCATGGCCGAAGCCGGCCCGACGACCGACGGGGACCGCTCCCGGGCGCACGACCAGCCCATCGTGATCGCTCACCGGGGCGCCAGCGGCTACCGGCCGGAGCACACGTTGGAGGCGTACCGGTTGGCGATCCGGATGGGCGCCGACTACATCGAGCCGGACCTCGTCGCGACCTCCGACGGGGTGCTTGTCGCCCGGCACGAGAACGAGATCTCCGGCACCACCGACGTGTCCGCGCACCCGGAGTTCGCGGCCCGCAAGGCGACGAAGACAATCGACGGCGTCGCGGTGACCGGTTGGTTCACCGAGGACTTCACCCTGGCCGAGTTGAAGACGCTGCGGGCCAAGGAGCGACTGCCGCAGGTCCGGGTGGCGAACGCCGCCTTCGACGGCCGCTTCGAGGTGCCCACCCTCCAGGAGGTCATCGACCTGGCCCGAGCCGAGGGACGGGCACGGGGCCGCACCATCGGCATCTACCCGGAGACCAAGCACCCGACCTACTTCGCGTCGATCGGCCTGCCGCTGGAGGAACCGCTGCTGCGGGTGCTGCGGCAGAACAAGCTGGACCGGAAGAACTCACCGGTCTTCATCCAGTCGTTCGAGACGGCCAACCTGCGCCGGCTGAGCAGGCTGACCGACGTCAAGCTGGTCCAACTGCTCGACGCCACCGGCCGCCCCTACGACTTCACCGTCGCCGGCGACACCCGCAGCTACCAGGACCTGACCACGCCGACCGGGCTGAAGTGGATCGCCGGGTACGCCGACGGCATCGGGGCGAACAAGAACCTCATCGTGCCCCGGGACGCCGCCGGCGCCCTGCTCACCCCCACAAACGTGGTACGCGACGCGCACCGCGAGCGGCTGCTGGTGCACTCCTGGACGTTCCGCGCGGAGAACCAGTTCCTCCCCGTGGACTTCCGGATCGGCGCCGACCCGAACGCGCGCGGCGACATCACCGCCGAGTACGAACTCTTCCTCGGCCTGGGCCTGGACGGCGTCTTCAGCGACCACCCGGACACCGCCGTCGCCGCCCGCGCCGGCCTCTGATCCGGCCTCGCCGGCGCCTGTCCCTACCGAATCTCGGCCCGGAGCTGATCCGCTCCGAGCCGACCGCCGGGCCGATCACGCCCGGCCCACCCGCTGGCCCGTCGTCCGCCACCCGGACGGCGGGCCAGCGACACGTCCGGTCGACCAGGCGCCCGCCGAGGTGCCGCCCACTTGCCGGCACGGGCGCGGGCATCACCTCGCGGACGCTATGGAGCTGATGCCGTAAACGAATCGCCCCGCCTACGCCCGCCTACGCCCGCTGAGCACGATCTTGAACGGATCGGCGCACTCCGGCGGCAACTTCACCGATGTTGCTGTCTCGCCGCCGCTTGAGGCAGCAACATCGGGGAAGTTGCGCAGATCTTGACCGCTGGGAGTCCCGGGACGCGCTCCGGTGGAGGGCTACCGGCCGGGCTGCTCGGCGACGTAGGTGCCGCGGCCGGGCTGACCGGTGATCAGCTCACGGTCGTGGAGCAGTGAGAGCGCCCGCGAGGCGGTGTTCATGTGCACGGCGTAGCTCTCGGCGAGTTCCCGAGTGGACGGCAGCTTGTCGCCCGGCTTCAGCTCACCGCTCTTGATCTTCGCGGCGATCTCGTTGGCGATGCGACGATATGGGGCTTCTGCGGTGGGCATGGTGAGGACTCCGGTCGGTTCGGCGTCTTCGATCATGCCGGCCTACACCAGTTACTGCAACAGGCTGTGGTGCCACTGCTTCGCATCGTCGACCTACACAAGTATTTGGTGTAGGTTGCTGATGTCCGGCTCCGGTTGGTTCGGCAAACCTCGGGGTGTGGGCGTGAGATGGGTTCCGCGTTCGTACCGCCGACGAGGGCTGCGGGCGTGGAGCCGGGCGGTCCGGTGGCGTCCCCTACCCGCACACCGGACCGCCCACCAGGCCAACGAAAAACCGACGAGCAGGCCGACGAGACGAGGGTGGTGGTCGTGGGCATGGAGCGGGAACGGTTCGTGGTGCATCTGCCGGTGGTCGCGGAGGACCTTCCGGGCGCGCTGCGGTTCGCTCGGGCTGTCACCCGGGCTCTGGGTTTCCTCGCCGACGTGGACCGGGCCGAGACGACGGTGTCCGAGGAGGACGCGCAGGGCGTACGACATCGGGTTTTCTGTGACGGCCTGCTCGGCGGCCGTCGGCGGTGCCCGCGCCCGGCGGCCCACGACGGACCCTGCGGTTGACCGAGCGGCGCGGGTGGCGCGGGGCGACACACCGGTCGGGTGGTCCGTGGGGGTTTGGGCCATCGGGCGCGGAGGGCTCCCGGGTGGTGGTGCGGCCCGCTGTAACCCCCGGCCACCTCATTCCCGTTACTTGTGTGTTTCCGCCACATAGCTCGTGGGTGACGTCACTTCTAGCGTGAGCCGACAACACAGCATCCTGTCCTCACCCTGGAGTCGCGATGACGGTCCGGCACACGCGGCGGGCGTTCCTCTCCGCCGCCACGATGATGGCTGCGGCACTGGCCGCCACGGCCTGTGGTAGCCCGCAGGACACCGCCACCGGCGGCGGCGACAACGCCGCGCCGGTCAAGGTCGGTCTGGTGTACTCCCAGTCGGGAGCCCTGGCCAGCTACGGAAAGCAGTACGTCGAGGGGTTCAAGGCGGGGCTGGACTTCGCCACCAAGGGCACCGGCAAGGTCGGTGACCGCAAGATCGAGCTGACCGAGGTCGACGACGCGGGTGACCCGGCCAAGGCGGTCTCCGCCGCGAAGGACCTGATCGGCAAGGGCACGAAGATCATCGCCGGTTCCACCGCCTCCGGGGTGGCGCTTCAGGTCGCGCCGATCGCGGCGCAGAACAAGGTCCTGTTCATCTCCGGACCGGCCGCCACCGACGCGGTGACCGGCGCGAACAAGTACACGTTCCGGTCTGGTCGGCAGTCCTACCAGGACGTGGTGACCGCCAAGTCGTTCATCGGCGACCCGGCCGGCAAGAAGGTCGTGGTCTTCGCCCAGGACGGTGCGTTCGGCGACGCCAACGAGGCGGCCGTGAAGGCCGTCATCGGCGGCGCGGGTGCCACCGTGAGCAGCGTCCGGGCCCCGGCCAGCGCCACCGAGTTCACCCCGTTCGCCAGCCAGATTAAGGCAGCCAAGCCGGACCTGCTCTTCGTGGCCTGGGCCGGCACCACCGCCCCGGCGATGTGGCAGAGCCTCGACCAGCAGGGCGTGCTCTCGTCCACCACTGTCGTCACCGGCCTGGACATCCGCTCGTCCTGGCCCACCTTCGGCGCGGCCGGCTCGAAGATCTCCTTCCTGTCGCACTACTTCGACGGTGCCAGCGACACCGAGGCCAGCAAGGCGCTGAAGGCCAAGGTCAGCACCATCGACCTGTTCCACCCGGACGGCTTCGCCGCCGCCCAGATGGTGGTCCGTGCGGTGCAGGAGGGTGGCGACGACGTCGACAAGATGGTCACCGCCCTGGAGGGCTGGAGCTTCGACGGGGTCAAGGGCAAGATGACCATCCGGGCCGCCGACCACGCGCTGCTCCAGCCGATGTTCCAGGCCAAGCTGACCGGCAGCGGCACCGCGTTCACGGCCACCGCGCAGAAGAGCCTCACCGGTGACGAGACCGCGCCACCGGCCGTGGCCATGAAGGGCTGAGCCATGCTCGCCACCCGCGGTCTGACCTGGCGGATCGGTGAGGTCGCCATCGTCGACAGCGTCTACCTCGACCTCGCGCCCGGGGAGTTCCTGGGCGTGATCGGGCCGAACGGTGCCGGCAAGACCTCACTGTTCAACCTGATCACCGGCCTGCGCCGGGCCACGGAGGGCCGGATCGTCCTGGACGGGCAGGACATCGGTGGGCTCGCGCCGCACCGGCGGGCCCGCCTCGGGTTGGGCCGTACCTTCCAGGCGTCGTCGGTCTTCGGCTCGCTCAGCGTGCGGGAGAACGTCCGGCTCGCCGTGCAGGCGCACCGCGGGGGCTCGATGGCACTGTGGCGGCGGGCGGCGGCCGACCGGGAGGTCGCCGCCGCCGCAGACACGGCGCTCGACCGGGTCGGCCTCGCCCACCGGGGTACGGCACTCGCCGGCACCCTGGCCCACGGCGAGAAGCGCAAGTTGGAGATCGCCCTGCTGCTCGCCGGTGAACCGCGGGTGATGCTGCTTGACGAACCGATGGCCGGGGTCAGCGCCGAGGACATCCCCGAGCTGGTGGCCGTCATCAAGTCGCTCACCGGTGACAGCGGCCGGGCGGTGCTGATGGTCGAGCACCACATGGACGTCATCCTGGAACTGGCCGACCGGATCGCCGTCATGCACCACGGCGCGCTGCTGGCCTGCGACACCCCGGAGACGGTGATGGCCAACCCCACGGTGCAAGAGGCCTACCTGGGGGAGTCGCTCTGATGGAACCGATCCTCACGGTGGAGGACCTGTCGGTCCGGATCTCCGGGCTGCACATCCTCCAGGGAGTGTCCTTCGCGGTCGCCCCGACCGGCGTGACAGTCCTGCTCGGCCGCAACGGTGTCGGCAAGACCACCACACTGCGCGCGATCGTCGGCCTCACCCCGCCCGCCGGCGAGGTGCGCGGCACCATCCGGATGGGCGCGCAGAGCCTGCTGGCCCAGCCCACGCACCGGCTGGTCCGCGGTGGGCTCGGCTACGTGCCCGAGGACCGCTGCGTCTTCGCCGGCCTCACCGTCGCCGAGAACCTGCGGCTCGCCGAACGGCGCGGCACCAGCCCGGCGTACGACAAGGTTTTCGCGCTCTTCCCGGAGCTGGACCGGCGCGGACGGCAACGGGCCGGCTCGCTCTCCGGCGGGCAGCAGCAGATGCTCGCCATCGGGCGGGTGCTGCTCAACGACAACCGGCTGCTGCTGATCGACGAGCCGACCAAGGGGTTGGCACCGAAGGTGGTGACCGAGGTGGCCGAGGTGCTGGAACGGGTCGCGGAGTCGGTGCCGGTGCTGCTCGTCGAGCAGAACCTGGCAGTGGTACGCCGGCTGGCCCGCGACGCGGTGGTGCTGGCCGCCGGCAGGGTGGCCTGGACCGGCGACGCCGGTGAGCTGCTGCTGGAGACGGCGCTTACCAAGTCGTTGCTTGGTGTCGGCTCGGCGGAGGTGAACCACTGATGGGCACCGTGATCCTGTTGACGTTGACCGGGCTCGGCCTGGCGGCGCTGTACTTCCTGGTCGCGTCCGGCCTGTCCCTGGTCTTCGGCCTGGCCGACGTGCTCAACTTCGCGCACGGGCTGTTCCTCGGCGTCGGCGCGTACGGCACCTGGTGGGCGGCGGGCAACCTGCCGGGCGCGGGCTCCGACGGGTTCGGCTTCGTGCTCGCGGTCGCCTTCGGGGTGGCCGCCGGCACGCTTGTCGCCGTCCTGGTCGAGCTGGTGCTGATCCGCCCGCTCTACTCCCGCACCATCGAGCAGGTGCTCGTCACCGTCGGCCTGTCCCTGGCCGGGGTGGCGTTGTTGCAGGCCACCTGGGGTGCCGACGCCCGGCCGTTTCCGCGTCCGGACTGGACCCGGCAGGTGACCGGCATCCTGGGCGCGCAGGTGCCAAACGGCGGCCTGCTGCTGATCATCGCGGCGGTGCTGGTGCTCGGCGCGATCCTGGCGTTCCTGCGCTGGACCCGCTACGGCCTGGTGATCCGGGCCGGGGTGGAGAACCGGGAGATGGTGACCGCGCTCGGCATCGACGTGCGCAAGGCGTTCACGCTCGTCTTCGCCATCGGTGGGGCGGCCGCCGCGCTCGCCGGGGCGCTCGGCGGGGTCTACTTCGGCACCGTCTCGCCCGGCCAGGGCAGCTCACTGCTGATCTTCGCGTTCATCGTGGTGGTGATCGGCGGGATGGGCTCGGTGGTCGGCTCCGCGTACGCGGCGGTCGTGGTCGGGCTGGTGCAGCAGTTCGTCAACTACTACGGCACGTCCGGGCTCGGCGACATCTGCGTGGTCGGGCTGCTGGCCGTGGTGCTGCTGCTGCGCCCGCAGGGCATCGCCGGAAAGGTGGCAACGGCATGACGCTCATCGAGGCAGCACCGGCACCGGCACCCACCTCACCGCGACCGGGGCGGGGGCACCGGGTGCGCCCGTTCCTGCCGCTGGTAGCGGTGGTCGTGCTGGCGATCCTGCCGTACTCGACGATCTCCCTGCCGGGGATCTTCGAGGGGCCGCTCAACTCGCCCGGCACCCTGCAACTGCTCGCCATCTGCCTGATCTTCGGCGGGCTGGCCGCCGGGTACGACCTGCTCTTCGGCCGGACCGGCATGCTCTCCTTCGGGCACGCGCTGTACTTCGCCGCCGGCGTGTACGGCACCGACATCCTCGTCACCCGGGCCGGGCTGCCGCTGTGGCAGGCGGCGCTGCTGACCGTCACCGGCGGCACGATCCTCGCCGCGCTGCTCGGCGCGGTGGCGCTGCGGACCGTGGGCATCGCGTTCGCCATGGTCACCCTCGCGTTCGCCCAGGTCGGGGCGATCCTGGTGGCCCGGGACTTCGGCGGGCTCACCGGCGGCGAGGAGGGCCTCCCGCTGGACGTGTCCGGGCTGCCCGCCGGCCTGGTGGGGGTGACCAACACCGTCAACCTGTACTGGCTGGCGCTCGCGTACCTGACGCTCGTGGTCTTCGTGGTGCACCGGGTGAGCGGGTCACCTACCGGTCGGGTGCTCGCCGGGCTCCGCGACGACGAGCGGCGGATCGGCGTGCTCGGGCTGGACCCGTACCGCTACAAGCTTGTGGCGTTCACCCTGGCCGGCGGGCTCGCGTCGGCGGGTGGGGTGGTCTACGTCCTGATCGTCGGCGGCGCGTCGCCGCACATCACGTCCTCCGAGCTGACCCTGTCGCTGCTGGTCATGGTGGTGCTCGGTGGGCCGGGCACCCGGTGGGGGCCGGTGCTCGGCGGTGTCCTCTACATGTACCTGGACCACCGGCTCACGGCGTTCGGCACGAGCGACGCGGTGGACAACCTGCCGGCCGTGCTGAGCCACCCGCTGAGCCAGCCCCTGTTCGTCCTGGGCACGGTCTTCATCCTGGCCGTCTACTTCTTCCCCGGCGGCCTGACCAGCCTCGCCCCTCGCCTGGCCCACCTGACCCGCTCCCTCCGCCCCCCACGCTGACCGCACCGCACCGCACCGCACCGCACCGCACCGCACCGCACCGCACCGACCCGCCCTCACCCCGTCGATCATGAGGTTGTCTGCCACGACACGCCGTGGCAGATGGCGTTAACCTCATGATCGACGGGGTTTCTGCGGGCGGCCGGACGTGGCAGGGTGGCGGCCCCCCGTGCGGCCGCCACCTCTCCTGTCGCCGGTGTCTCGGCCTTGGACTTGTGATCGACTCGGTTTTCATGACGTCGCGGTGTCCGGGACGGTTTGTTGCACCGATTTTCAGGAATCCGAGTCGATCACGGCCGGAGCGCGTCGGTCAGCCGTTCAGGATCTCGTACGCCATCTTCGGCGCGCTCGTCGCGGCGGCGCCGGTCGGCACGCTGATCTTCGGCGTGGTGCCGTAGTCGGCGTAGTTGACGACGTAGTCGTACGCCTTCGCCTTGCCGGCCGCCGGGATCTTCAGCGTCAGCGAGGTCAGGTGCTTGTCCGCCCCGACGACCGCGGTGAACGGCACCGCCTTGCCAGCCTCGCCAAGCGCCGCCGCCTCACCGTCCTCCAGTGCCTCTGCCGCGTTACCGGCGCTGACGTCGATGACCCCGGCGTACCGCCCGGGGCTCTGCTCCCGCACCGAGGTGGCCGCCTGGATGAGCGGACCCGCGTTGCCCTGGTCCGCACCGTCGTAGGTGGGGATGCCGGCGCTGTCGGAAAGCTTGGTGCGGTCCAGCTTCATCCACTTGTCCGGGAACTTCGGCAGACCCGCCTGGCCCGTCAACTTCGCCTTCATCCACAGCTCGTCGCCGATGATCAGCATCGACATCTTGACGGTGATGCCGTCCGAGCCGGGCGCGATGGTGGTGTTCAGTTCGACGCCCTTCGCGTCCGGGTCGACCCGCCCGCTGAGCGTGCTTGACGAGTCCTTGCCAGCGAACCGGAACGTCCCCTCGGTGCCGTCCGGAACGGCGTCGAGGAGCACCTGCTTCGGGTCGGCCGTCGGGCTGGCGCTCGGGCTGCTCTGTGGTGCCGAGGCCGGTTCGCTCGTGGGCCCGCACGCCCCGAGCAGGGTGGTCGTGGCCAGCATGGCGGCGATCACGCCGGCCGTGCGTCGGGTGGTGCTCGCGCTGCCCGTTGCCTGTGTCATCACATTTCTCTTTCTCGCTTCGTGGCTTGTGCCGATGACCATGTTGTCGGCGGGCACGGCGGTTCGGCTGCCGATATGCTGCCGTCCGGCTGCCGGGCACTGCCGTCTGGCGCTGCCGCAGGTGTCAGGAGCGGGAATTCGCATGTCAGCAACGCTGCGTTTCGAGATCCTCGGGCCTCAGCGGGCCTGGTACGGCGACCGCGAGATCGACCTCGGTCCCGGCAAACAGCGCGCTGTGCTGACCGTGCTGCTGCTCTCCGCGGGCCGTCCGGTGTCCACCGGGCAGATCGTCGAGGCGGTCTGGCCGGACGATCCACCCGCGAACGGCCCCAACGTGGTGCAGAAGTACGTCGCCGGGCTGCGCCGGGTGCTGGAGCCGGACCGGTCGCCGCGTACGCCGGGGCAGGTGTTGAGCCTCACCGATGCCGGATATCTGCTCCGCGTCGATCCGGACGCGCTCGACGCGGTCCGTTTCCAGCGGGGAATCCATCGCGCCCGGCAGCGACGGGCCGAGGGCCGTACCGGTGAGGCGCTGACCGAGTTGGCCGCCGCCCTGGCGCTCTGGCAGGGAGAACCGTTCACCGGCTTCACCGGGCCGTTCCTGGAGGCGGCCCGGCAACGGTTGGTCGAGCTGCGGGCCGTGGCGTTGGAGACCCGGGCCGATCTGATGCTGGACCTCGGCCGGCACCGGGAGACGGTCGGGGAGCTGGTGGAGCTGGTGGCCGAGTTCCCGGTCCGGGAACGGCTGCGGCACCAGCTCATGGTGGCGCTCCATCGCAGTGGGCGGCAGGCCGAGGCGCTCGCGGCCTACCGGGAGTTCGGCGACCTGCTCCGGGAGGAGTACGGCATCGAGCCGGGCGAGGCGCTCCAGGAACTGCACAGGCGCATCCTCTGCTCCGACCCGACGCTCGCGGTGGCGAAGCCGTCGATAGAGCCGGAACCGGCGCACCCCACGCCGGCTCCCAGCCCCCGCGTACCGCCCGGCCCACCAGCGCCGCTCAGCGCACCAGCGCCGCCCGGCCCACAAGCGCCGACCGGACCGCCGCCACCGCCGACCGGCCCGCCACCGCCGACCGGCCCGCCACCGCCGCCTGCGCCGAGCGGCCCGCCCGGCGTGGCGGTCACCCCGCCGCCCGTCCCGTTTCCGGCCTGGGTGCCCCCGGACGGGCGTCCGTCCCGGGAGACCCGGGCGCACCCGATGCCGCGCTGGCTGAGTGTCAGCGCGACAGTCGTCGGCACGCTGACCGCCGTGTTCTCCTTCGGTCTGCTCACCTGGCTGGTGGTGCTGCTCTACGCCAGTTGGCGACGAAGCTGGCGCAACGGGCTCATCGCCGTGGGCTATCTGTCGCTGTCCGTCACGTTCATCGCGGTACTCGGTCGCGGCGACACGGAGGAGGTGAGCGACGCCGAAGGTGTGCTGATCGTGGCCTGGCTGCTCGGCTGGATGCTCGGCGTCCTGCACACGATCCTGCTCAACGGCGCGATCTGGTCGGCACTCACCAACCGGATCTCCGGGTCGTCCGGGCCGATGGTCGACGACCGACGGGTTCGCCGTGAACAGGCCCGCTACCTGCTGTATCACTACCCGGCAGCGCGGCAGGAGCTGCACATCGGCCGGCCCGACCTGCCGCGCACCTTCGACGACGGTGGCCTGGTCGACGTCAACGCGGTCCAGGAGCGGACGATCGCCGAGCTGCCCGGGATCACCGCCGGGCAGGCGCGGCAGGTGGCGATGGACCGGTGGCTGCGTGGCCCGTTCGGCTCGATGGAGGACCTGGCCGCCCGGTGCCTCCTCCCGCCGGTGCTCACGGATTCCCTGCGCGAGCTGCTCATCTTCCTCCCCCCGCCGGCCGTGCCTGCCGCACCCACTGCCGCACCCGGCCGGGTCGAGTGAGGGGACCCGCACAGGGCGCGACGGGGAGGAACGTCTCCCGTTGCTGGTAGAAATGCCGGATGGGCGAAGAGCGGGCGGCGGTACGGGAGCGGGCCGAGGCGGTGCTGCGTCGGCTGGCCGGCGACCACGCCCGGCTGCGCGAGGATCAGTGGCGGGCCATCGAAGCCCTGGTCGTCGACCGGCGGCGGGCGCTCTGTGTGCAGCGCACCGGTTGGGGCAAGTCGGCCGTCTACTTCGTGGCCACCGCCCTGCTGCGGGAGGGCGGCGAGCACGGCCCGACGGTCATCGTGTCTCCGCTGCTGGCGTTGATGCGCAACCAGGTCGAGGCGGCCGCCCGGGCCGGCATCCGGGCTCGCACGATCAACTCGGCGAACCTCGACGAGTGGGACGAGATCACCACCGAGATCCAGACCGGTGCGGTGGACGTGCTGCTGATCAGCCCGGAGCGGCTCAACAACCCGGACTTCCGCGACGGTGTGCTGCCGAAGCTGGCCGCGACCACCGGGCTGCTGGTGGTCGACGAGGCGCACTGCGTCTCCGACTGGGGGCACGACTTCCGGCCCGACTACCGGCGGTTGCGCACCTTCCTCGCCGAGCTGCCCGAGCGCACGCCGGTGCTGGCCACCACCGCCACCGCCAACACCCGGGTCACCCAGGACGTGGCGGAGCAGTTGGGTGACGCCCTCGTCCTGCGCGGCACCCTGGACCGCGAGTCGCTGCGCCTCGGCGTGCTCGACCTGCCCAGCCCGGCGCACCGGCTGGCCTGGCTCGCCGATCACCTCGACCAGCTCCCCGGCTCGGGCATCGTCTACACGCTCACCGTGGCGGCGGCGGGGGAGACGGCCGAGTTCCTGCGCTCCCGCGGCTACCCGGTCGCCTCGTACACGGGGCAGGTCGAGGACGCCGACCGGCGGGCCGCCGAGCAGGACCTGCTCGACAACAAGATCAAGGCGCTCGTCGCCACCAGCGCGCTCGGCATGGGCTTCGACAAGCCCGACCTGGGCTTCGTCGTCCACCTCGGCGCACCTCCCTCGCCCATCGCGTACTACCAGCAGGTCGGCCGCGCCGGCCGCGCCGTGGAGCACGCCGAGGTGCTGCTGCTGCCCGGCGTCGAGGACGCCGCGATCTGGCGCTACTTCGCCTCGCTGGCGTTCCCACCGGAGCAGCAGGTGCGCGCCGTGCTGGCCGCCCTGCACACCGACCGTCCGCTCAGCACCCAGGCCCTCGAACCCCTCGTCGACCTGCGCCGGGCCCGGTTGGAGCTGATGCTCAAGGTGCTCGACGTGGACGGCGCGGTCCGCCGGGTGCGCGGTGGTTGGCTCGCCACCGGCGAGCCCTGGGTCTACGACGAGGCCCGGTTGCGGCGCGTCGCCGAGGCACGCACCGTCGAGCAACAGGCCATGCGGGAGTACGCGACAACGCCCGACTGCCGGATGCGGTACCTACGGGAACGCCTCGACGACACCGGGGCGGCCGACTGTGGGCGGTGCGACAGGTGCGCCGACCCGATCTTCGCCGCGGACGTGTCGACGGCCGCGCTCGCCGCCGCGCAGACGTTCCTGGGCCGACCCGGCACGGAGATCGCCCCCAAGAAGCTCTGGCCGACCGGTCTGGACGCGGTGGGCGTACCCCTCAAGGGCCGGATCGCCCCCGCGGAGCAGGCGCTGGCGGGCCGGGCCGTGGGGCGCCTCTCCGACCTGGGCTGGGGTGGCCGGCTTCGTGATCTCGTCGGCCCGGAGGCGCCGGACGCGCCGCTGCCCGACGACGTCGCGAGCGCGGTGGTGGAGGTGTTGAAGGCGTGGGCGCACGGCGACGACCCGTGGCCGCGCCGGCCGGTGGGGGTGGTCGCGGTGGGTTCCCGGCGACGGCCCCGGCTGGTCGGCTCGTTGGCCGAGCGGATCGCCGCCGTGGGCCGGCTGCCGCTGCTCGGCGAGGTCACCCCGGCCGGTCCGGGCGGCCCGGCCGGACCACGCGGCAACAGCGCCCAACGGGTACGCGCGCTGCACGACACGTTCACCGTGCCGGCCGACCTGGCCGCCGCCGTGGCCGGCCTGGACGGCCCGGTGCTGCTCGTCGACGACCTGGTCGACTCGGGCTGGACGATGACCCTCGTGGCTCGGGCACTGCGCCGGGCGGGCGCACCCGACGTGCTCCCGCTCGCCCTCGCCGTGGCCGGTTGACCCGCTGGACCGGTTCGCGCACGTCCGGGGGCGGGAAAGTTCCCGGGCCGTGGCGAATGCGACAGTCGCCACGCCGTCCGGGCGTCCGGCTGGGGTGGTCCGCCACGGCGGTACGGTGGGCGGCATGACCGACCAGCACCCCGCCGCCGTGCCGGTGGTGTCTGACCAGGTCCCCGACGCGGTGGTGGCGCGGTCCGACGAGGTCCCGGACGCGGTGGTGGCGCGGTCCGACGAGGTCCCCGACGCGGCGGTGGCGCCCGGTCCGGTCTCCGCCGCGCCGGACTGCAGCACCCTCCGGCTGGCGCTGGTGGTCGGCGGGCTGGTGTTGGCGGTGCTGCTCGGCTTCGGCCTCGGCCGGGTCAACGCCACCGGGACCACCACCGGCAGCCCGTCCCTGGCGGCCGAGCACACCGACCCCCCGGGCGTCGGGCCGCACAACCACGGCGCCGCCACGAGCACCGATCAGGGCGCGACCACCGAGCCGGGCGGGCTGGCGGTCAGCTCCGCCGGGTTCACCCTGGCTCCCCTTGGCACCGAGTTCGCGGCCGGTCGCCCCGGTCAGCTCCGCTTCCAGGTGCGCGACGCGCAGCACCGGCCGGTGACCCGCTTCGCGGTCGTACACGACAAGCCGATGCACCTCATCGTCGTCCGCCGCGACCTGACCGGCTACCAGCACCTGCACCCGACGATGACGGCGGACGGCACCTGGTCGGTGCCGTTGACCCTCGCCCAGCCCGGCGTCTGGCGCGCGTACGCCGACTTCACGGTGGTCGCCGACAACGGCGCGCAGACCGCGGTGACCCTCGGCGCGGACCTGGTCGTGCCCGGCGACTACCAGCCTCGGTCGCTGCCCGCCGCGGCCACCTCGACGACTGTGGACGGGTTCACCGTCGGCTACCAGGGCACTCCGCAGGCCGGGGCGACCGTGCCGTTGACCTTCCGGGTCGACACGGCCGGCGGTGCCGCCCCGCTGGAGCGCTACCTCGGCGCGTACGGGCACCTGGTGGCGTTGCGCGAGGGCGACCTCGGTTACCTGCACGTGCACCCGGAGCCGGAGTTGGTGGACGGCCAGGTCAGGTTCTGGTTGACCACCCCCGGCCCGGGCCGTTACCGCCTCTACCTCGACTTCCAGGTGGGAGCCGACGTCCACACCGCCGAATTCACAGTCACCGTCGGCTAGGACGAGGCCCCGTGGGCTAGCCGGCGCGGCGGATGGGGCGGCGGGCCAGGTAGCGGAGCAGGTCGCGGATGTGGTGCTTCTCCTCGGCGGGGACCGTCGGGTCGGCCAGCCGGTCGAGGATGGCCCGGACGTCAGCCTCGACGGGACCGTCGTCGTGGCGTCGGCGAGGTGTGGGGCCGGCGTCGGGGAGGCCGAGCGCGCGGAACGCGGCGGCGACCGGCAGATCAAGTGCGGCGCAGAAGCCGCGCACCTTGGCCAGTTCGGGATAGTCCTGCCAGTCACCGGCCAGCCAGCGGAACACGGTGGAGCGGCCCACACCTGTGTGCGCGGCAAGATCGGTCACGGTCCAGCCACGTTCGTCGCGAGCGTCGTCGATGGCGCGCCGGACGAAGCGGGCGAAGGCCATCTGCGGTGTTGCGTCGGCTGATCCCATCCCTGCGTGTCTTTCCCCCTGCCGGTGCATCGGGACAATGCGCCTTCCGAGGGTAGTACGCCGAGGGCCCTAAACAATTGACTGAGCGCACAAACTGTCCCGTGGGCGAGACTTTCCTCTGGAAGCGTGTGTGCAGAACGAAAATTGCACCGAGCGATCATCATCGTTCTTCTACTAGGCTCGGTGCCCGTCCCGGCATGGCGTCTGAACGCCGGCCGTGTCCGACCGGACCACCGCCGAGGAGCACCATGGCCGATTCGAGCCGCCCCCAGCCGTACCAGCCCGGTGCGGTAAGCCTCTTCTTCGTCGCCAAGGCTGGCGTCTTCGCCGCCGGGTTCTGGATCTGGTTGCTGGTCCTGGTGCTCCGCACCGACTCCGCGACCGGCCAACACGTGCTGGCGGCCACCGGCGCGATCACCACCACGCTCGTCGGCGTGGTGCTGGGCGCCCGGATGGCGTTGCAGCACAACGCCGCCGTCCGGCACGCCGAGATGAAGAAGCTGCTCGTCGACATCTCCTGGAACGCCTTCGCGGCCGCCGGCAACGCCGAGAGCGCGGGCAAGGTGGTGCCGTTCCCCACCGCCCCGGCCGACGGCGGATGGGCCGGCCAGCGCAGTGGTGCCGAGCGGGTGACGGTCCTCGACCGTGGTGCCGGCGAACGCAACAGTGGCCGGGATCGCGGCGGCAACGGTGAACGGCGTCGTTAGTCGTCGCCCCGGTGCCGACTAGTTCGCCGGCTGCCGGTCGGTCGGCTTGCCGTCGGCGGCCAGCAGGGTCTCCAGCCGGGGCGTGACCTGCCACTGGTCCACCAGCTCGCGGTACTCCTCGCGCTGCGCCCCGGTCGCCTCCGCGCCGGTGCGGCGGGCGCGGATCAGCAGGTTGCGGGGGGTGTGCTGGGAGTCCACGAACTCCACCACCTCGGCCCGGTAGCCGTGCACCCGCAGCAACCCGGCCCGCAGCGCGTCGGTGAGCACGTCGGCGAAGCGCTCGCGCAGGATGCCCTGCCGGGTCAGCAGCTCGTACGGGGCCGGGGCGGGATGGGCGCGGAGCTGCCTGGCCAGGTCGTGGTGGCAGCATGGCGCGGCCAGCACCCAGCGGGCCTCCCAGCGCACCGCACGGGCCAGCGCCTCGTCGGTGGCGGTGTCGCAGGCGTGCAGCGCCAGCACCAGGTCGGGGGCGGGGTCGACGGCGGCGTCGGCGATCGTTCCGGCCACGAAGCTGATCCGGTCGGCCCAGCCCAGCCGCTGCGCCAGCTCGGTGTTGCGCCGCCGCTGGTCCTCCCGGACGTCCACGCCGACCAACTGGACGTCGAGCCCACGGCTCGTCAGGTAGCGGTACGCGGCGAACGTCAGGTAGGCGTTGCCGCAGCCCAGGTCGACCACGCGGAGCGGGCCGGTCAGCTCGTCGGGCAGGGTCGCGGCCAGCGCGCGCAGGAACGCGTCCACCTGGCGGCGTTTCGCCGCCGAGCCGCCGATCTCGGCAAAGATCGGGTCACCGGGGTCGAGCAGATACTCCTTCGCCCGGTCATTCCCGGCGGGTGTCGCCGCCGGACGGGCGGTCACGGCCCGGTGCACCTGCGCCTCACCGGACTTGGTCACCCGTAGTTGCAGCGTCGCGGCGGTCGTCTCGACGTGCCAGTTGCCGAACGGTTCGGCCAGCAGTTCGTCGACAGCCGCAGCGGCTTCGGGACCGGAGGCGATGTTGCGGGTGTACGGGCGGGCGCCGTCGGACGTGGTGATCTGCATTCGGGGGCCGGCCTTGAGCGTCACCGGTCGCAGTTCGGCCCGCTCGACCGTGGGGCGGCGTCCGCGGCGGCGTCCGGCGGCAACCGCCCGGGTCAGCGCGGGGTCGAGCAGCAACGCTCGGACCTCGGTCAGGGCGGCTTCCAGTGATTCCGGCATCGTTCCATCTTCGGCAGGTGGGGTGGGAGAAGGGAACATCCCCCGTACCGCGCGAGGCGGTGCGGGGGATGTCAGGTGACGCTTGTGGTCAGTCGGCTGTCGCTTCGGCAGGCGTACCCGCATCGGAACCGCCACCACGGCGGCGGCGACGGCGGCGCGGCTTCGACGGTTCGCCGTCGGACGCGGCGGCCGGCTCGGTGGGGCCGGCGTCAGCGGAGATCACCGCGGTCGGCTCGCCCACGACCGCCTCACCGGCCCGGCGGCGACGCCGGCGGCGGGGGGTACGGGTGCCTTCCTCGGCCGCGTCGGCGGCGGGCGCCTCGGCGACGGCCGGCGTGCCGGAGTCGGACCGGTCCCGGCGACCGTCACCCCGCCCACGGCGCTCGCCTCGACCCTCGCTGCGGCTCTCCCCGCGTCGGCCGCCCCGGCCGCCGCTGTCGCCCCGACGGGAGCGGGTCGTGCCACCCAGATCCTCTTCGATCTCGGCGGACAGCCCGGCCCGGGTGCGCTCGGCGGTGGGCAGCGTGCCGCTGACCTCGGTGGAGATGTGCAGGTCGGTGTAGAGGTGCGGCGACGTGTGGTACGTCTCCGGCGGCTCCGGCATCTCCAGACCCAGGGTCTTGTCGATGATCCGCCAGCGCGGCATGTCGTCCCAGTCGACGAAGGTCACCGCGACGCCCGTCGCGCCGGCCCGGCCGGTACGACCGATCCGGTGGGTGTAGGTGTCCTGGTCTTCCGGACAGTCGTAGTTGATGACGTGGGTGACGCCCGTGACGTCCAGCCCTCGGGCCGCCACGTCGGTGGCGACCAGAATGTCGATCTTGCCGGCCCGGAAGGCCCGCAGCGCCCGCTCGCGGGCACCCTGGCCGAGGTCACCGTGCACCGCGGCGACCGCGAACCCGCGGAAGTCGAGGTCCTCGGCGACGCGGTCGGCGGCCCGCTTGGTACGCGTGAAGATCATGGTCAGCCCGCGCCCCTCCGCCTGGAGGATGCGCGCCACCACCTCGACCTTGTTCATCGAGTGGGTGCGGTAGACCAACTGCTGGGTCTGCGGCGACGGACCGGTCTCGGCGGTGTGCCCGGCGTGGATCGTCATCGGCTGGCGCAGGAAACGCCGCGACAGGGTGACGATCGGGTCCGGCATGGTGGCCGAGAAGAGCATCGTCTGGCGGTCTTCCGGGAGCATCGCCAGGATCTTCTCGACGTCGTCGAGGAAGCCCAGGTCGAGCATCCGGTCGGCCTCGTCGAGGACGAGCGCGTGCACCCGGTCCAGTCGGAGGTGCTTCTGCTTCTGCAGGTCCATCAGGCGGCCGGGGGTGCCGACCAGGATCTCCACGCCCTTGCGGAGCGCGTCGATCTGCGGCTCGTACGCCACGCCGCCGTAGATCGGCAGCACCCGGACGCCACGCGTCCGGCCGGCGGCGGCCAGGTCCTTGGCGACCTGGATGCCCAGCTCGCGGGTGGGGACCACGACAAGCGCCTGGGGGACGCCGTCGCTGCCCTCGCCGGGCGCGAAGACCCGGTCCAGCAGCGGAACGCCGAAGCCGAGGGTCTTGCCGGTGCCGGTGGGCGCCTGACCGATCAGGTCGACGCCGCGCAGCGCGATCGGGATCGCGTACTCCTGGATGGCGAACGCGCGGGTGATGCCCGCCGCGGCCAGGGCCTCGACGGTTTCGGCGCGGGCGCCGAGTGCGGCGAACGTGGGGGCCTCCGGTCGAACCGGGGCGGTGGGGGCCAGTTCCTGGCCGTCCATCAAATCTTGAGTCATCTCGCTCATGTGGATGTGGGGGTGCCCTCTCGTGGGTGCGCCCGTCATGTCCTCAGGGCGCGATCGGTATGACGCGGGCCACACGGTCGGCGGCAGACTGCCGAGCCGGACCGGGCCGCACGCGCGCCGCGGGCTGAGCTTCGATCAGATCGGCGCCCACGGCAACTGCTCCATGCTACCTGAACAGGCATGGCCTCGTCCCGATTCCCGGTCGGCCAGGCGACACGCGGGGGCGACGAATGTGACCTGCGTCACACCTGCGGTGGTGGGGGCGTACCCCGCGTGAGTCAGCGACGGGCCGGCCAGGGGCCGCGCCGGGCTGGGGTCGGGACGAGGTGCGACGTCATCCGAGAGATGCGCGCAAGGGCCCGAACCGCGCGGGCCGCGCCAGGCGATGTGCCGGCTGTCCGCAGGCGCAGCGCCGCGCGGGCGCCGGCCGGAACCCTCAGGCACCCGGTGCCGGCCCGCGGCAGGTGGCCCAACGCCTACCTGCCGCGATGGCCGGACCGCTCAGCGGACGGTGAAGCCGACCGCCCGGGGCGACGCCTCGGCGATCTCGACGTAGGCGACCTTCTCGACCGGAACGATGACCCGCCGGCCCTTCTCGTCGGTCAGGGAGAGCGTGCCGCCGTTACCGGCGAAGGCGTCGGTCACGATCTGCTCGATCTCGGCCGGCGACTGCGCGCTGTCCACTACAAGCTCGCGCGGCGCGTACTGCACGCCGATCTTGACCTCCACTGTGCCTCCTCAACTGGGGCGAAAGAACCGCCCTGGGAAGGCTATCCGATCACGGGGTCAGCGGTCAGGCTGACTCACCTTGCAGCGGGAAGCTCGCGATGCCCCGCCAGGACAGCGCGGCCACCAGTGCCTCGGCCTCGGCCTTCGGCACCTGACGGCCACCGGCAAGCCAGAACTGCGCGGCCGTCTCCGCCGCCCCGACCAGCCCCGAGGCGAGCAACTCGGCATGGGCCCGGCTCACCCCGGTGTCCGAGATGATGGTGTCGGTGATCGCCGCGATGCAGCCCTGCTCGACCCGCTCCACCCGTTGCCGCACCGCCGGGTCGTTACGCAGATCCGACTCGAAGACGAGCCGGAACGCCTCGCTCTCGTGGTCGACGAAGTCGAAGTACGCCCGCACCGACGCGCCGACGCGCTCCTTGTTGTCGCTGGTGCCGCGCATCGCATCCTGCACCTGAGCGACGATGGCGTCACAGTGCGTGTCCAACAACGCCAGGTAGAGATCCATCTTTCCGGGAAAGTGTTGGTAGAGCACCGGCTTGGAGACCCCCGCCCGCTCGGCGATGTCGTCCATCGCGGCGGCGTGGTAGCCCTGCGCCACGAACACCTCCTGCGCCGCAGCGAGAAGCTGCTTACGGCGCGCGGAGCGGGGCAGACGGGTGGGCCGGCCAGCGGTCTGTGCGCCGTTCCCCGCAGCGGTCATGGGATCCTCCGAGTTCTCCGTACGAGCCGGCATTTTCCCCCCAGACCGGGCGAAGCCCGTGACCCCCGTCGTGGAAATGGCCCGCCGCTGTAACTTATCGCCACTCTCGGCACACGGTAGCCTCAGCGGGGGCGACCAAGGAGCGCGCGGTGAGTGAAACAGGGCAACCCGGAGCCGCCACCCCGGGAGAACACGGTGACGGAGCGGGTCAGCACGACGACCCGGGCCGTTCCGTCAGCGGGTGGGCGCCCCCGGCGGGTGGGTGGCCCCGAGCCGCCGATCGCGAGGATGCCCGGGACGAGGCGCCGCGCTGGCAACCCGACCCCGCGGCTGGCTGGCGCACCTCGTCAAGCCGACACGGCGACCTGCCGGCGCCCCTGGCCGGGCTGCCGGGTGACCTCGATCCGCCGACCCGTGCCAACGGCCACCACACAAATGGCGTGCACCACCCGGACGACGCCAACGGCGTCCGCCATCCCGGTCTCGAACCACCAGTGGGCCGCCCCACGCCGGTGAGCGCACCGCCGGGGCTGCCCGCCGAGGGTCGCCCCGAGGCGACAGGCGACCGACTGGTGGTGCCCGCCCAACGCCCGGTCCCTCCGCTGGAGCAGGGCGCGGGCGAGCCCGACAAGGGCCCCGCCACCCGCTCCACCGTCGATCCGGCCGCCGCGCACCGCGCTCGCTGGGCCGAGCCCGGCCTGCCCACCTCCGCGCCGCCGGCCGTCCAGGTGCCACCCGTCGGCACCGCCGCGTCGGGTTTCGAGGTCCCGCCCGGCTTCCGTGCGCCCACCAGCGAGCGGCTGGCCGCCGACGAACCGGCCGCGCCACGTGACTGGCGGGACCCGCTCGCGCCCGAGCAGCCCGCAGCACCGGGCCGCCCACCGGGGCCGACCGGACCGGCCGACGCGGCCGAGCCGGGTCGCGCCGCGGACGCCCCCCGACCAGGCGAGGCGCACCGTGCCGGTGAGTCGCCGGCCATCGAACCGGACTGGTCGGGGCCGAACTGGAACCGCCCCAGCTCCGGCGGCGGGTGGGCTCCACCCTGGTCCCGTCCGGACGACGAGCCGGCTGCTCCCCAGGCCCGGGACGAGCCCGCGCCCGGTTGGGTCGCCGAGCCCCACCAGCCGTACGAGCCGGTGCGCGCCGAGTCGCCCCGCCCGTACGAGCCGGTGCGTGCCGATCCGCCCCGCGGGTACGACGCCACCCGCGGTGAGTCCGGGTCCGAAGCCGCGCCGGTGCGCCCCACCGAGCAGGTCAGCGCGCCGCCGTCCGATCGCCCGTCCTGGGCCGGCGGTCCCACGCCGACAAGCGGCCCACCGGCCGATCGCCCCTCGTGGGCCGGGTCCGGCGCACCCCGGACCGACCGCCCGTCCTGGGCTGGCGGGTCCGACCCCGGGCCCACCAGCCCGGCGCCGGCGCGGCCGTCCTGGGCCGCAGAGGCCGATCCGACGCCGACAAGTGCACCGCCGGTACGACCGTCCTGGGCTGGAGGGTCCGAGACGGCGACAAGCGTCCCGCCGGTACGGCCGTCCTGGGCCGGCGGGTCCGAGGCGGCGACCCCGGCGCGGCCGTCCTGGGCGGGCGGGTCCGCTCCCGAGCCCACCAGCCCCACGCCGGCGCGGCCGTCCTGGGCCGGCGCCTCCGACCCGACACCGACAAGCGCCCCGCCGACGCGGCCCTCCTGGGTCTCCGGAGCCGCGCCGACCGACGCGCCACCTCCGGCACCAGCCGGGTCACCTCCCGCACTTGCCGACGCGCCCCCGGCCCCGGCAGGCCCGCCCCTGGTGGCGGAGCGACCCTCGTGGGCCGGCGGTTCGCCGTCGGCGAGCAGCTCCCCGGCCGAGCGGCCGGACTGGTCCGAGGGCCGGATCCCCGCCGCCCCCGCCGAGCGCCCGTCCTGGCCGGCCAGCCAGTCGACAGGCGCGGCCGGCGGCGGCGATGCGGGCGAGGCGTCCGGCCTGCCCCGGCCCGAGATCAGGCCGACCGCACCATTCCGGCTCCGGCCGGCGACACCCGAACCGCCCGGGCCCGTCGAGTCACCCCGGACGACAGCCCCGTCGGCCGCCGACACCACGTCGTCCTCCACCGGAGCGGTTCCGCCCCCCGCCACGAGCGGGCCCGGCCGCCGTGACCGGTCCGCAGCCGCTTCCACCTCGCAATACGCGGCTCGCCGATCCGCCCCCGACCCGACGTCGTCGACCGAGCCGGCCGACGACGGCCGGCAACCAGACCCGAGGGCGGCGGTGCTGCCGCAGCGCGTCCCCGCGGAACCGGACGTGCCCGTCGTGCCGGAGCCGCCAGCCGTGGAGCCACCCGCCGAAACCCCGGAGCTCGCCCGCATCGCCACCCACCTTCGCCGTGACGACGAACCAGCCCCACTGCGGGAGCGCCCCGAGGGGTTCGACGTCAACGCCATCCTGGACGCCGTTCGGGAGGTCGCCGGTGTCCGCGACGCGGCACTGCGCCGTACCCCGGCGGGGGCGCACAGCCTGCGCCTGGACCTGGCCGACGGCGCCGACCCGGCCGAGGTGAGCCGACAGGTGGCCCGGCTGCTGCAGGAACGGATGGGGCTGGCCGCCGCCCCGCAGAACGTGCCCGGCCTGCCCAGCACGCCACCTCCGCCGGTTCGCCGACGCCTGGCCGAACCCCGAGCTGCCGAGCGGCGTACTGCGGAGCCGCCCGGCACGGCCCCGCGCGACGGCGGTCCGGATTCCCGTACCGCTGAGGTCCGGGCAGCCGAGCCGACCGCGCTGGGACGTCCGTCGGGCGCGCCGGTGGAGGCCACACCTGCGGGTTCGGAGCAGTGGACCGGCACGGACACCTCGCGCCGTCGTCGGCCGAACGCGCCGCACCGGGGTCGCGCCACTGTCGAGGAGCCGGGATCGGTCTCGGCCGCGCCGGCCGGTGCCGCGACCGGCAGCCCGGCCACGCTCGGCACGTCGTACTCGGGTGGTCAGGTGACCACCACGGAGTCGGCGCCGTCCCGACCGCTGGACACCGGGGGAGTGCCGGGGCCGCGCGTGGTGATCGACCACGTGCAGGTGAGCACGTTCGGCCTGGACGCGAACGTGGAGGTCCGGCTGCTGGCCGAGGGTGACAGCGCCTCCGGGTACGCCACCGGGCCGGCGGTGGACGGCTACGTGCTGCGGCTCTGCGCGGTGGCGGCGGCCGCCGCGGTGGACGAGTTGCTGCGGGGCACCGACAACGCCGAGCGGGGGCGCTGTTTCGTCGAGCACGCGGCGGTGGTGCCGTTCGGTAACTGCGAGGTGGCGACCGTGGTGGTGCTGCTCGTCTGCGCGGGCTGGGTCGAGCAGCTCGCCGGCTCGGCCCTGGTCGCCGGTGATCCGCGGCAGGCGGTGGTCCGGGCGACGCTGGCGGCGGTGAACCGTCGGCTGGAGGCGCTGCTGTCCTGAGTGGAACGGGGCAGACTGGAACAATGAAGCGCGCCACTCTCTGGCCCGACCACCTGCTCCCCGATCACCGGGTTCCGCCGCCCTGGCCGGGCCGGGAGGTCCGCCTCGACGGCCGGGTCACGTACGTGCGGGACACCCCGGCCACCGCCGCCGGTGCGGAACCGGCGCTGTACGTGCACGGGTTGGGCGGGTCGTCACAGAACTGGACCGACCTGGCCGGGCTGCTCGCCGACCGGCTGGACGGTCAGGCCATCGACCTGCCGGGCTTCGGTCGCAGTGAGCCGGGTCCCCGCTACACCATCCCGGCCTTCGCGGAGCTGGTCGTCCGCTGGATCGAGCACTCCGGTCGGGGTCCGGTGCACCTGTTCGGCAACTCGCTGGGCGGCGCGGTCGCGGTGCAGGTCGCCGGGCTCCGACCGGACCTGGTCCGTACCCTCACCCTGATCTCCCCGGCCCTGCCGTTTCTCGACTTCCGCCGCTCGTTGCAGGGGCGGATGCTGCCGGTGCTCGCCATCCCGCGCGGTGAGCGGCTGGTCGCCCGGCACCTCACCCAGCTCGCTCCCGAGGTGATGGCCCAGCAGGTGCTGGAGGCGTGCGTCGCCGACCTGAGCCGGATCTGCGACCAGCGTCGGGCCGAGGCGCTCGAGGAGATCCGGGTGCGGTACGAGGCGGAGCACTACGCCGCCGCGTACGTCCGGACGTTCCGTGGGCTGGTCTCCAGCTTCCTGCGGGCGTACCTGCCGGGGTCGGGTTCGCTGTGGCGGCTCGCCGGGGCGGTACGCGCACCGACGCTGGTGGTGGGTGGCCGTCAGGATCGCCTGGTCGACGTGCGGGTCGCTCCGCAGACCGCCCGGGCGATCCGGGACAGCCGATTGATGATGCTCGACGGCGTCGGTCATGTGGCGCAGTTGGAGGTGCCCCGCCTGGTTGCCCGGGCGGTGGTCGGCTTGCTCGCCGAAACGGAGGAGCCCGCACGGCGGTCTGATCTGGCAGGCTGACCTGGATGCCCAGCTCAGCCCACCTCCCTGGTCGCCGTCGGCGACGCCTGGCGCTGTTCGCCCAACTGGTGGCGGTGGTGTTGGCGGTCGGCGCGGCGGTGACCGTGATCGCCGAAGGGCCGGGTGGGCATCCCGGCGCCGAGCGGTTGGCCGCCGACGAGGTCGTCACGGTGCCGCCGCTGGTGGCCGCGCCGCTGCCGCCGTCTGTCGACCCGTCGCCCTCCGCCGCTGTCGCGTCCAGCCCGTCCCCGGTGCTGCGGGCGCCCGGCGCGGTTCCGAGCGCCGGCACCGGGCGGTTCGGCTACGACGCCCGTTCCGGCCCGGTGCTGGGTCGTGCTGGTGAGTTGCGGCGGTACCGGGTCGCGGTGGAGTCGGGTAGCAACGAGGCCGCCGCGGACTTCGCGCAGGCGGTCGAGGTGGCGCTTGCCGGGCCGGGTAGCTGGGTCGACAGCGGCAGGCTACGGCTGCGGCAGGTGCCGGGGGACGCTCCTCGCGATTTCACCGTCTACCTGGCTACCGCCCGTACGGCGGGTCGGATGTGTGCCGACGGTGGGGTGGACATCCGGATCGGGGGTCGGCCGTACACCTCCTGCCGCTCGCCCGGCAAGGTGATCATCAATCTGGACCGGTGGCGGCTGTCCGTGCCGCACTTCGTCTCGGCTCGCGTGCCGCTTGACGTCTACCGGACGTACGTGGTCAACCACGAGGTGGGTCACCAGCTCGGGCACCGGCACGAGCGCTGCCCGGGTGCGGGCCGACCAGCGCCGGTGATGATGCAGCAGACGCTCTTCCTCAACGGGTGCCGGGTCAACCCGTGGCCGTACCTGGAGGGGCGCCGCTACGCCGGCCCGGCCCTCTGAGCGGCAGACGCCCCGCCCACCATCAGGCGTCATACCTCAATAGCGGCAAAAACGGAGAAATGCCCGAATAATCTGGCAGGCTCGACGTCATGACGCCGTCGTCCCCTTACGGCCCGCCCTCGCCGCCCGACCGGTTCGGCCGGCCGGCGTACGAAGGCGCGCGTCCCATGCTCGCCCGGATGCACCGGCGACGTCGCCGTACCCTGCTGCTCGGCGCGCTCGTGCTCGTGCTCGCCGCCGGCATCGGCGTGACGCTCAACCGGGGCGGCGAGCCGCCAGTCGGCGCTCCCGCCCCCACCCAGGGCGAGATGGGCCACGGAGGTGGGGCACCCGCGCACCCGGTACCCACCAGCTACCCCTCGGTCGGAGCCGGACGCTTCACGGCGGCCGACGGCGAGACGCCCGTGCACGGCACGGACGGGCCGCTGCGCCGTTACCGGGTAGTGGTCGAACGCGGCACCGGCCAGGACGCCGCCGCGTTCGCCGCCAAGGTGGACGAGGTGCTGACCGACGAGCGCAGTTGGATCGCCTCCGACGAGTTGCGGGTGCAACGGGTGGCCGACGCCGGAGCGGCGGACTTCACCATCTACCTGGCGACCCCTGTCACGTCCGAGCGGATGTGCGCCGAGGGTGGATTGACCACCGAGCGCTACACCTCCTGCCGCATGCCCGGCCAGGTCGTCATCAACCTGGCGCGCTGGATGGAGGCGGTGCCCGACTACGGTGCCCCGCTGGACACCTACCGCACCTACGTGATCAACCACGAGGTGGGCCACGAGTTCGGCGAGGAGCACGAGGCGTGCCCCGGCCCGGGGGAGCCCGCCCCGGTGATGCAGCAGCAGACGTACGGCCTGCAGGGCTGCGTCGCGAACGCCTGGCCCTACCTCGACGGCCGTCGCTACGCCGGGGACATCGTTCCCTGATCGGCCGTGTCGTCGGTTATTCCCGCTCCCGCATCGCGGACCAGTGTCGTCCCTCATGGCCGAGCGGGGCTCCCGCGAGCGACAATGGCGCGGTTCACACCGCCGATCCCGGGGAGTCCACCGTGTCGTTGCCCCCGCTCGTCGAGCCCGCCGCCGAGCTGACAGTTGACGAGATCCGCCGCTACTCACGCCATCTGATCATCCCGGATGTCGGAGTGACCGGGCAGAAGCGGCTGAAGAACGCCCGGGTGCTCTGTGTTGGCGCTGGTGGCCTCGGGTCGCCCGCCCTCATGTACCTTGCCGCGGCCGGGGTCGGCACGCTCGGCATCATCGACTTCGACACCGTCGACGAGTCCAACCTCCAGCGCCAGATCATCCACGGCGTCTCCGACATCGGCCGGTCCAAGGCCGAGTCCGCCGCCGCGTCGATCCGCGAGATCAACCCCCTGGTCCAGGTGGAGATCCACAACACCGCGCTGGACCGCGAGAACGTCCGGGAGATCTTCGCCCAGTACGACCTGATCGTCGACGGCACCGACAACTTCGCCACCCGCTACATGGTCAACGACGCGGCGGTGCTGCTCGGCAAGCCGTACGTCTGGGGCTCGATCTACCGCTTCGACGGCCAGGCCTCGGTGTTCTGGGCCGAGCACGGCCCCTGCTACCGCTGCCTCTACCCGGAGCCGCCGCCGCCCGGCATGGTCCCCTCCTGCGCCGAGGGCGGCGTGCTCGGTGTGCTCTGCGCGTCGATCGGGTCCATCCAGGTGAACGAGGCGATCAAGCTGCTGACCGGCATCGGTGAGCCGCTTGTCGGCCGCCTGATGGTCTACGACGCCCTGGAAATGGAATACCGCAAGATCAAGGTCCGGAAGGACCCGAACTGCGCGCTCTGCGGCGACAACCCGACGGTCACCGACCTGCTCGAAGACTACGAGGACTTCTGCGGCGCGGTCTCCGAGGAGGCCCAGGAGGCGACTGTCGACTCGACAATCACCGCCCTGGAGCTCAAGGAGTGGCAGGACGCCGGCAAGGACATCTTCCTGGTCGACGTCCGGGAGCCCGCCGAGTACGAGATCGTCCGCATCCCGGGCGCCACCCTGATCCCCAAGGGCGACATCATCTCCGGCGAGGCGCTGGCGAAGCTCCCGCAGGACAGGCAGATCGTGCTGCACTGCAAGTCCGGCGTCCGCTCGGCGGAGGCGCTCGCCGCGCTCAAGGCGGCCGGTTTCCGCGACGCCGTGCACGTGCAGGGCGGCGTGCTCTCCTGGATCAAGCAGATCGACCCGTCGCTGCCCGCGTACTGACCGACCGTCCCCGGGGTGACGCCCAGCCGCCGCCCCGGGGGTGACCCGGCCCGCCGGCAATCGACGCAGGTGACGCCGAGCAGCCCGCCGGCCGGAGCGAGGCAGCCACCGCGGGCTGGCCGATTCTCCGAGGCGGCATGGCGTCTGCGCAGGTAGCGTCTCCGTCGTGGTCGACTTGGAAGCCGCGATCGGGTTCGTCGTGGCGCATGGGGATGCGGTGGAGCGCGCCCGTCTCTCCTGGCTCCGCAACGGCACAGCGGTTCCCGTCGGGCTGCTGGAGATCGCCGAGGTCGGCCAGTCGCCCGACGGTGGTTGGCCGGCCACCTGGGGCGGCGGGACCGCCTCGATCGACGCCACCTGCTTCCGGCTCGCCGAGCTGGACGACCTGGGCGCGCTCAGCCGTCCGGCCGCCCGCCGCGCACTTGACTGGTTGGCGTCCCGGCAACAGGCCGACGGCGGTTGGGACGAGGACGCCTCGTTGGCCGACTCAGCTCCGGAGTGGGCCCGGCCCGGCGATCCGGAGGCTCAGTTCCTGCTGTCGGCAAACGCCGGTTTCTGGCTCACCGTCGCCGGTCGGGACGCCCGCGCCTCGGGCCCGCTCGACCATCGGGTCGGTGGGGCGTACGCCGGGGTGGTGCAGGCGGCGGCCCACTCGCTCGTCACGCGGCTGCGGCCGGACGGCACCTGGCCGTCGTTCCTCGCCGCCGGGTGGTTGAGCGCGGCGGTGCTGCACCGGCAGGAGATGTTCCAGGAGTCCGCGCGGATCCAGGTCGTGCTCGCCGAACGGATGCCGAAGATGTCCCCGGGTGACGTGGCCTGGCTGGCGGCCACGCTGCGCCGTGCCGGCATCGACCCACAAGACTGGATCATGGTGCGGGCGTTGCGCCGGCTGACCGAGACCCAGCGCAGCGACGGCGGTTGGGAAAGCGACGACGGCCACCAGTTCGACGTGCACACCACGCTGTCCGCGATCCGCGCCGCCCGACCCGCGCCGCCCGGCTGAGCGGGCCAGCCGGCGCGGCCACGCCGACCTAGCGCAGGTGCCCGTCCCCGGTGACGACGTACTTGGTGCTGGTCAGCTCGGGCAGGCCCATCGGACCACGCGCGTGCAGCTTCTGCGTGGAGATGCCGATCTCCGCGCCGAACCCGAACTCGCCACCGTCGGTGAAACGGGTCGACGCGTTCACCATCACCGCGGCCGAGTCCACCCGCGCGACGAACTCCCGGGCCGCGCTCGCCGAGTCGGTGAGGATCGCCTCGGTGTGCCCGGTGCCGTAGCGCCGGATGTGCCCGACGGCCGCGTCCAGCGAGTCGACCACCGCGACCGAGATGTCGGCGGACAGGTATTCGGTGGCGAAGTCCTCCTCGGTGGCCGGGACCACGGCGGCGGAGTACGCGGCCACCTCGGGGGAGCCGTGCACTGTCACCCCGGCTTCGGCGAAAGCGGCAAGCATCGGCGGCAGGAACGCGTCGGCGACGCCTGCGTGCACCAGCAGCGACTCGGCGGTGTTGCAGGTGGACAGGCGCTGCGTCTTGGCGTTCAACGTCACCGCGACGGCCCGCGACACGTCGGCGGCGGCGTCCACGTAGACGTGGCAGTTACCCACCCCGGTCTCGATCACCGGCACCGTCGACTCCTCGACCACGGCGCGGATCAGGGAAGCGCCACCACGGGGGATGAGCACGTCGACAAGCCCTCGGGCCCGCATCAGCTCCTTGACCGAGTCGCGGGAGCTGGCGTCGAGCAACTGCACCGCGTCGGCGGGCAGCCCGGCGCCGGCGACCGCGTCGCGCAGCACCGCGACCAGCGCCGCGTTGGAGTGCGCGGCCGAGGACGACCCGCGCAGCAGGGCCGCGTTGCCGGACTTCAGGCAGATCCCGGCGGCGTCCACTGTCACGTTCGGGCGCGCCTCGTAGATGATGCCGACCACCCCGAACGGCACCCGGATCTGGCGCAGCTCCAGCCCGTTGGGCAGGGTGGAACCGCGCACCACCTCGCCGACCGGGTCGGGCAGCGCGGCCAGCTCGCGCAGCGCGTCGGCGATGCCGGCCACCCGGCCCGCGTCGAGGGCCAGCCGGTCCAGCACGGCCGCGCTCAGCCCAGCCTCCCGGCCGGCCGCCAGGTCCGTCTCGTTCGCGGCCAGGATCTCCGGGGTACGCGCCACCAGCGCGTCGGCCATCGCCGCCAGCGCGGCGTCCTTGACCAGACGCGTGGTCACGGCCAACTCCGCGGCGGCGTCCCGCGCCCGACGGGCCTGCTCGACGACACTCATGCCAGCACTCCTCACAGCAGGACGAGATCGTCGCGGTGGACGACCTCCCGTTCGTACGCCGGGCCCAGCGCCGCGGCGAGTTCGGACGTGGAACGGCCGAGCAGCCCCGGCAGCTCCACCGCGTCGTAGTTGACCAACCCACGGGCGACCGACGCGCCTGCGGTGTCCACCAGGTCCACCGGGTCGCCAGCCGTGAAGGTGCCGTCCACAGCCGTGATGCCGGCGGGTAGCAGCGACTTGCGCCGCCCGACGACGGCCGCCACCGCGCCCGGGTCGAGGTGCAGCCGCCCCCGGGGCGACGTGGCGTGGGCCAGCCAGAACAGCCGGGCCGTCGGGCGTTGCCGTTGCGGATGGAACAGGGTGCCGACCGGTTCGCCGGCCAGGGCCGGCGCGGCCAGGCCGGCGGCGGTGAGCACCACCGGGATGCCGAAGCCGGTGGCGATCCGGGCGGCCTCGACCTTTGTCACCATGCCGCCGGTGCCGACGCCGGAGCGGCCGGCCCCGCCGATGGTGATCCCGGCGAGGTCCGCGTCGTCACGGACCTCGGCGATCCGGGTCGAGTGCGGATTGGTGGGGTCGCCGGTCCAGAGCGCGTCCACGTCGGAGAGGAGCACCAGCAGGTCGGCGTGCACCAGCGCGGCGACCAGGGCGGCGAGCCGGTCGTTGTCGCCGAACCGGATCTCCTGGGTGGCGACCGTGTCGTTCTCGTTGACGATCGGCACCGCCCCCAGGTCGAGCAGTTTGCGCAGCGTCCGGTACGCGTTGCGGTAGTGCGCCCGTCGGGTCACGTCGTCGACGGTGAGCAGCACCTGCCCGACGGTGCGGCCGTGCCGGGCGAAGCTGGCCGCGTACCTGCCGATCAGGAGGCCCTGCCCGACGCTGGCGGCGGCCTGCTGGGTGGCCAGGTCGCGCGGGCGTCGGGGCAGCCCGAGCGGGGCGAGGCCGGCGGCGATCGCGCCGGAGGAGACCAGCACCACCTCGCGGCCCTCGCTCGTCAGCCGGCCGAGGGTGTCGACGAGCGTGTCGACGCGCTCGTCGGCCAGCCCGCCGGTCGCGGTGGTCAACGAGGATGATCCGATCTTGACGACGACCCGCCGGGCCGCCGTGACTGCGTCGCGCACCCGACCATTCTGCGTGGTCACGGCCGCACCGCCCGGCGGCGTTCCCATATGGTGGCGGATTGTGACTCCTGACGAATACGTCGAGGCGGTGCTCGACCTGGTCGAGCGGATCCCGGAGGGCCGGGTGATGTCGTACGGCGGGGTCGCCGACGCCCTGGCCGAGCGCTCGGGCCGTGCCTCGGCGCGGCTGGTGGGCAACATCATGGCCCGCCACGGCGGTTCGGTGCCCTGGCACCGGGTGGTGACCTCCGCCGGCCGGTTGCCGCCGGGGCACGAGCGGGAGGCGCGGTCCCGGCTGCGCGCCGAGGGTGTGCCGCTGCGTGGCGAGGGCGTGGACATGGCGGCGGCCGGGTGGTCTCCGGACGGGGAGGGCTGACCGGCTCGGCACGCTCGGTGGCCGCCGACGCCCCGGCAGGGCGGTGCCCCGTCCCGGCCGGGGAGGGGGCACCGCGAGGTCGTTCAGAAGCGGATCGGGGAGGTCACCTGGTTGTCGTCCTTCTTCAGGTCGGGCCACCAGCGGTCCTGGGCGTCGCAGTGGAAGACGGAGAACCGCTGGGTCTGCGCGTTGGGTTTGGGCTTGTCCGGCACCAGATGGACGAACGTGTAACGGCGTGACTCGCCGACCGGCACCCCGGGCAACAGGCATGTCGGGTTGTCCGCCTGGAGCGAGGGGTCCGGATCGCACCGGGACCAGTCTCCGCCCGCCCGCTCGCCAACCTCGATGCCGTGGAACGCGACCTGGGGCGCGTCGACCGGCCCGGCGTTGGTGACCGTGAAGACGGTGGTGAGTTTGCGTCGGGTGTCCGCACCGGGGACGTCGACCAGCTCGTGGGTCATGCTCATCCGCAGGTCGGTGAGCCGGGGATCCTTGCCGAACGCCGTGGGACCGTCGGTCTGGCCGAACCGCTCGCCGTTCCACCGGTACGTCCGCACCTGCTCCCGGCGCAGGTAGCCCGGTGTGCCGCAGCAGGGCTGGATGTCGGCCACCCGCACCTCGACCGACCCGTTCCGGTTGACCTCCGTCGCGCGGATGTCGTCGAAACCGTCACCGGTCCGGACCACTCTGCCAAGCGTCACGATCCGGCCGTCCCGGTCCCGGTCGAAGGCCACCACCTGCTTCGCCGACGCCTCGCCGTACCGGCAGGAGACGACGGCGACGGTCTCGACCGCGCCGTCGCCGTCGAGGTCGCCGTACCCGAACGGAGCCTCCGCCAGCTCCGCCACGTAGGTGTCGTCCGTGTCGACCCGGAGCCGAACCTCGGCGGTGGCGCAGCCACCCTCCATCTCGCCCGGCTGCCAGTTCGGCAGGTCGACCCGTGCGGCGAGCAGTTGCGCCCTACTGATCCGCCCGTCCGGGGCGGTGGAGGTGACGCTCGGCGACGGTGACCCGGTCGACGGCGACGGCGTCGGTGGTGCCCACGGGGGCGAGGGCGTCGGTGTGACGGACTCCGCCGGCACCGGCGGAGTCTGGTCGTCGTCGTTCAGCGCGGCGTTGGCGACGACGGGGGCCACCACCAGCACGACGGCCGCCGCGGCCACGGCCGCCGCCGCCATCCGCCGTCGCCGGCGCAGCAGCCGCCGGGCCTGGTCGGGACCGGGACCGGCGACGCGGCTGATGACGTCGTTGCGGTACGCGCCGAGCCGCTGGCGCAGTCGCGGGTCGAGGTCAGACATCGCACACCCCCTCGGTGTTCTCGTCGAGCAGCCCGGCCAGGGCTGTCCGGCCGCGGTGCAACCAGGACTTCACGGTGCCCTCGGCCACCCCTTCCTGGGCGGCGATCTGGCTGACCGACAGGTCGGCCAGGTAGTGCAGGATCACCGCGCGCCGGTGGTTGGGGGGCAGTTGGGCAAGCGCCGCGTCGATGGCGACCCGGTCGGGTGTCGGGCCGGCCACCTCGGCCTCGCTGCGCCGTTGCCGCAGCAGGTGGTTGCGGGCGGTACGCAGGCGTCGCCAGCGGCTTCGGGCCAGGTTCCAGGCGACCCGGCGGACCCAGGCCACCGGGTCGTCGTAGCGGACCAGGCGGTCCCAGCGGGCCAGCGCCCGGTAGAACGCCTCCTGGGCCAGGTCCTGGGCATGGCCCAGATCTCCGGTGTACGCGCACAGTTGGGCGGTCACGCTGCCGAAGTGCGCGTGGTAGAAGTCGTCGAAGGTGATCGTCTCCTCGACCACCGCACCGGCCGTCCGTGCCGCCGGTGGCTCGTTGGCGCGGGCTCCCATCGTTGACGTCACTGTCCCTCCCCCGTGACCGCCAGGCTGATCTGCCCTCGGCGGTGGTAACACTCCAAGACTGCGGACGTGGTTGCGGGCTTCACTGCCGGCAACCTGACTAGTTAGATGTCCGCCACGAGCCGGCAGGTTCATGACCGCAGGAGGGGATGTGACCCACGACGCAACGTGAGTAATATTCGGCCCCATGAAAACGCCGCCGGGCGCCGGCTCGCTGCCTCGACGGGTACACGCCGGCTACGCGCTCGGCTCCCTGGCGACCGGTGCGTTCGGCACCGTGCCCGGTCTGCTGCTGCTGCCGTACCTGACCGACACGCTGGGTGTGGCCGCCGGCCTGGCCGCCCTGCTGGTGCTGCTGCCGAAGGCATGGGACGTGCTCGTCAACCCGGTCGCCGGCCGGATCTCCGACCGCACCCGGTCGCAGTGGGGCGCTCGCCGGCCCTACCTGCTCGTCGGCGGCCTCGCGCTCGCCGTCCTGTTCGCGTCGATCTTCGCGGCGCCGTTCGGCAACGGCCCGGCCGCCGCCGGGTACGTGGCGTTCGCCTTCCTCGCCACCGCCACCGCGTTCGCCTTCTTCCAGGTGCCGTACGTGGCGATGCCGGCGGAGCTGACCGACGACTATGCCGAGCGCACCCGGTTGATGACCTGGCGGATCGCGGTGCTGGCGCTTGCCATCCTGGTCTCCGGCGCGATCGCCCCGCTCGTGGTGACCGCCGGCGGGGACGGCGTGGCCGGGCACCGGTGGATGGGCCTGTTCGTGGCGGTGCTGATCGCCCTCGGTGCCCTCGGCGCGTTCCTCGGCACCCGCTCCGCGCCCACCGGCACGGTGGGCGGCAGCGAGCCCACGCTGCGCGCCCAGCTCGCCGTGGCCGGCGCCAACCGCCCCTTCCGGGCGCTGCTGATCTGCTTCGTGGTGCAGTCCGCCGGGGTGGCGACGATCCTGGCCGGCGTCAACTACTTCGCGGCCCAGATCCTGCGCGACGAGCAGAGCGGGCCGACCCTGCTCTTCGTCTGCTTCGTCGGGCCGGCGCTGCTGGTGATGCCCCTCTGGACCCGGGTCGGTGCCCGGCTCGGCAAGCGGACCGCGCTTGTCGTCGGCTCACTGATCCTCGCCGCCGGGGCGCTCATCCTGGTCGCCGCGCCGGTGCTGCCGCCGGTCGCGGTCTACCTGGTGGTAGCGGTCATCGGCGTGGGGTACGCCGGACAGCAGGTCTTCGCGCTGGCGATGCTGCCGGACTGCATCGCGTACGACACGGCGCGCACCGGTCGACGGCAGGCGGGTGTCTTCACCGGCCTGTGGACCGCCGGGGAGACCTTCGGCCTGGCGCTCGGCCCGGGCATCTACGGACTGGTGCTCCAACTCGCCGGCTACGTGTCCTCCGACACCGGCTCGGCGGCTGACCAGTCCGACACGGCCCGGCTGGGCGTGCTGCTCGGCTTCACGATCATCCCGGCCCTGCTGGTGGCCCCGCCCGTCCTCCTCCTACGCCGCTACACAGTGACCCCCGCCGTCCTGGCCGCCGCCACCCGTGATCGGCGTGTCGACCAGGAGGTCGCGGTGGGGGACCGCCACGAGAAGGGCACCATTACCTCATGATCGACGAGAGCAGGGTGGGGGCTGGGGCACTCCAGACCGCCGGGGTTCCCGCGGAACGGGTGTTGGCGGAGATCCGTCAACTGCGCGCCGCCGATCGACCGACGCACGGGGGGCAACTGTTCGCCTACGTCTACGACCCGGCGGTGCCGGGGCTGGACGAACTGGCTGCCGCCGCGCACCGGGAGAGCGCGCACGTCAACGGGCTGGACCCGACCGCCTTCCCCTCGCTGCTGGCCATGGAGAACGCACTTGTCGGTGCCGCCGGCCGCGTGCTCGGCGCCGGTCCCGGCACCACCGCCCCGGACGTCGTCGGCAGCGTCACCAGCGGAGGCACCGAGTCGCTGATCCTCGCCGTCAAGACGGCCCGGGACGCGCACCCGGAGATCGCCGAGCCCCGGATCGTGGTGCCGTCCACCGCGCACGCCGCGTTCGCCAAGGCGGCGCACTACCTGCGGGTGGCGCTTGACGTGGTGCCGGTGTCCCCGGACACGCTGCGCCCCGATCCGGCCGCGGTGGCCACCGCGATCCGCCCGGAGACGGTGCTTGTCGCCTGCTCCGCGCCGTCGTACGCGCACGGTGTGGTGGACCCGGTCGCCGAGATCGCCGCCGCGGCCGCCGACGCCGGGGTGCGCTGCCACGTGGACGCCTGCTTCGGCGGCTGGACCCTGCCCTACCTGCGCCGCCTCGGCGAGCCGGTGCCGGCGTTCGACTTCGCGGTCCCCGGGGTCACCTCCATCTCGGTGGACCTGCACAAGTACGCGTACGCGCCGAAGGGCGTGTCGGTGCTGCTGCACCGTGCGGCCCGGCTGCGTGCCCCGCAGTACTTCGCGTACGCGGACTGGCCCGGCTACACGATGATCAACCCGGTGATCGCGTCCACCCGTTCGGGCGGGCCGATCGCCGCCGCGTACGCGACTCTGCGGCACCTCGGCGACGACGGCTACCTGCGGCTGGCGGAAGTCACCAGGGACGCGGTCGCCGGCCTGGCCGACGCGGTCCGCGCCGTCGACGGGCTGCGGCTGCTGGCCGAACCCGAGTCCACAGTGGTCTGCTTCACCGCCACGGAGGGTGGCCCCGACCTGTTCGTGCTTGTCGACGAGTTGACCGCGCTCGGCTGGCACACCCAACCCCAGCTTTCGTACGCCGGACTGCCGGCGAGCGTGCACCTCACGGTGACCGCCTCGGTCGCGCCCCGGGTCGGCGACTTCGGCCCGGACCTGGCCGACGCGGTGAGCGCCGCCCGGGCGGCCGGTCCGGTCCGCCTGCCCGCGGAGTTGACGGCGCTTGCCGGTTCCCTCACCCCGGACGCGCTGACCCCGGAGCTGGTGGCGGGGCTGGCCGCCGGGCTGGGCCTGGGCGGCGAGCCGGATGGCGCCCCGCTGCCGGGGCGGATGGCGGTGGTGAACACACTGCTCGACGCCGCGCCGCCGGCGCTGCGGGAACGGTTGCTCGTCGAGTTCGTCGGGCTGCTGCAACGTCCCACCTGGTGACCCGGATGGTCAGCGGTACGCCATCCAGTCCACGTTGTCGGCGTCGTTGATCTCCACCATGAACTCGGCTCCGCTGTCCCTCGGCCGGACCTGCACCTCGGCCTCCCCGGGGCTCAGCGCGACCCCCTTCGCGACCCGGAAGCTGAGGTCCAGCCGCTTCTCCGCCCCCGCCGCCAGCTCACCAAGGTTGCAGGTCACCGGCTCGCTGGTGTGCTGGGGTTCGCCCGCACACGGTCTCCACCCGTCGACGTCCGGGCGCACCGGTTCGGGCACCCCCAGCCGCAACTCCACGCCGTGGACCGGTCTGGTGCCCCGGTTGCGTACCCGCACGGTGGTGGTACCCGTTCGGGAGCCGTCGTCCGCCGTGGTCAGCACCAGGTCGGTGGCGGTGACCGCGACGTCCGCCGAGTGCGGGTTCTGAGCGAAGGTCGTCGGCCCGGAGACCTGGGCGAAAGCGCCGCCCTTCCAGCGGTAGCCCCGCCACTGCCGCTGTGTCCACTCGGCGCGGAAGCCGCCGCCGGGGGCGATGTCGCCTACCTGCACGCGGACCGTGCCGTCAGCCACCACATCAAGCGCGAACATCCACTGCGGACTCTCCCTGACGCTGGCGACCACCCGGCCGAGCGCGATGACCCTTCCGTCCCGGTCGCGGCGGAGGGCGACCACCTGAAGCGGCCCGCCACTGCCGAGTACGCACTGCACCAGCGCCACCGTCTCCTCCGCGCCGTCCCCGTCGACGTCGCCGTGGTCGAGCGCCAGGAGCCAGTTCTCGCCCTCCCAGTCGGTGGCGGTGAGCGGCTTCGGCGACTTCGGGCAGTCCGCGCCGGCCTGCCACGACGGCAGGGTCACCGGCTCCGCGAGCAGTTGGGCCCGGCTGATCCGGCCCCCCGGCGCGGACGCGTTCGGGCTGGCGCTGGTCCCGGAAGGGCTGGGCGTCGGCGTCGGGGTGGGCGACACCGAGACGCTCGGCGTCGGCTCGACCGGACCCGGCCGGTGGTCCGGCCCGTCCATCGTCGCGTAGCCGAGGGCCGATCCGCCGAACAGCGCGAGCACCGCGGTGGCGGTGGTCACCAGCCGACGTCGGCCGCGGCCTCGCACCGTCCGTCGAACGGCTGCGGGCCCGGGCACCTCGATCTCGTCCAGCAGGGTACGGCGGTAGCGGGTGAACTCTTCGGCGAGGCCGATGGTCTCCTCAGACATCCCGCACCTCCTCGTTCGTGTCGCGTAGCTGGGCGGCGAGTGTGGCGCGGCCCCGGTGCAGCCAGGACTTGACAGTCCCCTCGGCGACCTGCTCCTGCGCCGCGATCTCCGCGACCGTCAGGTCGGCGAGGTAGTGCAGCACGACCGCCCGCCGCTGCTTCGGCGGCAACGTCGCCAACGCGGCGGTGAGGGCCACCCGGTCCGGGCTGGGCTCCGGGACGTGGGTCTCCCGCTGCCGCAGCAGCCACGTCTGGGCGGTCCGCAGCCGCCGCCAGCGGTTGTGGCCGAGGTTCCAGGCGACCTTGCGGACCCAGGCCACGGGGTCCTCGTAGCCGGCGATTCGGTCCCAACGCGCGTACGCCCGGCAGAACGCCTCCTGGACCAGGTCCTGCGCCTGCCCGCGGTCACCCGTGTACGCGGTCAACTGCACCACCAGCCCCCGGAAGTGCGCGTGGTAGAAGTCGTCAAAGACCAGTTCGGCGGCCTCCGGTGCGGACTTGCCCGGCGGGTCAGGTGGACGTCCGCCCACCCGTACTCCTCTTGTCACAAGCACTCGTCCTCCCCGTGGTGGCCGCGGGCGGCGTGGTCGCCAGCACCGGTCACACACCTGGGCGCGTCGGCAGGTTGCGGGTTAGTCGTTCGGGGTTCCTGTCATGTCCGGGACAGCGCGCCGCGAGGCACAGATCGGTCAATTGAACATCAGTCATCAATATTAATATGTATAACTATATGTAGGTTTCATAGCATTCGCCGGTTCCGTACGGTCAAGTCATCAAGCACCAAACGAGACGGGGAGAGAAAATGACGATGCGTCAGATCCTGATCAGCGGAGTGACGGCGGTGGCCGGACTCGCCTTCGGCCTGGGAGGCGCGGCGGCAGCCGTCACGGCGATCGGCCCCGGCCCGGGTGCGCCGGGCGAGATCGGTCCTGGCCCGGGCGTGTCCCTCGCCATCGGCCCCGGTCCGGGTGCGCCGGGTGAGATCGGCCCCGGCCCGGGTGCTCCCGGTGAGATCGGTCCCGGTCCGGGCGTGATCCTTGCCATCGGTCCGGGCCCGGGTGCGCCGGGTGAGATCGGTCCTGGTCCGGGCGTGATCCTTGCCATCGGTCCGGGCCCGGGTGCGCCGGGTGAGATCGGTCCTGGTCCGGGCGTGATCCTTGCCATCGGTCCCGGCCCGGGTGCGCCTGGGAAGATCGGTCCCGGTCCGGGCGTCGCGGAGTTGACCGCGCCCGGCGCCACGGTGTCAGCCTGAGCACTGCGTGACAGGCCCGGTCAGCGCTGCTGGCCGGGCCCGCCCGGCAGGTCGACCCCTGCCTGACGTGAGCCTTCACGATGACCCTGTTCGTCGGGGTGACGTGCGTAGCCCGGAGAAGCCACGAACGAGGCTCGGAGCTGCTGTGGTTGACTATCCGGTGGGGGACGGAAGGGGGCGGTCGTGCAGCTACCAGCAGTGGTGGGTGAGCCGATCCGGTTCGTGCTGAACTGGGGCCGCCGCTACTCGCTCTGGGTGTTCAACTTCGGTCTGGCCTGCTGCGCGATCGAGTTCATCGCCACCAGCATGGGTCGGCACGACTTCATCCGGCTCGGCGTGATCCCGTTCGCCCACGGCCCCCGACAGGCCGACCTGATGGTGGTGTCCGGCACGGTGACCGACAAGATGGCTCCGGCGATCAAGCGGCTCTACGACCAGATGCCCGAACCGAAGTACGTCATCTCGTTCGGCGCCTGCTCCAACTGCGGCGGCCCCTACTGGGATTCGTACTCGGTGACCAAGGGCGTCGACCAGCTCATCCCGGTCGACGTCTACGTGCCGGGCTGCCCGCCCCGGCCGGAGGCACTGCTGCACGGCATCCTGCGCCTACAGGAGAAGATCGCCGCCGAGCAGTCCGGCGTCGGCGGTGTGCCGCAGCGCGACGTGCTTGCCTCCCCGCTTGACGCGCCACCCCGCGAAGCCGCCGCCCCGCGCTCGGTCGACTCGCTCACCGCCGCGCCGGTACGCCCACCCGCCACGAACTGACGTACGGGTGGCCGGGCCGGACTAGCCTGCGCATCATGACCAGCTCCACAGACCAACGGTCCGCCCACATCGTCGACGTGCTCACCCAGGAGTTCGGCGCGTCGATGGCGATCGACCCGGCCGCCTTCCGCCGCAAGTTCCGGAAGATGGCCGCGTCGCCGTTCGCCTTCTACCGGGGCAGCGCCGCCCTGTTCTACGCCGACCAGCGCGGCGACTTCGCCGACGACCGGTTCCTCGACGAGCGGACCAGCCGGGTGTGGATCCACGGTGACCTGCACGCGGAGAACTTCGGCACCTACATGAACGCGTCCGGGCAACTCGTGTTCAACGTCAACGACTTCGACGAGGCGTACGTCGGGCCGTTCACCTGGGACCTGCGCCGGCTCGCTGCAAGCGTGGCGCTGCTCGGCTACGGCAAGGCGCTCTCCGACACGGCGATCGGCGATCTGGTCGCCGGCTTCGCCCGGTCGTACCTGACGGAGCTGCGGGCGATCGCCGCCGGCGGTGACGACGCGATCGGCTCGATCACCCTGGAGAACGCCGACGGGGTGCTGCGTCGGGTGCTCCAGCAGGCCCGACTCAACACCCGCGTGGACCTGCTCGCCACGCAGACCACCATCGACAACTACGAGCGGCGGTTCTCCGTCGGTGACGGGGTCTTCGAGGTCGACGACGCCACCCGGGACCGGGTGCGCGCCGCCTTCGAGGACTACCTGGGCACCCTGCCGACCGCCTCGACGCAGCTCCGGCCGGTGGCCGCCCGGATCAAGGACGTCGTGCTGCGCAAGGGCGTCGGCATCGGGTCCGCCGGGCTGCCGTCGTACAACCTGCTGCTGGAGGGGCACACCCAGGCCCTGGAGAACGACGTCGTCATCTACATGAAGCAGGCGCAGGTGCCGGCCGTGGCGCGGTACGTCAGCGACGAGTCGGTCCGCGGCTACTTCCAGCACCAGGGGCACCGGACCGCCGAGTCGCAGCGGGCGTTGCAGGCACACGCCGACCCGTGGCTGGGCTTCACCGAGCTGGACGGGGCCGGCCAGCTCGTCGCCGAGGTCTCCCCGTACGCCGCGGACCTGGACTGGTCGGACGTGAACGAGCCGGAGGAGTTGACCGGGGTGCTCGTCGACCTGGGCCGGGCGGTGGCCCGGATGCACTCGGTCGCCGACGACGAGTCCAGCCACGACCTGGTGGACTACTCCACCGAGGAGGCGATCGTGGCCGCGGTGGACGCCGACGAGTCGGGCTTCGTCACCCACCTGGTGGATTTCGCGCACGCGTACGGGGTGCGCGCCCGGCAGGACCACCAGCTCTTCGTCGACCTGTTCCGCAACGGCCGGCTGCCGGGCATCTGAGCGGGCGGGGCGGTGCTCAGGAGGCGAACTCCAACACCACCTTGATGTCGTCCGGCCCGGCGGTGTACGCGTCTGCGTACCTGTTCACCGGCACCCGGCGGGTGATCAGCGACTCCAACCAGATCTGGTCGGCGCGGGCCAGCGCCTGCGCGGCCATGTTCCAGTGCCGCCGGTTGGCGTTCACCGAGCCGAACACCACGTTGTTCTCCAGCACCAACGCCCGGTTGAGCGCACCGGCGTCGAAGTCGATGCTCCGACCGCCGCTGGACACCCCGGCCAGGCAGACGATCCCGGTCGGGCCCGCCTTGCACATGACGTCGAGGACCACAGTGGGCGCGCCGGTGCACTCGATCACCACGTCCGGTTCGAAGGGCAGGTCGTTGACCGGCACCGCGTGGTAGGTGGCGCCGAGCCCGGCGACCAGTTCCGGCTTCGGCCCGTCGGTGGCCCGGTCCAGCACGTGGACGGTGAGCCCACGCTGGGTGCCGAGCAGGGCGGCCAGCAGCCCGATCGGCCCGGCCCCGGTGACCAGGACGGTCTGCGGCTGCCACTCGGCCCGGTGCCCGATCCGCTCGATGTGGTCCCAGGCCTTCGCCACCACGCTCGTCGGTTCCAACAGCACGCCGACCTGGGCCAGTGCCGGGTCGAGCCCGACCGCGAACCGGGGCTCGATCCGCCAGCGGTCGCGGGCGAACCCGGGCAGCGCCTTGATGCCGTGTTCGGTGTACTGACCGTTGCGGCACATGTCCCACTCGCCGACCGCGCAGTTGAGGCAGGGGACGGGGTCGGGATGCCGGACGATCCCGGCCACCAGGTCACCGGGTTGCAGCGTGCCGCTGGCGTCCTCGATCACCCGGCCCAGCGACTCGTGCCCGATGACCAGGCGGTCCGCACCCGGCGGCGCCTCGCCGAACTCCCCGGCGATGATCTCGTGGTCCGTGCCGCAGATCCCGACCGCCAGGGCCTCGACGAGCATCGAGCCCTCCTCGGCAGCCGGCTCCGGCTGATCCTCGACGAGGCTCAGTGAGTTGGCGACTCCAGGTTTCACAGTCACAGCGCGCACGTCCTCATCCTTCCCTGCCGATGGCCGCGCCGCTCCCAAAGCCGGCAGATCACCGGGCCTCGGCGGCGGCCAGGCGCGGACCCGACCGGCACTAGGATCAGCGGCATGACTCCCGAAGCCCTCGGCGCTCGGCTGGTCGCGCTGCTCGCGCCGGTTGCGGCGACCCCGTCGGTCTCCGGCGGCCAACGGTTCGCCCGCGCCACCGTGGACGTCCCGCCGGACACCTGGCTCACCGCCGTTCGGGCCGCCCGCGACGACGACGAGTTGGCCTGCGACTTCTTCGACTGGCTCTCCGCCGTCGACGAGTTGACCGACGGCTTCGACGTGGTGGCGCACCTCTGGTCGACGCGGCTGCGGCACGGTGTGCTGCTGCGTACCCGGCTGCCGCGCGCCGCGCCCACTGTCGCCTCGGTGGTCGACGTCTACCCGGGCGCCGCCTGGCACGAGCGGGAGACGCACGAGATGTTCGGCATCGACTTCGCCGGCCACAAGGACCTGCTACCGCTGTTGCTGCCACCGGAGTTCGAGGGTCACCCACTGCGCAAGGAGTTCGTGCTCGCCTCCCGGGTGGCGAAGCCCTGGCCGGGCGCAAAGGAGCCGGGCGAGTCCGAGGCCGGTGGTGGACGCCGGCCGATCCGCCCGCCGGGCGTGCCCGCTCCGGGCGAGTGGGGGACCACGCCCACCCCGGCCGGCGCCGGTGGCGTGGGGGAGGGCCCGCGCGGCGGCACCCCGGCCCGCCCGGCCGGTGAGCGTCCGGCGCGGCCCGCGCCGGGGGCCCGTCCGGCGCGTACTCCCCGGTCCGCCGCGGGTGACGACGGCTCGGCCGCGCCCGCGCCCGCGCCCGATGCGGCCGCGCCCGCGCGGGACGCGTCTGCTGGCGGCCCGGCCGCGCCCGCTGACGACCCGCCCGCTGATGGCCCGGCCGCGTCCGTTGGCGGGCCGGGCTCAGACGACAAGCCGCTGTCGGGTCCGGTCGCGGACCCGCCGGCCCGCGACGGCCGCGCCGACGACGACGGGGGTACGACCTGATGCCGCTCTGGGTGGAGCTGGTGCTGCGGGTGGGTGGCGTGCTCGTCGCGTTCCTCACCCTGCCGTTGCTGGTCGGCCAGGCCGAGCACAAGGTGATGGCGCACATGCAGGGCCGGCTCGGCCCGATGTACGCGGGCGGCTTCCACGGTTGGGCCCAGTTGGTCGCGGACGGGGTCAAGTTCGTGCAGAAGGAGGACGTGACCCCGCGTGAGGCCGACCGGGCGGTGTTCCGGCTGGCCCCGGCGGTGGCCCTGGTGCCCTACCTGCTGGTGCTGCTGGTCATCCCGCTCGGCCCGAACGACCTGGTCGGGCAACCGTTGGACATCGGCTTGTTCTTCGTGTTGGCCGTGGTCGGTGTCGGCGTCGTGGCGGTGCTCATGTCGGCCTGGGCGTCGGCCAACAAGTACAGCCTGCTCGGTGGGCTGCGGGGGGCCGCCCAGTTGCTCGGTTACGAGCTGCCGCTGGTGCTGGCCGCCGCCTCGGTGGCGATGGCGGCGGGCACGCTCAGCCTCTCCGGCATCGTCGAGGCGTGGCAGCCGTGGTGGCTGCTCTGGCAGGCACCCGCGATGATCGTTTTCTTCGTCGCCGGGCTGGCCGAGATCCGCCGGCCACCGTTCGACATGCCGGTGGCGGATTCGGAGCTGGTGTTCGGCTACATGACCGAATACACGGGTCTGCGCTTCGCGTTCTTCCTACTCGCCGAGTACGTCGGCATCGTGGTGATCGCCGCGCTGACCACTGTGCTGTTCCTCGGCGGGTGGCAGGGCCCGTTCGCCGACGATCAGCTCGGCTGGCTCTGGACGCTGCTCAAGATCTTTGCCGTGTCCTTCGTGATCATCTGGCTTCGGGTGTCCTACCCCCGGCTACGTGAGGACCAGCTCCAGCGCCTCTGCTGGCTGGTGCTGGTGCCGGCATCGCTCGCGCAACTGGTCCTCACGGCAGCCGTCCGCGTCGCCCTGTAAACCCGCCCCGCGAGGGGCACGCGAGTTCAGCGCAGTGGGGTGTGCGCCGGGTCGACGGGCTCAGCCGGCGGCGGAGGCGGGGTGCCGTCGCCGAAGGGGCGGCCGCCCAGTGTTTCCCGGCCGTGCGGGGTGAGCCAGTTGGACAGGTCGGGGCCGAGCGGCACGATCCCGGTCGGGTTGATGTCGCGGTGCACCTCGTAGTAGTGGCGCTTGATGTGGTCGAAGTCGATGGTGTCGCCGAAGCCGGGGGTCTGGAACAGGTCCCGGGCGTAGGCCCACAGCACCGGCATCTCGCTGAGTTTCTGCCTGTTGCATTTGAAGTGGCCGTGGTAGACCGGGTCGAAGCGGACGAGTGTGGTGAACAGTCGCACGTCGGCTTCGGTGATGGTGTCGCCGACCAGGTAGCGCTGGTCGGTCAGCCGCTCGGTGAGCCAGTCCAGCCGGTCGAAGAGCCGGTGGTACGCCTTGTCGTACGCTTCCTGGCTGCCGGCGAAGCCGCACCGGTAGACGCCGTTGTTGACGTCCCGGAAGATCACGTCGTTGACCTCGTCGATCTGCGCGCGCAGGTGCTCGGGATAGAGCTGCGGGGCACCCGGACGGTGGTACGCCCGCCACTGGGTGGAGAGGTCGAGGCTCATCTGCGCGTAGTCGTTGGTCACCACCTGCCCGGTCGGTACGTCGACGATCGCCGGGACGGTGATGCCGCGCTCGTAGCCGGGGAAGCGCTTGAAGTAGGCCTCCTGGATGCGTTCGATGCCGAGCACCGGGTCCCGGCCGCCCGGGTCGAGGTCGAAGGTCCAGCTCCGGGCGTCGTGGGTCGGGCCGGCCACCGCCATCGAGATGGCGTCCTCCAGGCCGAGCAGCCGTCGCACGAT